>DAOUAN010000145.1:0-59456 GCA_034433385.1 Anaerolineales bacterium | reverse complement strand
GAGCCGCCAAAGGCGGCGACCTGTGCCCCGCAGGGGTAAGCAATCTCCTGGTCGGCAAGGAATGGATGGATTGCTTCGGGGCTGACGCCCCTCGCAATGACACTAGCCGTTTCCCTGTTTTCCATCTTACCCACAACTTTTAGTGCTCCCTAAAACATCATCAATTGTCCCTCGGCCTGCTCTACCGGGTCGCTGGCAATTTGCTCCTCGAAGGTGGAGCGCGTCAAAACCGGGATTTCTGCCAGGGCGCGCACCAGGCGGAATTTGAGGATGCGCCAGCCCTCCAGGCGACGCGCCAGGGCAGGATCGCGTTGTTGCTTGTAGGCCGCCAGCGCGGCGCGCCCGCCGGGCAGCACAATGAAACACCGCTCTGGCGGGTAGCGGCTGGCACGTACCACCCGCCAGAGCAATGCCGAGGCCATCACATAAAAGGCGCCTTTTACCTCGCCCCCTTCCTCCCACAAAATGGCCTCCTCTTCCCTGCGAACTGAGTAGCCCAGTCGTTGGCCGATTTTTTCAACCCGTTCTCGCATTTCGGCCAGTTCGGCGCGCCGCGTCGCGGGTGCGTCTTCGGGGCGTAATTGGTAGGTGCTGCCGTTTTTGAGGGCGTAAGCGTTCAGCACCTGGTAGATCAATCCTTTGGATGGAGTCTGCAGGCCAGGGAAACGGGCGTACAGCGCGGCTTCGATTTCCAGGTAGATGCTGCCGGGCTGTTTTTGCAGAAATTTGACGATCTCCATCTCGACGCGGTCGGCCAGCGATTCTTGCGCCGCCAGGTCGGCGCTCTCTGCCAGCCCCCATAGCCCGCTCTCGATCCCTTCGCTGGGACTGTAATGCATAAAATGGGCAGGTAACAGGCTTTGCATCAGGGCCTGGATTTGTCGCAGGGCCTCATCCATTTCGGCAGTGGGTTCTTTCAGAGCGTGCGCCTCACTCAGCGCGCTCAGGGCGGCGGCGTGCAAGTGCAGGTAGGTGGCGGGTTCGCCGCGTTCGGCCAGGTAGCGGCCCAGGGCACGGCGTACCGCCTCCGGGTCCGGTTTGAACGCCGCGCTGGGGGGAAGCCTGCCGCGTCGCCAGAGAATCTGAAGCGGGTCGTGGGCGGTGCGCATCGCCACGCCGTCCAGCTCAAAACCGGCTGTGCTGGCTGCCATCAGTGCCGAGGTCAAAAAAGGCGGTTCGGCCTCGCTTAGCAAGGCAAAGATGGGAGTATTTTCCGGCAGCAGGCCTGCCAGGTGCTGAAAGGCCGCGGCCAGGGCGGTAGCGTTCCAGCCCCAATCGTAGCGGCGGCGGCGCAAAGCCACTTTGAACGGCTCGACTGCCTCTCGTCCCCACAGCCAGCCAGCCCAAAGCGCCGAAAGCGTCCAAAATGCTTGGTTGGGGCGGGGGAGGACGGTGACGACCGCGGCAATGGGGATTTCTTGGCCGACCTGCTCAGCCAGTGTTTTCAGGCGACCCTCAAACAGGCAGATGCCGCGGCTTTCGGCGATTTTTCGCGGCCACGCCTCGCAAGGGACCCCGGAACTGGTCTCGCTAAACTGGCTGATCGCTGCCTCCAGGGCCAGCCACAAGTTGTGCTCACGAAATTGCGTGGAGATGCTCAGGCTTTTCAGCCGAGGGCGTTCGGGGGAGTGAAGCGAACTTCCCGCCTCGCAGGCTGCCAGGATGAGGGCTGTGATCCAGCGGCGGCGCTCTGGCGTGGTGACCAGACCATCCAGGCGGTTGATGAGGGTAGCCAGCGCATAGAGCGGGCGCGGCAGGTAGGCTTGCAGGGCTTCTTCGGCGTATTCGCGATCGGGGTCATCCAGGGGGGCCACGCGCTCCAGCACGCGGGCGCGATGTAGACCGATGGTGCGGGCAATTTGGGCGGCGCGTTCGGCATCGGCGGGGGTGGCTGGGCGTTCACCGGAATCCTGACAATGAGGGCAGGAGTACATGCGGGCGTAGGGGGCGTCTTCGCCTTTGCGCCACAAGAAGGCCTGGGCGGGAATCTCTTTGCCGCAACTGGCGCAGGGGGTCAGGTATAGGGATTGGAGATGGGTTTCCAGTCGTTCTTCGCCTTTGCGTGTGGCGGCTAGCTCGGCCAGGGCGGCTTTTAGCTCGAATTCGGCGGGGGCAGCAGCGGCGACTTCGAGCAAGAAACGGGTGATGGGGTTGTTGGCGGTCACCAGGAGACGATAGCCGGCGCGGGCAGCTTCTACGGCCAGGCGCGGCGAAATGCCGAAAGGATCCAGCAACCAGGCGCCGGGCGGGATGTGTTCCAGCAGCCAGGTAGTGATCGTGCCCTCCTCCAGGGGCGGCAGGTAAGATGCCAGCGGGCCAGGGTTGGCTGGGCGGGTGCCGGGGATATAGGGAAAAGCAAGCATTCTAAAAGTAGTATACAGTCCCCCGCCTGAAAAGCAAGTTGTCGTCTCAGGGCATTTTCAACAAGCAGACCTCGTAGGGGGACAGAAGCAGGCCCTCACTGGCGACGTCGGGGGCGCTTTGGCGGTGGGTGGAAAGGAGCAGGGTCCACGGGCGACGTAAGACGGTTTGCGGCAGGGGGATGCGGGCAGGGTGATTGCTGAAGTTGAGGGCCACCAGGATGCTCTGGCCGGGCATACGGCGCAGATAGGCCAGGCTATCTTGCGGCTGAAGGGTCAGGGCTACAAATTCGCCGCGGCGCAGGGCTTCGTATTCGCGGCGCAGGCGGATGAGGGCGCGGGTGAACTGGAGCATGGAGTGCGGATCGTTGATCTGGGCGGCGACGTTGCGCTGGCGATAGTCAGGGTGAGGGGGGAGCCAGGGGCGGGCGGTTGAAAAGCCGGCTGCGGGGCTATCATCCCATTGCATCGGGGCGCGGCAGGCATCTCGTCCTTTGTAGAACGGCCAGTATTTTTTGCCGGGTGGATCCATGACCTGGGAGCGTTTCAAGGGAATGTCGCGCATGCCCAGTTCTTCGCCGTAATAGAGAAATGGGGTGCCGCGCAGGGTGAGCAGGAGAGCCATCATCACTTTGGCACGTTCATCACCTTCGCCTCGAGCATGGCGTGTAGCGGTGCGGGGCACATCGTGATTGCTTAGGACGTAATTAGGCCAGATGCTATGTTTGAGATATAGTTCTTCCCATTCTTGAATGGCCTTGAGCAGGCGAGCCGGTCGGAAGGGCGAGCGGAGAAAATCGAAATGGAAGGCAGCGTGCAGCCGATCCTGGCCACAATAGCGGGCGATTTTTTCGGCAGTGGAGAGGAAAGTCTCGCCCACCGCGTAGCGCTCCGGGTAGGAATCTAGAAGGCTGCGCAACTCTTGCAAGAGGGGAAGCATTTCGGGCTGGTCACAATCGTAGAGGTGTTGCTGGCGGTCGAAGGCGCGCAGGCCAAAGGTAGAGGGGTTACTGCGCCATTGTTCATCTTTGAAGTAAACGTTGAACACATCCAGGCGGAAGCCGTCCACGCCGCGTTCCAGCCAGAAGCGGACAACATCCAGCTGCGCCTGGCGAACCTGGGGATTGCGCCAGTTGACATCGGGTTGTTCGGGCAAGAACATGTGGTAGTAATACTGGCCACGTTCAGGGACAAATTGCCAGGCGCGCCCGCCGAAGACTGCCTGCCAGTTGTTCGGGATGTGGTCTTGCCAGAGGTACCAATCGGCTTTGGGGTTGTCGCGGCTGGTGCGCGATTCCAAAAACCAGGGATGCTGATCGGAGGTGTGATTCAGCACCAGGTCTAGAATGATGCGGATATTGCGGCGATGGGCTTCGGCGAGCAGGTGATCGAAATCGGCCAGCGTGCCAAAGCGTGGATCCACATCGGTGTGATTGCTCACATCGTAGCCAAAATCTTTATCGGGGGTGGGGTAAAAGGGGGAGAGCCAAATCGCATCTATGCCTAAATCGGCCAGGTAATCCAGGTGTTGGGTGATGCCAGGGAGATCGCCCAGGCCATCGGCATTGCTATCGGCAAAGGAGCGAGGGTAGATTTGATAAATAATGCCGTCACGCCACCAAAGATAATTTTCCATAGTGCCTCGCAGAGATGATGAATAAAATTGTACCCGAATACACGTAATTGTGACACGGTTTATCTCAACAGTGTTACAATTTATTTTTGATGGAATGAAATGTTTTTGGGTCACTTTGGTGGAAAATCATGGCTTCTTCCCGGGAACGTATCCTACTCGTAGAAAACGATCCAGATATCAGTGATTTGATTGCGCGCCAGGCGCTTAAACCGCTGGGTTACCAGGTGACTGTTGTGGAGGACGCGGCTTCGGCGATTCTCCAGGCGTTGCAATTTTCACCAGATTTAATCATTGCCAACTTGAATTTAAGTGGATTGAGCGGTAAAGATCTGCTGGCAGCACTGCGCGCTCAGGGGGTGGAAACGCCGCTGGTCGTTTTAGCCGGGCGTGGGCAGGAAAATGCTGTGATCCAGGCGTTTCGTTTGGGCGCCAGTGACTATTTGCTCTGGCCAGCGCGCGATGCCGAGGTGGTAGCCGTGGTCGAGCGGGTGTTGCGCCAGACGCGCAATGGGCGCATCCGCCAACAGTTGGATCGGCAACTCAAAGAAGCCAATGCCGAATTGCAACGAAAGGTGCGCGAATTGACAACGTTACTCTCGCTGGGCAAAGCGGTCGTTTCGGTGACCGATCAGCGCCGGCTGTTTGAGCAGATTGTAGATGCTGCTTTGCAAGTGGCAGAGGCCGATTTGGGCTGGTTGTTGCTTCGCGACGAGAAAAGCGGCGCCTTCTTGATGACGGCGCAGCGCAATTTGCCTGAGGGCTGGGCTAAAAAGATGAATCAGCCGGTGGATGATGGCATCAGCTCGCTGGTTGCGCTTTCGGGCGAAACGTTGACCATTCACGGCGCTCCGCTGGAAAAATTCAAAGTGGCGGCGTTGGGAAAATCGGCTGCCGTGGTGCCCCTCAAAGTGCAAAATGAGGTGATTGGCCTGTTGATCGTCGTTCGCAAGGCGGATCGAGAAATTGAGATGGCCACGCAAAACCTGCTCGAAGCCGTGGCAGATTATGCCTCCATTTCGTTGGTCAATGCTCGTCTCTTTCGTGCCCTGGAGCAGGCTGTTGAGGCGGCCCGAACCAGCGAGAAGCGCTTACGCGATACCCTTGAAAAGACCCGCGAGGGAATTCTGGCTGAAACACAGGCGGCCATCTATCCGCTTACTCATGTGCTTAACGGTGCCTCTGGCTCTTTGAATCCTGAGCAGCAACAGGCATTGCAAACTGTCTTTGCGGCGCTGCAACGATTGACGCGCCTTTCTGAGAAAACAATCACCCGCCGCGGCGGAGAGTGATCATGGCGAAGGCCGATTTGATTTTGATCCTGCTGGACGAATCCCCGACGCTGCATCTGATGGATCGCGCCTTGCGGGCGACGGGCTTTCTGACAGCCATAGTGCATGACCTCGCCGGCCTGAACAAGGCTTTGCAAGAGACTTCGCCATCGCTGGTGTTGATCGGCGAACGCTTTGCCGGTGAAAATGGCATGCATCTCAGCGAGGAGATGCGAGAGCGTTTCCCCACGTTACCGATTATTTTGTTCGCCGAACGCGAGACGCCGGCATTACTCAAAGCCGCTCTGCAGGTTGGGTTGAGCGATTGTCTTGTCCCTCCGCTGCGCACCGATGACATCGTCAGGGCGGTGAGACGCAGCCTGGAGCGCGCCAACCGCCTGGGAGATTGGCTCCGCCGCGAGGTCAAGCGAACGACCGCCTCGCTCGAAGAACGGGCCAAAATCTCCGAGGCCGAGCGTGCCAAGCTGGAGGCGATTTTTGCCAATATTCAGGATGGTGTCATCGTTCTGGATGAACAGGTGCGCATTTTATTCCTCAACAATTCAGTGCGCCAGGCGTTCCAGTTGGGCAAAGAGAATGTCAGCGGTCGGCCCTTGCTTGAAGTCATTCCGCATGATGACATCAAAGCCTTGCTGGAACGGTCGGATGACAACCCCCTCAAATATCATGAAATTAACTTTGATGATGGCCGCGTTTTTAACGCTCAATATACCCCTATTCCACACGTTGGCTCGGCCATTACTTTGCAAGATATCACCTACCTGAAAGAATTAGATCGCATGAAGAACGACTTCGTGCACACGATTTCGCACGATTTGCGTTCGCCTTTGACAGCGCTTCTGGGCTACACCGAACTGATTGACCGCACCGGCCCGCTTACCGAACAGCAGCGCGAATTCCTGGGGCGCATTCAGCATAGCGTGCAGCATATCACCACACTGGTGAATGATCTGTTGGATTTAGGGCGCCTGGAGGCTGGCTTTGATACCCGTCGTGAGCTGGTGAGCCTGGACGGTGTGCTCAAATATACCCTGGACACCTTCGAAGGCGAAATCAAAAAGAAAAACCTGAAAGTCACTGTGGATATACCCACAGCCCTGCACCCGCTGCGCGCCAACCCCATTCGCATTCGCCAGATGTTGGATAACCTGGTGGGGAATGCTATCAAATACACTCCAGAGGGCGGTCGAATCCGCGTCGGCGTAATGGAGCAGGAGAATCAGATCATCCTGGAAGTCTCAGATACTGGCCCGGGGATTCCGCCGGCGGAACAGCACCGCATTTTTGAGAAGTTCTATCGGGCCAGCAATGCCCCTGAAGGTGTCAGTGGCACTGGCCTGGGGCTGGCTATTGTTAAAACCATTGTGGAAAGTCACCAGGGGCGAGTTTGGGTGGAATCTAAATTGGGCCAGGGAGCCACTTTCTTTGTCGTTCTTCCCATGGCAGAGAGTGAACATCCGCTCGGCGACGGCGCACTGGATAGGCAGTAGCGCAAAACTTGAGTTTCTGTGCGAGCAGCAAACAGGGAGGGTAGGCCTTAAAGTGTCTCCGCCGGGGGAGGACCCGGCGGAGACTTTCGCCAAAGGAGGAGACAGTGAGGAGCATCTTGGAGGTGTCTTTTTTTCGTCTCCGTCCTTATGATATCCGAATCTCTCAAAATCCCCCATCGTCAAATGTCACCGAATATTAGTGACAATATTCACAAAGTGAGCTGCGCCAGAAATTGCCTTGCCAGAGCAATGGCCTCCTTGTCATCGCGATAAGCCGCCACTCTCAACCGGCGATGCGGATTGCCGGTGATCATCTTCGAGACCTTGCGTCCCTGTTGGTACAGGCAGAGAACCGGTTTGTCATTGTTCAGCGCAAAAGCAATTTCGTAGCCTACCCCGTGTGAGGGAACGCTTACTTCGGCGATGAGCGCCTGACAGGCGCGGATCCAGGCCACGTCGCGGGCATACACCTCGGCCGGGTCCACAATGGCCTCCAGGGCCAACACATTGTTCCCTGCCAGATGGGCAGTAGGAATTTCGTGGCCGTCCGCACTTAGAGCAGCGACCAATGCCTGATAAACGGGTTCAAATTCCCGTCCACCGGTGATCGAACAAGCGAAGTAAATGTTCATTTGTGGGGCAGCCTGGCTAAAATCGAGGAATCGATCCGCTTTTTGGGGGCCGGTTGACTCTTGCCGGTGCGCAGGCTTTCCAGATCCATGCTGAAGCGCATCCAGTCATCCACCACCAGAACGAAATGGGGGGTTTTATCGGCAAAGAAAAAGGGCGAAAGGAAAAATCTCAGAAAAGAGCGCGAAAGCGGATAGCCGTTCAGGTGAATAACGACAGCCGTTTTGGCTCCCAAGGGGGCGAGGATCTCCTGCTGCCAGCCTGAAAGGCTTTTGGGCGGGAAAAGGGCATTCAACGTGGCGCTACTCGTCTTCTGAATGCGCTTGTAAGAGATATTGAGTCGCAAAAAAGGGGTTACCAGCCGAAAGTGATCGCTGAAGAGTTGCACATAAGCGGCTTTGCGGATCAAGAACAAAAAGGCCGTAATCAACAATGCGAAAGCGCCCACCGCGGCCAGCGCCTGCCAGCGCCAGGCCTCGTCCGCTTCAGGCAGATAGCGCGCCCCGGCCCAGGCCAGAGCAAAGAGCGCGGCGCTTAAAAACAGGGTAGCGGGCCACCAGCGGTTCAGCATGTAGGTGTAGAGAACCAGGGGATAGCGACGCCCTGGACGTGCCATTTCATTCCTCCTCCGTATCCGGGCGAAGCGAAACAGCGCCTCCTTCCTCGACGGTTGGCGGGGTCCCGTTTAACTGGCTGCTCAGCCGCCGAATCGCCTGCTCCAAATGTTCGCCGCGCAGACTGAAGGTGATGTCGCCGCGGGTCTTCTCGATGATGCTGCGCGCCAGGTCGGTCTGGCGGCGCAATCCGTTGGTGATGGCATCGGGGTAATCCATGGTGACCAGCACGGAGTAAATGTCATCCATGTGAGTGAGTAAACGCTCGGCTTCGGGTGAATAGCCATGACGCAAAATGTCTAACACGCGGCGGCGTAATTCTCCCACCGATTCGGCCAGCCCGTTCAGGTAAGTGAAATCGGCCACGCCCAAATCGTCAGGGGCAGGCAAAGCTTGATTTTGGATCAGGGCGCAAGTCACGCTGGCTTCGACGAATTCTTTGAGGGCATCTTGCGTATAGCCGGCATAGAACAGGTCGGGATAAGAGGCCAGTTCTTCGTGTAGAGAAATCGCCAGTTGCCGTGCCGTGTTCAGGTGTTCGTTCATCGTTTCGTATTCGTCTCGATGAACGGCGCGAATCGCCAGGGCGCAGGCTCGGGTCAACTGTCGTGCCTGGGCCAGGGCCCGGTCACGGGCGGCCATGCGCGCCTCAAAATTCTGGCGGATGTTTTCGGAAATCTCGTGGAGCTTGTGCATAAGATCAGCGTTGGGCCATTAATCCTCGCCCGCAGGTGGTTCTGGCGGGTGAAGAGGGCGGAATAGATTTTCTGCCAGTGACGAATCGCCCGGAATCTTGATCTCTCCAAAAGCGGCCTCGTAGCGCCCCAGGTTATCGCTTAAAGCCCGCAACAACAATTTGGCGCTGAGCGGCGTCATCACCACTCGGGTGCGGACGGTCGCCTGTGTGTCGCCGGGCAGCAGATGCGCAAAATCAATCACAATATCTGCCGGGGAGTGGGAGATGCGTGCCAGGTTGGAATAGACGGTTTCCATCCCCTCAGGGACTTCCAGATTCGGAGCAGGTAGTTTGGGTGGGAGAGCCATAGATCTTTTCTCCTATCTCTGCCGAAAGCAAATCTCTGTATGAACAGGCTTCCCCGCCTTTGTGAGACAGGCCTTCTAGCCTGTTGTGTTATAGGATAGGCTTTTACGCCCCTAGAAGGGAATATCCTCTTCGGGCACGGTTTCCACCATGTCCATGCCGCCGGGCAGGGGAGCCTCGCCTTCACCACGCGAGGAGAGAAAGCGCACGGTATTGGCCATCACTTCATAAGACGCGCCACTGGTTCCATCCTGCCGTTGCCAGATGCGCGGCCCGCCGGTATTTTTATCTGGCGTCAAACGTCCTTCGATTAAGACTTTCGACCCCTTGCGCAGATACTGATTGCACGTCTCGGCCATTTTGCCCCATACCGAAACGCGGAACCAGATCGTCTCTTTGACCTGCTCACCGTTCGAGCCGGTGTATTGTCGGTTAGTGGCTACCGATAAACTGGTGACCGCCTGCCCGCTGGGGGTATAACGCATTTCTGGGTCGCGGCCGAGATTGCCGACGATGATGATGGTGTGAAACATAGGAAACGCTCCTTTTGGGTTGGAATACCCCGCCGCATTTCGACGGGGGAGAGATGTTGATGAAAATAATTGTACACTACTTCATCAGCGCTGGTTTATTTTGGGGCAATCTGTTCCATTTTTGCAAGCATCAAGCGCGCCGCCCGCCGGCCAATTTCCACGGCAAAATTCGTCCCCCGATCCCAGGGGTACACCTGGCTCATCGAAGCGAAATACAACCCCTCCAGTGGGGTTTCAATGGGCGGAATATTTCGCGAATGATGGACCAGCGGCACCGGTTGGGCGTAATGCGTCTTGAACACCCAGAACTTTTTGATCCAATCCCGTTCAAACGCCGGGTTGAATTTTCGAAAGGCCGGCAAAAAGCGCTCCAGCAATGCTTCCTCACTCAGGGAGAAATACTCATGCCCGCTTTCAAGGTAATCACCCGCGTAGACAATGTGATCACCGCCAAATTTTTCGGGTGGCACAAAATTGGTGTGCTCCACCAGCGCCAGGAAGGGATAACCGGCTTCCTTGGGTAAATTGAACCAGTAATACCCCTGCGCCGAGAGACGGTGTTTCAGCGCCAGCACCATCACCACGGCCCCCATCGATTTCAATGCCAGCAGGCCCTGCAAATAGGATTCAGGTAACTGCGGGCAAATTTGCGCCAACAACTGTGGGGAGGTGGTCACCAGTACCTGATCAAAGAACGCTTCGCCCGCCTCGCTGCGCGCTGACCATTGGCCGGATTCCCGTTTAATTTGTTCGATCCTCGTCCCAAGCCGAATCTCCACGCCCATCTGGCGCAACCGTTCCGCGAAGAGATCGGCAAAATGCTGGAAGCCTCCCTCAAAGGTCCCGAGGCGAGTCGTGCGCGCTTTGAGGCGTGCCCACATCCAGGCCATGTTCACTTCTTTGTAGTACGGACCGAACTTGCCGATCAGCAGAGGTTTCCACATTTGCTCATAGACGGTGCGGCCGGCCCATTTTTGCATCCACTCATCGGCAGTGTATTTTTCCAATTTTTGCCATTGATTGGTCAGGCGCAGGTATAGCCCCACCAGACCAAAGCGAATTTTGTTCAGTCCGAACCCCAATCCTGGGAAGAGCAGCGCTTGCAAGATCGAATCAAAGGGATACCATTTGCCATCGTGCAGCAAAACGGTATAAGGGCGGGGGAAGAGTACTTTATCCTCCCAACCCAATTCACGGATCAGCCCCAGCATGTGGCGATCGGTTTGAAACCAATGGTGATAAAACTTTTCAACCGACCATTCCCAATGAGGCTCTTTGAAGCCGGCAGCCAGCCCGCCCACGTGTTCGGCCGCCTCGAAAATGGTGACCTCATGGCCGGCCTTGCGCAAATCGTAGGCAGCCGCCATGCCGCCAAACCCGGCACCCAGAATGGCAATTTTCATGTTGTTTCCTCCCGCAGCGTTTCGCTCCAATGAATTCCTTCGCGAGCAAGGTAATAGGCTCCCAACAAAGTGATTGGCAACCATAAGGCCACATGCAACACCAGGGTATAGCCCGCCGCGACGGAATGATCCACGCCATAGGCAACCAGCACGGCGATGCCGGGGGCGTCGAATGTGCCGATGTACCCAGGCGCCGAAGGGATAGTTGTAGCCAGGTTGACGATGCCGTTCATCAACATCAGCGCAAAGAAACTGACCTGAAACGGAAAGGCGTGCATCACCAACCAGTATTTGCCCGTCTCCAACAGCCAGATGATGACCGAGGTGAAAAAGACCATCAAGGCATGGAACGGTGAACGCAACGAGGCCAGTCCGTCTAGAAAGCGGATCATCAGCCCGCCGACCCTTTCATGATAGCGCTGGGGCAACAGGCGTTCAATGAACCAGGAGCCGATGCGGGCGGTCACCTGGGGGAACATGGCGGCCAGCAAAAAGAGGGCCAGTGCCCCGAAAAACGCTCCGCTGCCGACGATGGCCACTTGTTGAATATTGCCTACAAAACCAGAGCCGCCGGTGAGTTTGGCTAGCTCGGGCAGGTTGACAAACACAAAGGCCAGCATGACTACCCCATCGAAGATGCGCTCGACGATGATGGTAGCCAGGGAGGCCGAGACAGAGACGCCCTCTTTGCGTTTGAGCAGCACAGCGCGGAGCACCTCGCCGGCGCGGGCCGGGTACACGTTATTTCCCATGTAGCCGATGGTGGTGATGGGGAACATCTTGCGGGTAGAGATTTTCTTCACTGGTCCAAGCAGGTAATGCCAACGCCAGGCGCGTACCCACACGGCTACGAAATAAATCGCTACCCCCGGCAACAGCCAGAAGTAATTGGCGCCTTTCACTGCCTGCCAGAATTCGTTCAGGCGCAGGCCGCGCAGCGCCAACCAGATGAAAAGGATGCTGATGAACACCCCAAGCCAGAATTGCCATTTTTTCATAGGCGGTCATTTTACCATTGCGTAGCCAACTTCGTGGGGGCGTCAGCGGCGCGTATAATTGTTTCTATGATCGAGCTGAACCAACCTGTCCCTGATTTTGCCTTGCCCGACCTTGCTGGTGGGATGTATCGCTTGAGCGCCGTCCGCGGCCGGATTGTGATTGTCAACTTCTGGTCGGCGGAATGCCCGCATTCGGAACGGACCGACCGCCTGTTGCTGGAGGATTGCGTGCGTTGGGGGGAGGAGGTCATCTGGCTGACGGTGGCAGCCAATCGCAATGAATCCGCTGAACTGGTGAGAAAAGTCGCCGAAACGCGGCACCTGCCCCGGGTCCTGCTCGATGCGGAGTGCCGGGTGGCGGATCTGTTTGGGGCGCAGACAACGCCGCATGTGTTCGTCAGCGACCGACAAGGAATCTTGCGCTATCGCGGCGCGGTAGACAATGTGGCCTTCCGCCAGCGCCAACCCACCCAGTTTTATTTGCGCCAGGTTGTAGAAGCGTTGTTGGCTGGCCAGTTGCCGCAGCTGGCGGAGACTCCAGCCTTTGGTTGCGCCCTCGTGCGGGAAATTTAACCTAAGCTTTGTGCCATCAAGAGCGATTTCATGAAAGACGCTTCGAAAGTGAAAATTTTCAGCGGTTGGGTTACAGGTTGCCTCCATCCGCTTTCGTGGGAGGGATACAGAGGTGCTCTTGTCCCCTCTGGTGCTTCCAACACCCCATCCCCCCGCCCCCGTCCGAGCGAGGAACGTTGCGCTGCATGGGTTCACGGACGGGAGAGGGGCAGGGGTGGGGGCAGGCCGTGAAGATGGCAAGTGCAAAATCTCATCCCTGAGGTCGTTGTTCATGCTTTGTCCGCCAATTGCACAAAAGTTAGGTTAATTCGTGCTAGAATACGATTGTGATTGAGACACCTCAGCGGATTGCTTTTTTGAAGGGGATTCACATCTTTCGGGATGTGAAGGAAGAGCATTTGTCGCTGATTGCGGAGATGCTGGAGGAAAGAAGGTATGCGCCTGGCGAAACGATCTTTCCTCAAGGCTCGCGAGGGGGCGAATTGTTTTTTATTTACGCCGGCGAAGTGCGCGTGGAGCGCACCAATAAAAAGGGCGAGACGGAACAGCTGGCCAAACTGGTCAAAGGAGATTATTTTGGCGAGGAGGAGGTGCTGAGTGGGCGGCCGCGCACGGCCTCCATTGTCGCTGAGACCGAAACGTTGACTCTAGTCATCCCGCCGGGGGCCTTCAAAGACCTGACAAAGCGTGTGCCGAGATTTAAGTCCACTCTGGAGGTGGTGGCTAGCAGCCATCGGCTGGCACGCGCCACGCGCTTTAAGTGGTTGCAAGAGGGGGAGGTGGTGTATTTTCTGGCGCGCAAGCATTGGGTGTTGCTGGTGGAGGCGCTTTCGCTCCCGCTGGTGACTTTTCTTTTATCGCTGTTTTTGCTGGCGTGGGGGATTCTCACCAATTCCATCTGGGCCATGGCTGTTTGGGTTGTGCTTTTTCTCCTTTTGCTGGGATGGGCGTTCTGGAATGTGGTGGATTGGGGCAATGATTATTATATTGTCACCAACCGGCGGGTTGTCTGGCTGGAGAAGGTGATTGGCATTTATGATAGCCGTCAGGAGGCTCCGCTTTCCACCCTGCTTTCTGTCGGCGTGGAAACAAGTTTTGCCAGCCGTTTGCTGGATTATGGAACGGTGGTGATGCGCACTTTTGTGGGGCAGATTAATTTTACCCATGTGGCACACCCTAATGAAGCACGCCATCTGATCGAGGAGCACTGGCAGCGGACGAAGGCCGTGCTCTCGCACATGGAAAAAGAGTCCATGAAAAACGTTTTGCGGCAGAAACTGGGCCTTCCTGTCAAGCCGGTGACTCAGGAGACGCCAAAATCACCCGAAGCGGTCAGGCCCACTCGCCGTAAGATGATCATCTCTCTGGCGGGACTGGTGGGGGGCAATTTGTTTCAGATTCGCTTTGAAGATAGCGGAACGATCACGTATCGTAAACACTGGTATGTGCTCTTCAAGCAGACGTGGAAGCCTTCAGCCTTTCTTTTGCTCATTGTGGCCTGGATGATCAGCCGCGCGGTTTATCTGATTTTTTCGCCAACGGAGGGCTTCTTTACTCGCGCAGCCGATGGCGGCCTGCGTGCGGATACCATCTTTTTCTCTTTGCCGGTTTTGATGATTCCCTTCATCATCTGGTGGATTTATCAGTATGTGGATTGGCGCAATGACATCTTTCAAGTCACCCAGGATCAGATTCTGGATATTGATAGGAAGCCTTTCGGCACCGAGGAGCGACGGGTCGCACCGCTGGACAATATCCTGAGCACGCGCTACGAGCGACGGGGCCTGGCGGGATATTTGTTTAATTTTGGCACGGTTTATATCGCCGTTGGCGGCACGAACTTTGCCTTTGAAGATGTCAGTGATCCGGCCAGCGTGCAGGCCGATATTGACCGCCGTCGCCTGGCTGCCCGCCGAAAAAAGGAAGAGGCTGAAATCAAACGAGAGCAAGAGCGCATGGCAGATTGGCTGGTGGCTTACCATGAAAATGCGGAGGAGTTTCGCCGTCAGCAAGAATCGGGGCCAAAAAGCGAGTAAAATCAGAGGACTTTTTATTTCAGGAAGGTAAAGGTAAGATGGCTGTTCGACCGATTGTAACGTTGCCAGACCCGGTGTTGCGGCGCAAAGCCCGCCCGGTGACGCAATTTGATAAGACGCTGCAAACGTTGATTGATGACATGGTAGATACCATGCGCGATGCCCCTGGTGTGGGGTTGGCTGCTCCGCAGGTGGGTATTTCGGAGCGGGTGATCGTGGTGGAATATGCTGAAGAAGACGAGGAAACCGCGGAAACAAAACAAACCAATGCCAAACCGCGCCTGTATGTGGTGGTGAACCCTGAAATTGTGAAGGTTTCGCAGGAGACTGAATTTGGCGTGGAGGGGTGTCTTTCCATCCCCGGCCTGGTCGGCGAAGTGGAACGCTTTTCGACAATTCAAATTAAAGGCCTCAACCGCCATGGTCAACCGCTGAAACTTAAAGCAGAAGGCTGGCTGGCGCGCATTTTCCAGCATGAAATTGACCATTTGAACGGTGTACTCTTCCCCGATCGCGCCACGCGAGTCTGGAAGCCGAGCGAGGATGAGATGGTAGAAGCGGAGGGCTGATTCGCCTGCTTGCATGTACCTCAAGCATCTTTCTTTGACCAATTTCCGTAATTTTGCCCGCCTGGATGTAAGCCTGCCCCGGCGGGTTGTTGTGCTGGTAGGGAACAATGCTCAGGGAAAAACCAGCCTGCTGGAAGCCATTTATTTTTTGGCGACCTTCACCTCGTTTCAAACGCATAATGACCGGCAAATCGTCAATTTTCTGGCGGCGCGCGAACCGCTGGCAGTGGCTCGCCTGGTGGGCGAGTTTGTGCGCGGGAAATTCAATCATCGCCTGGAGGCGCGGCTGATCCTGGAGCCGACCGGGGTGAATGGTCAACGCCTGCGCAAGGAGATTTTGCTGGATGGGGTGAAGCGCCCGGTAGGGGAGGCGATCGGCCACTTCAAGGCGGTGATTTTTGTCCCGCAGATGTCACAAATCATCGAGGGGGGGCCAGATGAGCGGCGGCGCTTCCTGAACCTGATGCTGGCACAAACTATCCCGGCTTATGCGCACCTGTTGAGCGAATATGCTCAGGCTCTGGCCCAACGCAATGCGCTGCTCAAAGCGTTGAACGAGCGCGGGGGCAACGGCGATTCGCTTGCCGTCTGGGATGATGCGCTGGCCCGTTCGGGAGCGCAGATCATCCTGTGGCGCATCCAGGCCCTTCGGGAGATCGAGCGTCTGGCGATACGCATCCACGATGAATTGACGCGGGGTGGGGAAGTCTTGCGTCTGTCTTACCAGCCGGCTTACGATCCGCTCCCTAAACCGAACGGTCAGCTAGACTTGAAACTCGATACGGTGGTAGATCGCTCTGGCCTGACGCTGGAGGAAATTGAAGCTGGCTTTCGTCAACGCTTGGCGCAATTGCGTGCCGAAGAGATCGCTCGTGGCGTGACTACCATTGGCCCGCATCGCGATGAGGTGCGTTTCCTGGCGAATGATGTAGATTTGGGCGATTATGGCTCGCGTGGCCAGATTCGCACGGCTCTGCTTTCGCTCAAACTGGCCGAAGTGCAGTGGATCAAAGACCGTTCAGGCGAGTGGCCGGTCATTTTGCTCGATGAAGTGATGGCCGAACTGGATCACCAGCGCCGCGCCGATTTGCTAAAATATATCCATCAGACCGAACAGGTGTTTTTCACCACCACGGATTTGAGCCTGTTTCCCCCCGAATTCGCCGCCTCGGCCGAAGTTTGGGAAGTGGTGGCTGGAACTGTGAAAACTCGCAAGGAGGACTGAATGCCCGTCAAACACGTTAACGATGTCGAAGCCAGGCCTGTGCTCTCTGGCAAAGATACCACCATTCAGGTGCTGATTTCATCCCAGGAAGGACCACACTTTGCCATGCGCCGCTTTGTGATGCAACCCGGCGGGGGAATGCCACGCCATACCAACACGGTGGAGCACGAACAGTATGTGCTGCGCGGCGAAGCGATCATCACCATCGAACAGGAGACCTATCGGGTCAAGGCGGGCGACGTGGTCTTCATCCCCGAGGGCGCGGTGCATTCCTATCAGAATGTAGGGAACGAGCCGTTTGAATTCCTGTGCATTATCCCCAACAAAGAAGACAAAATTACAATTGTGGATGAGGCCTCTTGCTGAGAGGAGCGCGCTGCCCTAAAGCGGCATTTTGGTCGGCACGCCTGCCTTGCGCGGATATTTGTTGGGCGTAGCCGCCACCTTTTCGATGATGATCAGATAACGATCGTCGGCTACCCCCGGCAGGTTGACCGGGATCAGCTGCTTGATCTTACCGCCCAAAATCTTCAGCGCCTTTTCCGCCGACTGCGCTTCGGCCGGCCCGCTTTCGCCTTTTTGCGCCAACATCATGCCGCCTACTTTCACCAGCGGCAAAAGATATTCCCCCAACACGTTCAATTGCGCTACCGCCCGCGCCACGGCCCAATCGTACCTCTCGCGATACTCCGGGCGTTGACCGAGATCCTCGGCGCGCGCCTGAATGACCTCCACGTTCTCCAACCCCAGCACGCGCACCACATGCTGGCAGAACATGGCCTTTTTCCCCACCGATTCGACCAGGGTCACGTGCATGTTGGGGTACAAAATCTTAAGCGGCAACCCTGGGAATCCCGCCCCGGTGCCCACGTCAATCAGCCGAGCCGGCGGGTTGGCTTTCCACGCCAGCACGCACGAAAACGAATCGAGAAAATGCTTGGTGCGAATCGCCTCCGTATCACGGATAGCCGTCAGGTTGAATTTCTGATTCCATTCCAGCAACTCGCGCTCATAGGTGAGCAATGCCATGACCTGTCGCCCGGTCAGATGGATGTTGAAGAGGGCCTGTGCCTCGTGGACGAGTTTTTCCATGATGAGAAATTATACCTTGCGCCCAGGGGGGCTGTCCAAAAAGAATATCAGACCTCCGAAGTCTTGCTGGCTTCGGAGGTCTCTTTAGATTCCCGCTGCCGAATCCTGTCATTAGACTTTTGCAATAAGGCTCCGTTCTTTTTTGCATCGAATTTTCACGAATTTCCCGAAGAAAATTTGCTGTATTCGTGTCCTTCGATGCGGAGTTGGCTATTGCAAAGAAGGACTATTCTTTTTTCTCAGGCGCTTCGCTTCGCTGGACTTTCGGCTTGATCCAACGTCGGACAAGGGCGCGGCCGCCCAGGAAGACCAGGTACAGCGGCAGGATGATGGTCACCAGCACCGGCACGGTGAAGAGCACAAAGCGGATCAGGAATTTGACAAAACTTTGCAGGTAGAAGATCAGGTCTTGAATGGCTTCTTTGGCCCAACCGCTGATCTTCCAACCGCCGACCTCAATCGGTTGCACCGAGACCTCGGCCACAATGTGCACGCTGATTGCCGAAAGCGCTGCCGACTCTTCGTAGTATTTGATCTGTCCTTTGATCACTTCAATCTGTTCGCGAATGCTGGTTAGCTGATTGAAGACTGACAGCACGTCTTCGGTTTTCTCGGCTTTTTCCATGATCTTGAGCAATTGCGCTTCTGCCGCCTCCAGGTTCTTCAGCCGGGATTGCAAGTCCACATACTCAGCCGTGACATCTTGACTGTTTTGGTTTTGGCTGGGTACATCCACCACATCGGTCGTGATTTTTTCCAGGGCCTCGTTCAGCCGACTAGCCGGGACGCGAATCACCACCTGAGCTTCGGGCACTTTTACCCCGTTGACGATGCTCTGGTACAGGCTCGCGGTGACCACGTAACCGCCCATGTCCTCGGCCATTTTCTTGATGGTGTTCACCCGCTCGGCCACATCGCGGACAACGATGCTCATATCTACGTTTTGGATGACCAGACGGTCGGTTTGGGGGGCACTGGGGGCAAACGATTCGGTGGCGCGCAAGCTTTTGGTATCATTTGTCGTCATGGTTGCCATGGGCAATCCTGGCTCTACGTACATAGGTGGCTCTTCGGCTCCGCCACCGCCGCCCACCCCATACGGCTCAGGGACTACCTGGGGACTTCTGCCAAACACGCTGCATCCGGCCAGGATCAGCACGGCAAATAAAGTCAGCACACTCAACAGGCGTTTCATGGTTCTTCTCCTCGTTCCACAAAATGGCTTTGTGTATGGGTCAGGCTTTTCGGCCTGACATTTGCAAAAGATTGTTTCGCAATCGGTTTCTGAACAACGGACGCCTGATTGTCATGAAAAGTTCCCCCCTTCCTCGGGCAGGGGAATCACCATCCTTCAGCCAGGCGAATGGCGTGTTTTTCGGGCAATCCCGCAGCGCGGATGCGCTCTTGTACCTCGGCGATGTTGTAGGCCACCCGCCGCGGCTCCCAGGTTTTGGCTTCGCTATCGTAAATGGCGTAAGCCGCCCGCGGATCACGGTCGCGCGGCTGACCAACCGAGCCGGGGTTCAGGATCAGGCGCGGGGTCAGGGGAATCGTTTCGCCAGGGCGCGCCAGCTCCAGGGTCACGCGATGATTCGTTTCGTTCAAGCGGAAAAGGCTCTGGATGTGCGAATGTCCCAAAAAACACCAGGGCGTGTCGAAGTGGTCGAAATTCAGGCGCGCCGAAAGGGTGTTGAGCACATACTCCCACAGCGGGTCACGGGGGCCACCATGCGAGAGTGTGACTTCGCCGCGTACCTTCGTCGTCTGGGGCAAGGAGCGCAAAAAGGCCAGGTTGTCAGCGCTCAATACCTTTTCTTGCCAGTAGAGCGAGCGCCGGGCGTCGCCGTTGAATACATCGAAGGGCATTTTGCCAATGACTGCCACGTCGTGATTGCCCAGCAGGCAGGTCAATTGCGGCAGGTCGCGAATCTTTTCCACCACGGCGTTGGGGTCGGGCCCGTAGCCAATCAGATCGCCCAGACACCAGGTTTCATCTACCGGGCCGGCATCGTTGAGCACGGCTTCCAGGGCGGTATAGTTGGCGTGAATATCTGATATGACCAGGATGCGCATCATTCCTCCAGGGCTGTCGCGACATGGTGCAAGATCACCTCGGCCACTTCGGACTTGCTGAGCAGGGGCAGGGTTTCCTGACGTCCGTCGGCAAACAGAATGGTGACGCGGTTGGTATCCACGCCGAACCCCGAATCGGAGGCAGAAATATCGTTGGCGACAATCAAATCAAGATTCTTGGATTTCAATTTTTCGCTGGCGTTTTCGAGTAGATCGCGCGATTCGGCGGCGAATCCCACCACCAGGCGCGGTCGCTTCGTGTCGGACCTCAGGTCGGCTACCGTTTTCAAGATGTCGGGCGCGGCTTCGAGTTCGATCTGCGGAATGCCCTCCCGTTTTTTGAGTTTCTCCGCGGCGACGCGCCGGGGTTGAAAATCGGCCACGGCGGCGGCCATGATCAGTGCGTCGGCATCGGCGATTTCATTGCGGACGGCTTCTAGCATTTGGCGGGCGGTCGTTGCGGCAATCAGCCGGGCGCCGATGGGAGCAGGCAGGGATGTGGTCGCGCTGATGAGTGTGACCTGAGCGCCGGCATCCAGGGCCGCTTGAGCCAGGGCGTAGCCCTGCTTGCCAGAAGAGCGATTGGTGAGCACACGCACGGGGTCGAGTGGTTCCTGAGTCCCGCCGGCGGTCACCACGATTTTTTTGCCGGCCAGCGGGCCATTTTTAGCCAGCACCAGACGCAGGTGTCCAATGATCTCGGCCGGCTCCATCATGCGCCCTTTGCCGATCAGGCCGGAGGCGAGATGTCCCTCCGCCGGGCCGAGGATGAGGGCGCCGCGTTTTTGCAGGGTGGCCAGGTTTTCCTGGGTGGCGGCGGCGGCGAACATTTCGCCATCCATGGCTGGCGCCAGAACCAGCGGGGCCTGGCTTGCCAGGGCGGTGACTGTTAGCAGGTTATCGGCCAGGCCATGAGCCAGCCTGGCCAGGGTATCGGCGGTGCAGGGAGCGATGACGAGCACCCCGGCATTGCGTCCCAGACCCACATGGAGCACATGGGCCTCGCCGCCCCATAAGTCGGCATCGGTGTAGGCTTTGCGCCCAGTGACAGATTGAAAGGTGAGCGGGGTGATGAAGCGCTCTGCCGCCCTGGTCAAAATCACATCCACTTGCGCCCCGGCCTGGGTCAATTTTGAAGCGAGATCGGCGGCTTTGTAAGCGGCGATCGAACCAGTTACCCCAAGAACGATGCGTTTTCCCTGGAAGATTCTCATATCTGTTGTGATTATACTGTAGGGCAAGTGTTCTGTTGCAATCCTGAGATCTTTGCTCGCCTTCTGTATGCCAATTATCGTGGAGCGGCTTCTCATCGGGCGCCGCGAGGCCGCTTCGAGCTCGCCCGGAAACTAAAGTTTCGGGCTACAACGCACAAGGTCGGCCTGCGCCGACCAGACCAACGTTGAAGTTTTGGCTCAAGAACCGCAGAGCACCCAGAGTCTACGAACCTCGCTGAAAGGGGGTAAGGCGGCCTGGCGAAGCACCCTTTAGGGCGGGTACTTTTGTGTCAGTGAAACAACTCGTTGAGTTGTCTCAGCCACTGATGGCCGTGAAGATTCGGTGGGGCAACTCGTTGAGTTGTCTCACCCACTGATGGCCTTGAAGATTCGGAGGAGCAACTCGTTAAGTTGTCTCACCCACTGATGGCACGGTGCGTTAAGGTGCGGGGAGTAGATAAAATCCTTTTAGAACAGGGAATGCTGGTTTGCGATAAATGGCATAGCTTTTGTCGGTAGGGCCGCTTTGGGTCAGGTCGCTGGGCATCCAGGTCCACCAGAAAATTCCCTGTAGCCAGGTTTGATTCATGCTCAAGTCCAAAATGGTTTGATAGGCCATGGCTTGTTCTTGGAGGTCGATCTGGGCATCACTGCTCCAGTCCCACGGATGGCGGTTTGTTCCGTCTATGCTGCGATAGCCGATTTCGGTGAAGATGATCGGCTTGTTCCAGGTTTGAGATAGATTCGCCAGGGTGCTGAGATGAGTTTGCCATCCGGCACGCAGTTCGGCCAGAGTGGGGTTATTTTTGTTTGTTAACTCATAGTATGCATCTACGCCAATCATGTCTAGTGCGTCCCACCATTGGATGGCTGTCTCTTCGCCACCCCAATTTGCAGCGTAGGTGAGAGGCCCATGGTAAATGGTGCGTACCGTGCTAATCACATTACGCCATTCCGCCTGACGGTGACTGGTTTGCTCATATTCCACCCCTACCGAAAATAGCTCCACATGGAGCGTCTCTGCCAGTTGAGCATAATGGCTGATCATATTTGTATAACTGGCGAACCAGTTTTGCCAGGCACTCTCATTATTCCCAAAGTTGATTTCTCCGCGCCAGCGACCATCTTGAGAATCGACGTGGGGCTTTAGCAGGACCTTCAACCCATTGGCATGGGCAAGCTGGATTACATGAATCAGCTCGGTATCTGTCACAGTGCGGGGATCGTTGGTGCAGGAAATGCTGGTAGAGGTGACGGTATCTTGATAGCAGGTAGGGATAATGGCAATCCAATTGGCTCCGCTGGAGGGAATCACCTGGGTAACCAGGCGGTCTGAATCGGTTGTCTGGTAAAGTCCGTGCCACCAGGCAGCATAAGAGATGCCACGTTTGAAATCTGCTTCCCAAAATGGGAGATGGATAGCATTTTGTTCCTCTTGCCAGTAGGTTGTTTCTGGAAGTGTATCCCAGGGATTAGGGAGGGTATCTGGCGTAACATAGATCCAACCTGCATGTCGTCCCTTTGCCAGGCGAATCACTTCTGAGATTTGGGTGGAATTCGCTCCAATGACCAGGTGCCAGAAGCGTTGGGAAGGATATTTATAGACCCAGGTAGTGGGTAACCAGTTTTGATAGGCTTGGGCGTTGTCCTCGAAATTCAAGATAATATCCGCAGCTTGCATATAACATTCCGCAGGATTGATGCCCGGATTGATGACCACCCTGGCTGCAGGGCGCAGACTTTTGATATAGGTGTAAATGCTTTTGTAGTAGTCAATTTTTGTACAGGAAGGGCTGCCCTCATCCAGGAAAATACCATTGACCTGATACCAGGTAAAGTGGCGTTGAATTTCCTGGCGGACTGTGTTGATGTTTCTCTGACCGTAGCCTGTGGCTACATAGCCAAGGGTCAGGATGCCCGCCTGTTGGCTCTGGCGTACTGTTTGGCGATACGCCGGATCAAAGGTGCTTCCCGGTCCGTTGCTTGGGTTGATCACGGCCAGAGCGACTGCTGGTGTGGAGTTTTGTAAGGTGTCCCAGTCTGGTCCTGGATCAAAGTAAGCAGGGACAGCTATTTTTTGAAGGAAGAAAGGTGTTTCAGACGTATAAACAGGTCCTTCAGGCGCATTGCCTCCGTAAGAACAGGTACCGTTTACATGCTGCGCAGCATCTATCACGCTTCCTGTGCACGCCCCGCTGGCGTTTTCATCGAAGTGGAAAAGGAGAGCAGTGGCGGCATCAGGGGTGAAGGGTTGCTGACGTGGGTAAAAACGATGACTATAACGGATGGAAGTCGAAAGGCGCACTTCATCCAGCCAGCCACTGAAGGATGGATATTCGGCGCCGGCATCGTGTTTTTCTGCGCCGATCACCAGGTAGCGATCCGCCGGATAGGATGTGTTTCTACCATTTCGATAAGAAATGTTGCCTGCTGGTCCATATCCCTGGCGATCCAGCCCTCCATCTACAAAAATACGGATCAGGCCATCGGAGGCGCGTCGTGTAATGGCTACATGGTGCCAGACGCCATCAGCTACATTGCTCCGACCACAGAGCGTATTGCCGGAGTTTAGACGGCTAATTCCAACGGCGATTTTTCCTTGCGACAAGGAGATGCCCCAATCGCCATAATCACCAGGTCCCCAAATATCCCGATCAAACAAGATGTTTCCAGTGATCCAGCCATCTTTTATCCCGCAGCTGGCACGGCCGTTGTTTTCGCCAGGTAGAGCTCGTAGCCAGAACTCCAACGTGAAATCCCGCGCTACGTCTGCCGCTGTGGGCGGGTCAATTTGAACCAGCACGCGATCAATGCCGTTTGTTCCATGACCATAAAAGCGCAGAGAAGCCGCAATGTTACTTTGCGCTTTCGCTGGGCCTGGAACGAGTACGAGACACAGAATTAGAACGAGAAAAACAGAACCCCGTTTCATAATGAACCGATTCAACCTTTTTGGCTGCTGAGAATTTCATGAAGGGCACAAACCTTTTTGCAAAATTGGTGCAATTCGATGCCAAAAATTGACCAATTTCCAGATTCCGCAAAAATTTGAAGCACTTCATTGTGAAACCCGAATTTTTACTTACTGAATGTTCCCATCAGTTCCGCCTGGGCCAGGATGTGCCCTTTCATTGCCTCCAGCACTTGCTTTTTGCTGGCGCCGCTGGAAAGGGGAAGTACGGTATCCAAAGCATAGAGACGGAAGAAATAGCGATGTGTCCCCGAAGGTGGGCAGGGACCCCCATATCCCAAATGTCCCCAGCTGTTTTTCCCGTGCAGGCTGCCATCAGGCAGGCTGGCCGCGGCAGGGATGGCCTCCGCCAGGCGGCGAGCGCTGGCCGGAATGTTGTAGAGCACCCAGTGATCCCAGGTGCCGACCGGCGCATCGGGGTCATCCATGATCAGGGCAAAGCTCTGCGTGCCGGCGGGCGGATCGCTCCACTCCAGGGCGGGAGAAATATCTTGCCCGCGGCAGGAATAAGTAACCGGGATGGGTTGCCCTGCGCTGAAAGCAGGGCTGCTCAGAGTCATGCTCATGGGTTCCTCCATTTCCTGACCGGGTTGACTTGCGCTGCCCTCACTGCTGGAAATCATTTTTGCCCTGAGCGGGGCCAGCAAGGCCACCCCGGCCAAACAAATAAACAGGGGTAGCACAACAACAAGCGCAGCAAGCAAAAGTTTGGAAAAGGCAGGCTTTTGCATGCGTCCTCCTTCAGGCAAGGTCCGTCCGCTGAACGCCATCGAATTGGAGGATAAAATCTGGGCCGAAGAGGCGGCCGGGGGTCTGGAATCCGGGCTTGAAGTCCCCGGCGAGGATGCGTTGCACAATGGTCAGGCTGGTTTGACTGGTGAGAAAATAGCCCTCGGGCGTTTGCAAGCGCGTGAGGGCGCGTCTTCCCTGAGCATCGCTCACTTCGCCCAGCAAAATCGAGAGTCCCCTTTGCCGTTGCGGCGCGGCGGGGCCAGCCGGCAGGAAGGTATCCACCAGCCATTTCAGCACGGTTTTCGCCGGGCGGGTGTACAGCAGGGGGCCGAATAAGCGACTGAGATACATGAAATCAATGGCGCGGCGCGGAAAGGCCATGTACGTTTCGATATTGGGGATGCCCGTGCTGTAGTAAGCCGTGGCCACATCGCCCCAGCCGATGGTGACCGTGGTTACCGGGCCGCGCCCAAAATCCACTTTTTTCACGCGCCAGGCCGGCGGCACAGAGACGATTTGTCCGTTCTGGCGGATTCGTCCCTGGCGATGCAAATTTTCAATGGCCGATTTGGCCGTACCGCGCGAAACTCCGGCTCCTACCCCGCGAATGTACAGGCGTAAGTGGGTGGCCGTGGGCAGGCGCTGTTTGAGGTGTACGCTCAAACAGTCGCTGGGTACCACATCGAAGCCGGCTCCCGGCAACAGGGTGATTCCGGCCTGCTGGGCCTGAGCATCCAGGCTGGCCAGAGCCTCGAATTCCTCGATCTCGCCGCTGATGTCGATATAATGTTTGTGGGTACGCAAACAGGCCGTGACCATCGGTCGAAAGGTGTGGACAAATGGCCCGGCGCAGTGCAACACCGCTTCCACTTCTTGTAAGGCAGCCTCCAGGGCGGCTGTGTTGCTCAGATCGAAGGCGCGATAGGCCAGGTTATATTTGCTTGCCAGGGCCCTGAGCCGCGTTTCGTCCCGTCCGGCCAGCAGGGGATGCAGGCCGTTTTTCACCGCCTGTTCGACGATCAATTCCCCCGTGTAGCCGTAGGCTCCGTAAATCAAAAAGGTGTTCAAGGCAGTCTCCGTCCTCATGGGCACCCTATTCTCAACGTTTCGTTCCCTCGGCGCATTCGTGGCGAAACGCTATAGTTTCTTGGCGAAATGCACCAGGCGCTCCATCTCTTCATAACCCATCTTCAGGTGAGCGGCAATGCTCACCTCGTTTTCCAGCCAGGTATCCGAAGCCATCTCCTGATACCCTTTTTCCCGCGCCCACTCTTCGGCGGCCTGCACTAGAGCCTTACCAATGCCCTGACCGCGAAATGCCTCCTCCACAAACCAGCCTTCGATGTAGCCCACCGGGCTGGTTTCACACCCATCGGCATATTTGCGGGTGCCGGCTTCCACAAAACCTACCAGCCCGCCAGTGGGCAGCGCCGCAACGAAAACCGCCTGCTCCGGGTCGGCCAGCATCCCATCCATTTCCGGTTCAAAACCTTCGGCGGTGGCATACGTCCATAAAAGTAAGCGCATTCGCAACCATTCTGCCTTATCCGCCGCAGTAGCACGTCGAATGATGATCTCCATAAGCATATACCAGCAGGGCAAGCCGTTCAGGCCTGCCCTGCGTTGCGTTTATTCCTTCCCACGCTTTGCCAGTTGATGGTCGAGCATCAGCACGGCCGTGCCCCGCTCCTCGATTAGATTAAGATGCGCCACCAACTCAGCCGCGTTTTTCTCTTCCTCCACTTGCTCGGTGATGAACCATTGCAGCATCACCTGCGCCGGATAATCCTTTTCCTTCACGGCGAGTTCGTACAAGGCATTGATCGAAGCCGTTACTTTGGCCTCATGAGCGGCCACCTCCTCGGCCACCTCCAGCGGCGAGGCCCACTCCGTTTTTGGCGCCTCAATCGCCTTCAGCACCACCTGCCCGCCCCGCTCCAGAATGTGATCGTAAAACTTCAGCGCGTGCTCTTGCTCCTCTCCTGCCTGCACGCGCATCCAATGAGCAAAACCGGGCAAATTCCGGCTCTCGAAGTACGCTGCCATCGAGAGATACAGATACGCCGAAAACAGTTCCTTGTTGATTTGTTCATTCATCGCTGTTTGGACCGCATTTGTGATCATACGTACCTCCTTGCATTCATTATACAATCATTTGAACAAGAGAAGCACCAGACGGATTCCCCACGCCAGCAGCACAAACCAAACGAGAGCGATTCCCGCCGCACCGAGCCACCCCACGCTTCGCCGCGGACCCTGGGCCGGGCGCGCCGATTCCCGTGCCTCGGCCAACACTTCAGGCGGAATCAGACGAATCGCCAGCGCCAATCCGGCGGGCGTGATGAGCAAGTCATCCAGGTAACCCAAAACAGGGATGAAGTCAGGGATAAGATCAATGGGGCTGAGGGTGTGCGCCAGGACAAACCAGATCACCGCCTTTGCATACCAGGGCGTGCGCGCGTCGCTGGCCGCCAGGTAAATGGCCATTACCTCATTTTTCAGCGCGCGGGCACGAGATTTCCAAGATTGGAGCATACTCATTTCCTCCTCGTACACGCCGAATCCAGCGCGGCACCTTCTGGCAATATTCCTCGTAGTTCGCGCCAAATTTTTTACGTGAGTACTCATGGTTCGCTCAATTTTCAGGACGGTTTTTAACCTGAGTTCGGGATAAGTCGTTATCTGCAATAAGGCTCAATTCTCTTTTGCATCGAATTTTCACGAATGTCCCGAAGAAAATTTGCCGTATTCGTGTCATTCGATGCGGAGTTGCGAAGTCCCCGAAGGGGGAGCGAAGCGTGGGGGAAGCAATCTCCCATCAGGCGAGTAGGACAAATCAAAGCGAATCTTGAAAACTCTTCTGAAAATGAGCGAACCAACAGGAAGTACACCTGAGTTCGGGATAATATGTGCAAAATCTCGCCATTGAAGCCGTTTTTCATACTTTGTCTGCCAGATGCACAAAAGTTAGAGTAGATTGGGAATTGCTGGGGATATAGCCGATGAACAAACCGGGCACAAACATCAGGAAGAAGATGGCTTTGAGCGCCATCATGGTCTACCTCGATTGCGCAACCAGGAGAGCAACTTTTCGGTGGGCCAGCAGTTGATCACATCTTCCGCTGTCAGCCAGGCGCGACGAGCGATGGCCACGCCATAAAATAACAAATCGAAATCGGCCTCCGAATGCGCGTCGGTGTTGATGCTTAGGGGGATGCCCATCTCTTTGGCGCGGCGTGCATACACATCGTCCAGATCGAGGCGGGAGGGGTGGGCGTTGATCTCCAGGGCGACGCCCGATTCAGCCGCGGCCTGGAGAACCGCGTCTATATCCAGGTCAGCCCCCTCCCGATCCGGGAAGAGACGCCCGGTGGGGTGACCGATGATGTCCACATGGGGGTTGCGAATCGCCCGAAGCAACCGCTGGGTCACCTTCTCGCGCGGCTGGCGTAAACTGGTGTGCAGCGAGGCCACTACCAGGTCGAGCGTGGACAGAAATTCATCCGGGTAATCGAGCGAACCATCGGCTTTAATTTCCACCTCCGTGGCGTGCAGCACCAGGATGCTGTCGCCCAGTTCCTGCTGAATCTGGCGAATCTCGGCGGCCTGTTTTTGGTGATCTTCCATGCTCAGCCCGCCGGTGACCCCCAGGCTGACCGAATGATCGGTAAAGGCGATGACACGCATGCCGCGCCTGGCGGCAGCACGGGCCATTTCGAGCATACTCAATTTGCCATCGCTCCAGGTGGAGTGAGTTTGTAAATCAGCGTGGATGTCACCAGGTTCGATGAGCCGCGGTAATGCCCCAGCCCGCGCGGCCTGCACTTCACCGCGATCCTCGCGCAGCTCTGGCGGAATCCAGGGCAGCCCCAGGTGTTGATAGACCTCTTCTTCGCGGGCGCAAAGGATTTCCTCGCCGTTGTCCAGGCGGGTCAGGGCGTGTTCGGAAAGCGAAAACCCCTGTTCCAGCGCCAGCTGACGCAGGGCCACGTTGTGATCTTTAGAGCCGGTGGCATATTGCAGCGCGGTGCCAAATCGTTCGGGCGGGTGCACCCATACCTGTGCCCGAATGCCATCCTCAAACTCGATGCTCGATTTGGTCTCTCCCTGGCCGAGCACGCGACGCACGCCTGGCAGGTGGATGAACGCATCCATCACCGGCGCAGATTCGGAGGCGGCCACCAGGATATCCAGGTCACCAATGGTAGGGCGCATGCGGCGCAGGCTGCCGGCTGGTTCTACGGCGACCACACCGGGGATGGCCTTCAGGGTAGCGATGATTTGTTGAGCGAGGGGGTAAGCGCGCCCCAGGGGAATCCGGCCGGAGCGCCGCGCCAGGGAGGCGATTCCCTCTAAAATGGCGGCTTCAGATTTGGCGCCCATGCCCGGCAGGTTGCGCAATTTTCCGGCACGGGCGGCGGCTTCCAACTCGGGCAACGTGGTGATGCCCAGTGATTTCCAGATGAGAGCCACTTTCTTTGGTCCCAGGCCAGGGACTTGTAGCCAGGCGGCCAGGCTTTCGGGCACTTCCTGCTTCAACTCTTCCAGGAATTCCAGCTTGCCGGTGCGCAGCAGCTCGTCGATTTTTTCGGCAATGGCTTTGCCTACACCGGGGATTTCTTGCAATTTCCCCTCTTTCCAGTACTCGCTGGCCTCCCGCCCCAGCGAGAGCAGGCTCTCGGCGGCTTTGCGGTAGGCCAGGGTTTTGTAAATGATCTCACCTTTGATTTCGGAGAGATCGGCGATGAGCGTAAAGACCTCGGCCAGCTGGCGGTTGTTCAGCATGAGACACCTCCAGGTTGATTATACGGCGCTTTATGCAGGCAAAAAGGCTTGCGAAGTCTCCCCGCGACGATGTCGCAGACTTCGGAAGCCTTGAACATTTTGGAGGCAGGCCCGAAAAAATGTTGCTCAGGAAACTTATTGCAACAAGCGCTGGGCGAATGCCAGGAAATGTTGAATGTCATTGAAGTTGGTGACCATGCCGATCGAAATCCGCACTGCGCCGCTAGATTTTCCGTCAATGCACAGGCGGAAATCATCCAGCGAGAGACGGCTTTCGTGCTCTGGCTGATTAAAGCAGGCGGCCAGCTCCATGCGCGAGAGACCGAGGGCGATCTCGCCGGCGCCAGGGTTGCAAAAGCAACCCGTGCGCAGGGAGATGTTGACTTTATTGGCTTCTTGCTCGATAAAGCGATGGTCAATGGCATGACCGCCGGCATCGAAGAAGTTCACCGTCACTGCCCCGCCGCGCCCCTCGGTGGTGATGGGACCATAGACGCGCACCAGCGGTTCGCCGCTTGAATGCTTCAGGCTGATGAGGTTGTCGAGCAGCCAACCGGTCAGGCAACGGACGCGTTCGTGAATTACCTCGTAGCCAATGGACTCTATGTGTTGCAGGCCGATTTCAACCGCTGGGATGTTCAGGTAATCCAGGGTGCCATCTTCAAAGGCGGGGGCGCCTTCGGCAAGATAGTATTTGTTGCCCTGCACGGAGGCTACGGTGATCGTCCCGCCGGCAAACCAGGGACGGTGCAATTTCGCCAGGGCTTGCTTGCGGGCGATCAGCGCACCGATGCCGGTGGGGTAGCCGAAAATTTTGTAAAACGAAATCGGCACAAAATCGGGCTTCACCCGGCTCAAATCGAGACGGCTGGTGGGGACAAAGGCAGCCGCATCCAGTAGAACGTCCCAGCCGAAGGCGTGGGCTTTTTCAATCCATTCCAGCGAATGCTGCACGCTGGAGAAGTTCGATTGGGCGGGATAGGCAAAAAGGTTGTGTCCGCTTGGGGAGGGCCGCGCCAGCTCTAATTCCAGGCGCGAGGCGTCCAGGCGTAATTCGGGCAGAGTCAATGGAATGTAGGTCACCTCCGCCCCGCGGGCGTGGGCGAATTCGCGAATCCCATTAACGGAGTTGTGATTATCGAAGGTGAGCAGGTAGCGCCCGCCGGGGAAGGGATACGATTCGCCTACCAGTTTGAGCGCACCGCTGGCGTTGGCAGTGAAAATTGCCAGGTACTCATTCGGGTCGGCGTTGAAGAAGCGCAAGATGGCCTCTCGGGTGCGCTCGACCAGTTGCGTGGCCGCTAGCGAGGTAGGGTTGGAAGAGTGAGGATTGCCGAAGGTGTTTTCCAGCAAAAGCGCCTGATGACGCATGATTTGCGATTCGGCATACAACCCGCCGCCGGTGTAATCGAGGTAAATGTGCCCGAGGCGGTCGAGGCGGCTGTATTCGCTGGCGCGCAGGTGATCGAGAATTTCGGTCTCTGCGTAGGTGGGATAGGCGTGAAGGAAATCAGAAAAAGTGGGAGATTTGCGCATGGGGTAATTTAACCACAAAAAAGGATTGCGCGGATCAGAATCGCAGAGAGGGATATCCTTTCCCATTTGCTTCTCCGCTCGGTCGGCGAAGGCCGACCTGGTGTGCGCCAGCCCAAAGCGCGCCCGCTTCAGCGGGGTTTGCAGGCAGAGCATGGGGGTTCATCCCCGTGCGAGCAATGCCCATGCATGGCTGCTCCCGAGCAAGCACGCTCGGCGCACGGTGCCGGGAAGGCAGGGCAGGCAGTTACCAAAAAAACAGGATATTTGTCATTTGACAGTCTCGCCTGCCTGCATACACTTAAGGCCGTTTGTGAAAAAGGCGCTGTTTGGATTGCGCCAACGTAAACTACTTTGAGGAGAAATTGCTATGTCCATGAAAATCACTGAAGATTGCATTGCCTGTGGCGCCTGCATGCCCGAATGCCCCACCAATTCCATCAGCGAGGGCGATGGCACGATGTACGTCATCAACCAGGATACCTGTGTGGAATGTGTTGGGCACTACGATGAACCGCGCTGCGCTTCCGTGTGCCCCGTGGAGTGCATTGTCAAGGCCTAGTTGTCTGGTATAATTTTCCCAATTGAATAACTAACCTTCGGGGCAGGGTGAAATTCCCGATCGGTGGTATAGCCCACGAGCCTCTTTGGGCAGCACGAATTTCCCCTTTGGGAAATCAGGGCGGACCGCTCATTGCGGGCAGGATCCGGTGAAATTCCGGGGCCGACGGTTATAGTCCGGATGGAAGAAGGTATTGACTGGCCGATTCGCACGGCCGGGTCTGATTCAACGCCCCGAAAACGATTCTGTTTTCGGGGTTTTGTCTTCGGCCTCGCTGCGCGTCTGACCTGTGGCCTGATTCCATGCCCCGCGCGTTGATCTCGCGGGGCAGTTTTTTCTCCCCCCTTTGCCTCGAAGTGAACAGATATTGCAGTGACCTGCCGGTGTGCTCTGTCACGGATGGAGTAGCAACATGGACCTGACTCTCTTCCGACAACTCCCTGACGTCGCCAGCCGAAAACGTGGCTGGTTAGGCGGCATTTCCTTGCTAGCGGGCGTGTGGCTCTGGTGGGCTGTGGCCCGCTGGAGCGGCTTGCCGGCTTTCATCTTGCCCTCTCCGCTGGATGTGTGGGCGCGCTTCTGGCGCGCTCTGGGTGATGGTAGTCTGGCTTTTCATACGATGATCACCCTCCTGGAAATTCTGCTCGGCCTGTTGAGCGGGGCGACGCTGGCGATGGTGCTGGGCTATCTCATCGCCAAATCGCACACGCTGGAGCGCTTACTTTCGCCTTACCTGGTGGCCAGCCAGGCGGTGCCACTGGTAGCGATTGCGCCGCTTTTGGTCATTTGGTTTGGGCCGGGGATGTTTTCTAAAGTGCTCATCTGCGCCCTGATCGTCTTCTTCCCGGTGCTGGTGAACACGGTGGTGGGGGTACGGGCGGTCCCGCCCGCGTTGTATGACCTGATGCACTCGCTGCGCGCCAGTCGCTGGCAAATTTTGCAAAAACTGGAAATCCCTGCTGCGCTGCCGGTCTTTTTGGGTGGGATGCGCATCGGTGCCACGCTTTCGGTGATCGGTGCGGTGGTGGGGGAGTTGGTGGGAGCCGATCGCGGCCTGGGGTTTTTGATCAACGTGGGGCGCGGCCAATACGATACCGCCCTGGTCTTTGTGGCGGTCTTCGACCTGATTGCCCTGGCGCTGGCGCTCTACGGCATGGTCGCCTGGGTGGAAGCGCGGGTACTCGTCTGGCAGGAATGGCGACAAACGTAGAACATTTTGCCTTGGGTGATCGCGTCACCTGTCTATACCGACCGTTTCTGGCGGTGACGCAAGGTGGCGAAAACCACAGAAAAACTTCTAAGGAGGTAGTTTCATGTTTCGGAAAATCATTTTGCTCATGCTGATCGGGGCACTCGGCCTGATGGGGTGCACCGGCCCAAAGTCCGGCAAGGATGCGGGTGCGTTGGTACACATCAAAGTGCCGTTGGGGTACATCCCCAACGTCCAGTTTGCTCCGCTGTATGTGGCGGTCGAGAAAGGGTATTTCCGCCAGGCGGGCGTAGAGGTCGAGTTCGATTATTCGTTCGAGACCGATGCCCTGGCCCTGGTGGGCGCCAATGAGCTGCAGTTTGCTGTCGTTTCGGGCGAGCAGGTGTTGCTGGCGCGGGCACAGGGATTGCCGGTGGTGTATGTGGCTGCCTGGTATCAGCAATATCCGGTGGCAGTAGTTTCAAAGGCGGAGAAAGGCATTGTCACCCCCGCCGATTTGAAAGGCAAGCGCATTGGTCTGCCTGGTTTGTTTGGCGCCAATTACATCGGCCTGGACGCGTTGCTCTATTCGGCTGGCCTGAGCGAAAAGGATGTGACCCTGGATTCCATTGGCTTCAACCAGGTTGAGGCGCTGGCCACCGACCAGGAAGAAGCCGTGTCGGTCTATGTGGCCAATGAGCCGGTGCAATTGCGTGCTCGCGGCTACGAAGTGAATGAAATCCGCGTGGCCGATTACGTGCAGCTGGCCTCGAATGGCCTGATTACCAACGAGACGACCATCAAGGAAAAGCCTGAACTGGTGCGTGGCATGGTGCAGGCGCTGATCAAGGGACTGGCGGATACCATCGCTAACCCCGATGAGGCGTATGAGATCAGCAAGAAGTATGTGGAGAACCTGGCTCAGGCGGATGAGACCGTTCAAAAAGAAGTGCTGGCGCGCTCGATTGAACTTTGGAAGGCCGAGCGTCTCGGTTATTCGAACCCCCAGGCGTGGGTGAACATGCAAGAAGTATTGCTCAAAATGGGCCTGCTGACCAAACCGCTGGATGTGAATCAGGCCTTCAGCAACGAATTTCTGCCCTGATTTTTGCCGGTACCTGCCGGCGAAATAGGTTGGGAACCATGACCCCTCCAACTTCTGAACCTGTTTTGACCGTTCACCACCTTTCGGCAGTCTTTCCCGATGCCAATGGCGGGCTGCGTGCCCTGGAGGATGTCTCCTTTAGGGTCTGTCCGCGTGAGTTTGTGTGTGTGTTGGGGCCTTCCGGCAGCGGAAAGACGACCCTGTTGCGCATCCTGGCCGGGCTGCTTACACCCACAGCGGGCACGGTAATTTTTCGTCAGGGGGAACAGCCCAAAATTGGTATGGCCTTCCAGCAACCCAATCTGATGCCCTGGCGGACGGTGCTGGAAAACATCATGTTGCCGCTGGAATTGGATGGCCTGCCTGAGGACGTGGCGCGGGCGCGAGCACAGGAAATGATTGAATTGGTTGGATTGGAGGGATTCGAGCAAAACTGGCCGCGCGACCTCTCCGGCGGCATGGCCCAACGGGTGGCGATTGCCCGGGCGCTCATCCATGACCCGGATTTGCTCTTGCTCGATGAGCCGTTTGGCTCGCTCGACGCGCTGACTCGCGAACGGATGTGGAGTGAGCTCTCCCGCATCTGGCAGGCGCGCCAGAAGACGGTGGTGATGGTCACCCACTCGATCTCGGAGGCCTTGTTCCTGGCCGATCGGGTATTGGTGCTGACACAACGCCCCGGCCGGGTGAAATTAGATTTGAAGGTGGATTTGCCGCGCCCACGCCGCGATGAAATGCGCTATACTGCCCATTTCGGTAAACTGGCCCGCCAATTGAAAGAAGCCATTGGGAATCAGTAGATTCTCGGTAAGTCCAGCAACAGCACTTCCAGCAGCAGCCGTGGATTGACGTTGTGTTCGAGTCGTTCCACGGCTTGCTCTATCTCAACGATGACGCGCCGGGCAGTGGGGAGGGTGATTTGACCGGCCAGGAATTCAATTTGCATGCTTTGATCCACGTTGGTGATGGGCGTGTTGGCCTGGGCCGCGCGGAGCAACACATCGCGCCAGCAAGAAAGCCAGATAAAGAGTGTCTGGCGCAGAGCATCTTTGTCCTTTGCCAGCTTTTCAGCGTAGGCAAAGCGCGCCAGGCGCGAGGCAGGCAAGAGGGTGAGCAGGTCGTGCAGGCGTTGCTGACGCGTCTCCAGCAGGTGCTCATCGCTGGCCAGGCGGCGGGCGTAGCCGGGGCGCCCTCCGCTCAGGTGGGCGATCAGCCGCGCCTGTCCTGCTTCCAGGCCGCGCTCGATCAAGTCGGCCTCGATGGCGGCTAGCGGCAGAGGGCGCAGGCGCAGCACTTCGCAGCGGGAAACGATGGTGGGTAGCAGGCTTTCGGGGTTGTCGGCGGTGAGGAGGAGGACGGCGTATGGCGGTGCCTCTTCCAGGGTTTTCAGCAAGGCGTTGGCGGCGTTTTCGTTCGCCTCCTGAAAGCGCAGGAAAAGGGCCACGCGATATGGCGACTGATAGGGCTTGAGGGAAAGCGCTCGCCGGGCTTCGCGAATCTGATCAACTTTGAGGATGCCACCCTCGTTCTCCGCCTGAATAACGGTCAGGTCGGGGTGTTGTAGGCCTTCGATCTGGCGGCAGACGCGACAGGTCAGGCAGGGTTCGCCGGGGGCGAGGGGGGTTGGGCAGTTTAATGCCTGGGCCAGGCGAATCGCCAGGGTACGGCGACCCAGCCCGGCAGGTCCGGCCAGGAGATACGCATGACGCACCTCTCCCTGGCGGACGTGCTCGCGGAGCAAGTCCACTGCCCACTCGTGTCCGAGGAGATTCCAGTTTTCTGGCATGTGAATTAATCCTGTCCGGCGCGCAGACGCAGGTAGGAATCGTAGCGCTGCGGGTGGATTTTTCCCGCTTGCAGGGCGGCGCGTACCGCACAGCCTGGCTCGTGGATGTGGGTGCAATCGCTGAATTGACAATGGGCAACCAACGGGGCCAGTTCGGGGAAATAGCCATCCAGTTCTTCGGGGCGGGTGTCCCACAAGGCCAGCGATTTCCAGCCGGGGGTATCGGCCACGTAACCGCCGCCTTCGAGGGGGAACATCTGGCGCACGACGGTGGTGTGCCGTCCTTTGCCCATGGCTTCGCTGATTTCGCGCACTGCCAGGCCCAGGCCGGGTTGAATGGCGTTCAGCAGGCTCGATTTTCCCACGCCGCTGGGGCCGGCCAGCGCGCTGATTTTGCCCTGAAGGCGGGCGCGCAATTCTTCCAGCCCCATTCCGCTTTTGGCGGAGGTGTAGATCACCGCATAGCCCAGTGGTGGATAAAGGCCGAAGATCTGCTGGGCGCGTTCAGGGCCAACCAGGTCCACCTTGTTGGCGACGATGATGGCCGGGATGCCCTGCTTTTCGGCGATGACCAGAAAGCGATCGAGCATACGCAAGCGCGGATCGGGTTGGGCGCAGGCGAAGACGAAAACGGCTTGATCGGGATTGGCCAGCAGCACTTGCTGGTAGAGGCCCTGGGGGCGCGGATCCAGGCGGACGATGGCACGCTGGCGCGGTTCGACTTTTTCGATGATGCCGCTTCCATCGGGGAGCAGGCTGATTTGGACGTGGTCGCCAATGGCGGCGAGATCACCGCTGCGCGGGCCTTGTTTCAGGCGGCCGCGCAGCCGGCAGATGTACATGCCTTGTTCGGTTTGCACCCAAAAGAAGCCAGATTGTGAACGAGTGATCAGACCCTTCAGCATTTCTTTGCCGGACGCAACGCTTATTTGTCCAGTTTCGTTCCTGGTGAAATGGTTAGGATCGCTCATCATCGTCCATTATGGCTTGGGGGTTTTGGTAGGGATGCCACCGAGGGGGGTAGGGGTTTTGGTGACACCGAAGGCGGATTCGAACCAGTATAGGCTTTGCGGTCGTCCGTAGTAGTAGGTTTCGACGATGCGTTTGAAGACGGGTGCGGCGTAATCGGAGCCTTCGCCGGCGTTTTCCAGGATGACGGCGATGGCGATGTCGGGCAGGTTGGTCTGGTCGGCGGCCAGGGTGTAACCAGCGAACCAGGCATGGGGTTTGCCGGAGCCGGATTCGGCGGTGCCGGTTTTGCCGGCGACGGGGATGGAGAGGCCGCGCAAGCGGAAGTTGGCCGTGCCGCGCGGGTTGTGGACGACCTCCCACAGGGCATCTTGCAGGGCTTTGAGATTGTCACTGCGCAGCGGCAAGGTGCCGCGCGCTTCGGGTTTGAAGGTGAGCACCGGATCGCCGCTGACGGGTTGGATTTTCTCGATGAGCTGGGGGCGATAGAGGGTGCCGCCATTGCCGACGGCGGCGATGAAGGTGGCTACTTGCAAGGGGGTGACCAGCACATCGCCCTGCCCAATGGCCTGGTTGACGGCTTCGACCACGCCGCCCGGTTCGTTAATCTGACCGGAGGCTTCGGCGACCTGCTCGATGCCGGTGGGGCGACCCAGGCCGAAGGCGCGGGCCATGTTGGCAATGTCATTGCCGCGGTTGTTGTTGTAGAGATCGAGGCCGATGTGCCAGAAGTAGGGGTTGCAGGAGCGCATCAATCCCTGAGTGAGGGTGAGCAGACCGGAGGGGGTGGTGGCAGGGGTGTTGCATTCCTGACCGGCTTGCAGGGCATCCTGGCAGTGATCCCAGGTCCAGTCGTTCATGGTGATGCCGTTGATTTCGGTAAAGTGGTACTGGCAATCGTAGGTGGTCTCCGGGATGTAGAGGCCGCTTTCGAGAGCAGCGGAGAAGGTGATGACTTTGAATACCGAGCCGAGGGGGTATTGTCCCTGGGTAGCGCGGTTGACCAGCGGTTGATTGGGGTCGTTGAGCAGTTCGGTGAGCAGGGCGTTGTTGGGGTTGGTTGGCTCAAAGAGGTTGGGGTCGAAATCGGGTGAGGAGGCCATGGCCAGGACGCGGCCCGTATCGCGCTCCAGGACCACTACTGCGCCGCGGAAGCCGGCAATGGCCTGTTCGGCATAGTATTGGAGGTTGCGGTCAATGGTCAGGTAAACCGAGTCGGCGGGTTGAGGGGCGCTCTGGCCCAGGCGGGTCACGATCTGACCGTTGGGGTCCACCACGTATAAGGAGCCGCCGTGTTTGCCGGCGAGGTAATCTTCGGCCCATTTTTCGATGCCGGCCTGACCGATGCGTTCGTCGCCGCGATAGCCGCGGCGGCGGTATTCATCGAGCTGTTCAGGGGCGATGGCCAGGGTGTAGCCGGTAATTTGGGAGGCGACGCCTTGTTCGAAGTAGTAACGCGACTTGTAGGGGGTGACTACCAATCCGCCGGGGTTGATGGACAGCAGGCGAGTGGCCTCTTCTTTGGTGCCTTCGCACATAGGCAGGTACCATTCGGGGGCAGAGGCGGCGATTTTGTCGGCGATGGTGTCGCCGCTGATGCCACACAGTGCAGAGAGCTCGGTGATCAGAGTTTCTTCGGAATCCGGGGTGATTTGCCCGGGGATGATGCCGAAGGCATAGACTTCGGCCTGAGCGACGATGGGCAGGCCGTTGCGGTCGTAGATGTCGCCGCGAGCGGGGATTTCGTAGTCCATGGCCAGGTGATTCCCACCGCGCAGTTCGGGCAGGATCAGGCTGTCGTCCCATTTGATTTTCCAGACGTTATCTTCCAGGGCCAGGTTGAAGACCAGGTCACGTTGCAGGTCACCGACCAGGGCGGTGTGGTAGGTGACGCGGACCCCGACCTGGGCGGAGTAGGGATTCAATAAAACGGAAACCGGCTCAAAGTCCAGACTGGAGGCGCTCATGGTGTTGAGGGCGTCGTTGTAGCGTTTGGCAAAGTCTTCGGCGGTGAGCGTCTCGCGGCTGACTTTGGTCAGCATTTCGTACATGGTGGCAAAGTTGTTGTTTTGCAGGGCTTCCAGGTAGGCCTGGACGGCGGCGCGGGCATCGGGTGCGGGGGTGATACGCGCCTGGGCGGTGGGCAGGGGGGTAGGGGAGGCTGAAAACGAGGGAATGGCGCTGAGCGGGGAGAACGTGCAGGCGCTCAGCAGAGTGGCCAGGGTGAGCAGTTTAAACCAGATAGAACCTTTCATTCTTCACCTTTATCCGATTTGTTCGCCGCGGAGAATGCGCTGCGAGACAGGGCATGAGTAGTTCAAAAATGTTTGACAGTTTTTGGGAAGGTCGGTCATGGGTTGAAGGTCCCATTGCCGTAGGAGACGAATCAGGTGGCAGAGCGGCAGTCCCATTACGCTGGCGTAGCAGCCGCTCATGCTTTCAACGGGTTGGAAGCCGGGGTGTTGGATGGCGTAGGCGCCAGCTTTGTCGAGCGGATCGCCGCTCTGGACGTAGGCTTCGATCTCTTCGTCGGTGTAGGCGCGCATGGGCACGTCGGTAATGCAGAGGTCGCTGAGCAGGGTGTGATCGGCAACGCGCAAAACGGCCAGGCCGGTATACACCTGGTGGGTGCGGCCGCGCAGTTGTTGCAACATGGCTGTAGCTTCGCTCAGATCGGCGGGTTTGCCGAGGATGGTGTTTCCATCTACCACGGTGGTATCGGCAGCAATGACGATTTGATCGCGGTGGGCAAGATGAGCAGTGGCCTGGGCTTTGCTGCGCGCCAGGCGGAGAACGTATTCTGCCGGGGTCTCACCGGGTATGGGAGTTTCATCCACATTGGGGACAGAAACGTTGAACATCCAACCGCTGAGCGATAACAGCTGCCGCCGCCTGGGAGAGTTGGAGGCCAGCAGAAGTAATGTCTTTTCGGTCACGGGCAGGATTCTAACACAGTCCGCTGTTTGCCCCGCTAGCGGAACTTTGCCTCTGGCAGGCTCTGGCAGGGCGAAGTAAAATGACCGCAAAAAATCTGTCTAGTCAGGAGGAGGTACGATGAAGGAGTTGCAAGATCGCATTTTGCGCGAGGGGAAGAATCTGGGCAACGGTATTTTGAAGGTGGATGGTTTTATCAATCATCAGGTCGATCCGGTATTGATGGATGCCTGTGGACGGGAATTTGCTCGCCGTTTTGCCGCCATTGGGGCGACGAAGGTGCTCACTGCTGAGATCAGTGGTATCGCTCCGGCGCTGGCAACGGCCTTTCATCTCAAAGTGCCGGTGGTGTATGCGCGCAAGACCAAGCCGATTACCATGCCTGACCAGGTCTATCTCACCCTGGCACCTTCGCATACCAAGGGGCGCATGGTCGAGCTGATCATCTCGCCAGAGTATCTGGCGGGAGGCGAGCGGGTATTGATCATTGACGATTTTCTGGCCAGCGGGGCGACGATTTTGGGGCTGGTTCGTCTGGCCGAGGCGGCTGGCGCAAAGGTGGTAGGTATTGGGGCGCTGATCGAGAAGTCTTTTGAAGGGGGGCGGGCTGCGTTGGAAGCCCTGGGGGTGCCGATCGAATCGCTGGCGTGCATTACAGCGATGGAAGATGGCAAGATCGAGTTCCGCGAGGATTGATTCCCCATGAGTGAAGCGCTGGCGATTTTGGATTTTGGTTCGCAATATGCTCAACTCATTGCCCGGCGGGTGCGCGAGGCCCAGGTATATTGCGAGCTGTTTCCGTGGGATGCGCCGCGGGAGCAAATTCTCTCCATTCAACCAAAAGGGTTTATTCTTTCTGGGGGGCCGAAATCGGTGTATGAGCCGAACGCGCCGTATATTCAGGATTTCATCTTGCAGAGCGGCCTGCCCATTTTGGGAATCTGCTATGGGATGCAGGCATTGACCCACGCTTTGGGGGGACGAGTGGATGCCTCCGCACAGCGGGAGTATGGCCCGGCGGAGATTCAGACCCTTGTGCCGCATCTCATGTTGGCTGGGATTCGTCAGGTGTGGATGTCGCACGGGGACCGCATTACGCAGATGCCGCCTGGTTTTGTGGCGCTGGCGCGCTCGGCGAACAGCCCCGTGGCGGCGATGGCTGACCTGAAGCGGCGCTATTTTGCGGTGCAATTCCACCCGGAGGTGCATCATACGCCACATGGGGGCGATCTGCTGCGCTATTTTGCGGTGGAGGTGTGCGGCATTCGCCCCGATTGGACGCCGGCTTCGATTATTGAGCAGACGGTGGAACGGGTGCGTGCTCAGGTGGGCAACGAGCGGGTGCTGGCTGCCGTCAGTGGCGGGGTGGATTCTTCGGTAGCGGCGGCGCTGGTGTATAAGGCCATTGGCGATCAACTGGTAGCGGTCTTCGTAGATACCGGCCTGTTGCGGAAGAATGAGGGCGAGGCTGTGGCCGCGGCCTTCCGCCAGCATTTGGGCGCTGAACTGATCACACTAGATGCCAGCCAGGAGTTTTTGGCTGCCCTGCAGGGCGTCACAGACCCGGAGCGGAAGCGGCGCATCGTGGGGGAGAAGTTCATTCGCATTTTTGAGCAGCAGGCGCGGCAGTTGGGTCAACCGCGCTTTTTGGTGCAGGGAACGATTTACCCCGATGTGGTGGAATCTTCGGCTCCTGATCGCAACAAGGCCGAGAAAATCAAAACTCATCACAATGTGGGTGGCTTGCCCGAAGATATGCAGTTTGAACTGGTCGAGCCGTTGCGCTATCTGTTCAAAGATGAGGTGAGGCGGGTGGGAGAAGCTCTTGGGCTGCCGGAATCGCTGGTTTGGCGGCAGCCGTTCCCGGGTCCGGGATTGACCGTGCGGTGCCTGGGCGAGGTAACGCGTGAGCGCCTGGATCGACTGCGGGCGGCGGATTCCATTCTGATCGAGGAATTGTCCAATGCCGGTTTGCTAGGGAAAGGCGGGATGATCTCCCAGGCGTTTGTGGTGCTCTTGCCGGTGCGCTCGGTGGGGGTGATGGGCGACCAGCGTACCTATCAGGAAGTGGCGGCCATTCGCGCGGTGACTACCGAAGATTTTATGACCGCCGATTGGGTGCGCTTGCCGCCGGAGTTGCTGGCGCGGCTGGCGAATCGCATTGTCAATGAAGTGGACGGAATTAACCGCGTGGTGTATGATATTACCAGCAAACCCCCGGCAACGATTGAATGGGAGTGACTCTTTGGAGGCAATATGGCATTCGATATCGGCGAAGTGCTGACCCGCGCCTGGCAAATCCTGTGGAAACATAAAATTTTGTGGGTTTTCGGTTTCCTGGCCAGCTGTGGCACAGGCGGCGGCGGGAATTTCAACTTTCGATTTTCTGGCGGCAATCGCCCCCTCTCTCCTGAACTGCGTCGCCTGATTTTTGCCATGGACAGGTTCGCAGAATGGTTGACCCAACATTGGTGGGTCATTGTTTTGGCCTTCCTGGCGTTTTTGCTGCTTGTTTTGCTGATGACCGCTTTGAACGTCCTGGGTCACATTGGGTTGATCCGCGGCGCCTTTGCCGTTGAGCAGGGGACTGAACGATTGCTTGTGGGTGAAATTTTCAGCGCCAGTTCGCCTTATTTTTGGCGGGTGTTCTGGCTGAGGCTGATACCCGGCCTGTTGGTGCTTTTCTTGCTTCTTCCCCTGGTGGTCTTCGGCGCAGTGACCGCCGGGGTGGGGTTCTTGTGTCTGCTCCCCTTCTTTTGCCTGTTGATTCCGTTGATGCTGGCCATTGGCCTGATTCTTGAGCAAGCCAGCCGCGCCATTGTCCTGGAAGATCGCGGCCTCCTCGCTGGCGTGCAGCGGGGCTGGGAAGTGCTTAAAACCTACCCCGGCCCCATCATCTTGATGGGAATCGTTTTATACCTGATTGCCCTGGTCGCCAGCTTCATCATTGCCATCCCCCTGATTCTTGTGGCCGTTCCCATCTTCTTCGCAATTTGGGTCGGTCAGCAGGCGATGCCCTTCGTCTGGGGGATGCTGGCAGTGTTTTGTCTATACCTGCCTGTTGCCTGGTTTTTACAAGCTTTAGTGGTCACCTACGTTCAATCAGCCTGGACGCTGACCTATTTACGCCTGACTCGCTTGCAAGAGAATCCTCCCCTGGTGGTGACAGCCGTAAATGCGTAAACTGCGGGTCTTCCTTTTGACTTTGGGCTTGTTGCTGGCTCAAACGATCGGCGGCCGTGCGCAGGGGCAGGCCGGGAATGTGGATCTCTACCCCCCGGACGTTTCCGCCTTTCCGACGATCGCGGCCTACCTGGATGTCACCGACTCCCAGGGCGCTTTCGCTTCAGGCCTGACGCCGGAGGCGGTTACCGTTATCGAGAACGGACAGCCCCTTCCGGCAGCCGCGCTAAGCGAACTGAACGTTCCGGCACAAATTGCGGTGGCTATCAGCCCTGGCCCGGCGCTGGACGTGCGCGACAAGCAGGGAATCTCCCGTTTTCAGCGCCTTTCTCAGGTGTTGGATGGCTGGGTGCAAAATCAGCCTCAACTGGCCGGCGATGATTTGAGCCTGGTTAGCCTTGCTGGCCCGCTGATTTCGCACGCCAACGCCAGCGATTTCCGCGCCAGCTTGCGCGCCTTTCAACCCAATTTCCGCAATTCCACGCCGAATTTGCAATCGCTCTCCATTGCGCTAGACCTGGTCGCCGCGCCTACGGCGCAGCCGGGCATGAAGCGGGCGGTGTTGTTCATCACCCCGCACATGGACGATCCCAACATCGACTCGCTCATCCAGCCGCTCATTCAACGCGCCAGAGATAACAAGATTCGCATTTTCATCTGGTTTGTCGATTCGGAACTGTATTTCCCCACCACCAGCGCAGCAGCGTTCAACACCCTGGCCACGCAAACCGGCGGGGCGATGTTTGGCTTTTCGGGGGCGCAACAATTGCCCGATCCTGAAACCTATTTTGCTCCATTCCGCCGGGTGTATTTGCTCAAGTATGAATCCAAGATCGCTTCTGCCGGTCAACATACCCTGCGCGTGGACGTGAAAACTGCGGCTGGCTCGCTGGCCTCAGCAGAGCAAACCTTTAGCCTGGATGTCCAGCCTCCCAACCCCATTTTCGTCTCACCCCCGGCGCAGATTACCCGCCAGGCGCCTCCCGAAGATCCGTTCAACACCGAGCGCCTGTTGCCCGAAACCCAACCGTTGAAAATCATCGTTGAATTTCCCGATGGTCATCCGCGCCCACTGGTGCGCACGACACTGTATGTGGATGGACAGGTGGTGGCTGAAAATGATAAAGAACCATTTGATTCTTTCACCTGGGACCTGACCTCTTACAACGTCAGCGGTGAGCATCAGATGGTCGTCGAAGCGGTTGATTCGCTGGGGCTGAGTAAGACCAGCATTGCCATGCCGGTCACTGTCACGGTCATTCAGCCGCCGCGCGGGCTGGTGGCCTTCCTGGCGAAATATCGTCAGGCAATCGTTTTTGGGGCGATTGGCCTGGCCGGCCTGGCGCTGGTATGGGTATTGTTGCGCGGTCGGTTGAAATTCCCTTCGTTAGGCGAGCGCCGCGCCGCCCGCCGCGCCTTTGCAGATCCGCTGACACAACCGGTGCCGATCCCGATCGAACCGACCACATCGCCCAAGGGCAAAACCAAACCGGCGCGGCCCGGGGGACGTTCTCACCTGGCAGATGCTCCGGCTTTTCTGATTCGTCTCACCGCCGATGGCGAGCCAGCCACGGCCAATCCGATTCCATTGGCTGAAAAAGAAGTCACTTTTGGCACTGACCCGGTGCAGGCCACGTTCGTGCTGGATGACCCCAGCATTTTGCCACTCCATGCCCGCCTCAAGCAAAAGGACGACGGTAGTTTTGTCCTTTATGATGCCAATTCGGTGGCAGGGACGTGGGTCAATTACGAACCGATTCCGCCAGCAGGTCATCGGCTTTCGCACGGCGATGTGGTACACTTTGGTCAATTAATGTATCGGTTTCAATTGCGAGTTCCGCCGTCCAGTTCAAAACCAAAAATTTTGCCAGAAAAACCCGCTGCATGATTCGCACATCTCAAGCCCATCTGCATATTGCAGCACTCAGCCATGCTGGGGTGGCTGGAAAAAACAACGAGGATCGCTATGCGGTTTCTGCGTTCCGCTTCAGTGCGGATGATCCCCGGCCGGTGGTCTTCGCCGTAGTTGCCGATGGGATCGGTGGTCACCGTGCGGGCGAAGTGGCGGCCGAATTGGCGGTTAACTATATCAGTCAGGGGGTGGCAGAAAGCACGCCGCGTAAACCGCTCAAAGCGTTGGAAGATGCCATTCACAATGCCAGTCAGGCCATCGCCGCGCATTCTGCCAGCAAAACTGAACAACGCGGCATGGGGTCGACCTGCGCCTGTGCCCTAATCATTGACCGGGCTCTTTACACGGCCCATGTAGGGGATTCGCGCATCTATCACATTCGAGGGGAGCAGATCCGCCAATTGACGCTGGATCACACCTGGGTCCAGGAAGCGATCGAAAAAGGATTACTCGATGCCGAGCAGGCGCGTCATCACCCGAACGTGCATGTCATTCGCCGTTATCTGGGGTCGGTGCATCTGCCCGAAGTGGATTTCCGCATGTGGCTGGATGGAACCGAAAATGATGAGGACGCGCTGGCTAATCAGGGTTTTGAATTGGAAGGCGGGGATATCCTTTTGCTCTGCACCGATGGCCTTACTGACCTGGTGTGGGAGGACGAAATCTTGCGGCTTGTGCGCTCAAAGCCGAATCTGAAGGCGGCTGCTGAAGGATTGATCGAACTTGCCAATCAACGCGGCGGCTATGACAATATCACCGTCGTTTTGATGGGTGTGCCCCATTACCGCCTTTCAACGAAAAAGAAGTGGCTCTCCTGGTTGCTCGGCGAATAGGACGAGACAATTTCAGGGGCAGGTTGTCAGATCGGGGAAAATCTTTTTGGCGTAATCCTCCAGCCCTTTTTGATTGCTTTGGGGGAAAACCAGCATGAACACCAGTAACCGTTTATTCGATTCTTGCTTGACCCAATAACGCGCCAGAAAGTTTGTCCCGGCGCTCACCGTGCTGTATTCATACAAGGCCAGGCCTTTGACCTCACAGAATTTTTGCAGGGTGTGGCTTTCATAATTGCCAAAGACGATATTGAAGTTTTCATCGCTGAAATAACTATCCAGGTCGGCCTGGCTGTAGCCACAATTGAAGAGCAGATATTCTGTGTAGGCAACCGCGCCTTCGTTGTCGTTTTTGCGGGTGACGCTCACTTTATACGGCTCGACCGTGTAGCTGCGAATCCATTGCGTTGGCTCCAGAGCATTGCTGGCGAAAGAGAGTGCAAAGCGGACATCGTCTTCCGAGGGTTGGATGGGGCCACATTCGTCGTTGGGTCCTTCAATCTGGCTGGTTTGCCTGGGGCCGCAGGCGGCCAGGATGATCAGGAGGGGCAGGAGGGTGAGAAACAGACGAGCCGGGATGGCCGATCGTTTAGCTGGCATAAGACACCTCGTTTGGGGCGAAGAAGATTGGCGCATAAGAGTATAGCATAGCGCGGCAGGCTGCAGCTAAAAGTAGGAACAACTCATTGCGTTGTCCCCACTAATGCGACAAGGTCTTTGCAACAGGGCACTTTCCTTTCCAAATTGTAAACCCCTTTGGTACTCTGGCGCTATTGGTTTGGGGCAAGCCAGGTATCATAATGCTAATATCTCTCGTTGACGGGAGATGAGCAAAAACAAAATCTCTCGAAAAGGCAAATCCGGTGAAAGCCGGAGGCGCAAAGCCATGGATCTAAAGCAGCCAACGCTGCCATGATAGCCAGGTTGCCGAAAGCACAAAAGCGGCCTGGCGATGATCACCAGACCGTTTTTCTTTCAGGAGTGATTTTCGATGAATGCTGGCAAAATAAGCATCAGGGTAGCCCTTATTTTGGCGTTACTCAGCATCCTTTTTTCAGCCGTGCAACCTGCCCTGGCGGATGGGCCGACACCGGTTCGATTCGCGTTTTTCTATAAACCTCCTACGAATGCAGATGTCACTACGCTGGCCCAAACCCATGATGTGTTTATCTTTACTCGCGGCGACGAGGAATTGCGCGATCAGTTGCTGGCTTCGGGTGTTCAAGGACCGGTTTTGCAATACTTACGCTTCGAGGCCATTATGAATCCAGGGTCGTGCACGGCCAAGCCCTGGGATAATCAGGTAGCCTACAAGCCCGGTGATTTTTGTCGCATCAGCCGCTATCACCCGGATTGGTTTTTGTTGGATTCCAATGGGAAGCGCATTGTGGTGGATGGCAAGTTTTATCTGATGGACCCGGGAAACCCTGGCTGGCGGCAATTCTGGCTGCAACGCGCCAAAGAAATGCAACAGAAGTTTGGCTGGCGCGGCGTTTTTTTGGACAATGTGGAAGCAACTCTGGGAAAGCACCGGCGAGCGGGACGAACGTTGAAGAAATATCCCACCGATAGCAGCTTTCAAATCGCCGTGCGCGGTTTTCTCAAATATCTCTACAGCAATTATTTCCAGCCGCAAAATCGCCCGCTATTTGCCAATATCATCTATCTTTCGAATATGAATATCAATGTCTGGTTCTCGTACTTGCAATACCTGGATGGCGCCATGCAGGAAGGCTGGGCGGTGGATTGGGATAGCGGCTATCTCAAAGAAATTGGCTGGAATAATCACATGATTCTGGCTGAGCGAACTCAAGCGCTGGGTAAGTTTGCCATCCTGGTCTCGCAAGGAAAACAAAGTGCCACGGAGCGCCAGCAATTTGCCTACGCTTCGTATTTGTTGATTGCCAGTGGTGGCGCCTCGTTCCGCTATGGGAATGACCAGGCCTATGATCAGCTCTGGTGGTATCCCAATTATTCGCTGAAGATCGGTACGCCGTTGGGTGCTCGCTATCAGGTGGGGAGTACCTGGCGACGCGATTTCAGCAATGGCTATGTGGTGGTTGACCCCAATGCTCACACCGCGCAGATTGTGGTCAATGGGCCGTGATGCCGGGCTAAAACCCTAATTCTTTCAAATTTTCTTCGCGGCTGCGCCTGGCTGTGGGGCTAATTTCTTTGTAAAAAGTTTCGTCGTAGCGGCGCGAGCGAACTGGCAAGGGCATGGGCACCCCCCAACCCAGCAGCAAGACCTCCTCTTTCGGTTGGAGACGCGCCAGCATGCCGCGCAGGGCCTCCCGTCCGGCCAGACCCGAAAGCACAGCGTGAATATCATCCTCGTCGCCCAGCCAGCCGGAGACGCGCGTCCCCAGCTGGGACATCACCTCGTCGTAAATTTGTGAGGGGCGTTGATCCACCACCAGCAGGGTGACGTAATATTTCCGCAATTCCCGGGCAATCGTGGAGAAGGTGGTTTGGGCGGCGATCTCACGATTGAGCAATTTGTGAGCTTCCTCGACCACAATCACCAGCGGACGTGGTTCGGCCTTGCCGTGGGCGCGGAATTCATTGGTCTTCTGCTCCCACGCAGAGCGGATTTTGCGCGTCAGCAGGTTGGAGACGAATAAATAATCCAGGTCGCTTTCGTGTTCGCCAAAGGAGAGTACCACATGGCGCCCCATCTCCAGGGATTGGATGATTTGGGCGACCGAATCGCTGGCGGGCTGCTCTACGATGTATGGTTTATTGAACAGGCGGCGTAATTTGTCGTGCAGGCCCTCGGCCGCCATCACGTTGACTCCGTTCTCATTGGCCCAGGCCGCTACGCTTTCGGGATGGGGGACTTTTTTGATCTTGCCGCGTTCGTCTTCGACCTCGATTTCTTCGCGATTCATCTGGCGGAATCGTCGGAACCAGTCCTGGTGGAAAGAAGTATATAGGGCATTCAAAACGGTAGGAGCGGTGTCGCGCAGGTTCAACTCGCGTGTCAGCATTTCGATGTCTGCGGGGGTGATGTCTTCCATGCCGATTTCCAGGTTGAAGTCTACCTGCTGGCCGCGAATGGTCGTCCCGGCGCCCAGGCCCACGCAGCGCACTCGCGTTGGGAAGAGACTCTTTAGCCCTTTGACAGATTTTTTTGTGTCGGAGGCCACATCGTCGAAGCCGTATTCGTTGTGCATATCCAACACCAGCACCGAGGCATGGTCGTATTTGATCAGGCCAGCCAACAACAGGCGAGTCAGGAACGATTTGCCCGAACCGGTCGCGCCAAAGATGCCGGAGGAACGCTGGACGAACTTGTCCAGATTGAGGCAGAGGGGGTGCCCCTGTTCACGGGTGTAGCCGATGACGAAATTTCCCGCTTCGTTCGGGTCGCCAAAGATTTCGGCAATGTCGCCCGGATTGGCGATGAAAACGGGCGCATGATGCGGCGGCACGTTCTTGACGGGGAGGATGCGCGGCTCGTCCTTCAGGTTGGCGCGCCAGGTTTTGTATTCGGGAGAAGCCTCATCTGGCCCAACTTCCAACATGAGCTGGGGCAGCACTTCCAGGTTGGCGTAGAGGGTTTGTCCGTGCAGGGCTTTTGAGATGTGCTCCGGGAAGCGCCCCCCCATTTGTTCATCGGCAAAGCGCGGATCGGTGGCACCTAGCTGAATATCGGTGACGATGCCGTAATAATTCCAGTTGCCGTTGTGAATGACAACGAACGCGCCCTCCTGAATCTCTTGGGGTGAGATGGTGAGCCGCACGCGGAAATTTTCTTTCAGCCCGCCGCCGACCAGATAGCCAATTTGGGTTCTCTCGATTTGCATAGCACCTCTTTGCAGAATGAGCGAATCAGGTGACCAGACTAACCTACCACATCGCTGAGCGCGCTCAAGACACTGATCAGGGTGGGGTAGTCATCGCGCAGCAGGGTGATTACTTCATGCGTGGCTTTTTCTTTCCAGACCTGGCTGTTTTTGCCGTGCGCCTGGCTGGCTTGCTGAAGATGTGCGGCAATGATCTCGCCAACGGGTATCTCTTTAGCGTTCAGGATGTGGCGTAAATAGCCGAGACGTGCGGTAAAACGTGCCACCTCGTGGTCCTCGCAGAGGTAAATTGCATCCAGGCTGAGCGGGGGGCGGGGCGGCAGCAAATGGTAAATTTTTCCATCCTGCTCATAGCCCACGGCCAGGACGGACATTTCCACGGGCACAATGCGGTTGACGCGATTGTCGTTCATTACTGCCGCGGAGATGTTCTCCGAGGTCACCAGTTGACGAACCAGGCCGTCATCGTCAATGTGAATATCGTGAATCAGGCCGTAGATTTTGTATTGCCCGTCGCCTTCGGGTTTGGCCATCACCAGCGCGCCGAAGGAGGGGACGGTCAATTGGGAGACGCGACAGCCGGCCACGAATCCGCCGGTGCCGGCTCGCAGGAGACGACCGATTTCAATTGCTGTCATTTGCCATACCTCTTTTTCCCGCTTTCCAGCGAGTCTTTCCCGATTTGTTTGTAGGAGGGATCATCGGTTTCTTCACCCTGTTTACGAATTTCCAGCCAAAGCAATTGTTCAATTTGCTGCTTTTCTTCGTGCCGGACGACAGCGATTTCATGGGCGCGATTGAGTAAGTAGGGATAAGGCTTGCTGCTCATCAACTTGCATTGTTCGAGCAATATGCTGTGCAGAATATCCAGTTTGCTTTTGTCTTCGGCCACCCATTTGGGGATTTCTACGCGCACGGGCCAGGGGTGGACGTCGCTGCCAACGTTGAGATAGAAAAAATGCAGTTCAAGAACACCAGTGTAGTTCTTTTCCGAACTGGATTGGAGTTTGAACACCGCCGAGCGATGACCAGCGGGGAGCAGGGGCTTTTCTCTTTCGCCGAACAACCAACGGTCGCTCACGCCGAGTAGGGGATGGAACTCGCGGATGTGACGAATTTGCTCTGCATCGGCACTGGCAATTTCCAACAGGCGGATGACCAGGTCGGCGGAGGGTTTGTCCACGTAGCCGGCAGTGATCACGCCGCGCGTTTGCATCCGGGAGAGGATCGTTTTGTATTTTTCCAGAAATTCGGCGTACGAACGACTATCTTCACCCTGTGCGCCCCACAATTCGATGGGGCCGTCGGTAAAGGTGACGACCGGGCCATGGATGTTTTTGGCCAGCTCTTCTAGCTTTTGGCGCTCAGCCAGGTCGCGTCGCAAGGCGACCATGCTTTCCGAAAGGGGGGCGCCGTTGAGCAGGAGCTCTTCGCCGTAGAGCAATGCGCTTTCGGTGAAGATTTGCGGGGCTTCTGGCGCGCTGTGGTTCATCAGGATTGCGCCGACGTTGATTAGCCCAAACTGGATGGCGGCGTGGCGATCGGGGTTGATTTGGGAGCCATCGGCAGCGATGACCGTCGCTTCGATAACGGGAGCCGGCGCGGGGTAGTGCGCATCGAGCGGCTCATTTAACGGGACGGCGCATCGCAGGGTGGGATCGGCCTGTTTGGCGGCGTCCACTTTGGCGCGCAGCGCATCCGCATGTTGTGCCCACTCCGCCAGCAGCTGACGGGCTTTTTGGCGGCGTTCTTCGATCGTCTTCTTGCGCTGCCGCGCTCCCTGACCGATCTCTTGAATTTTTTGGTAAACGCTCAGAAAATCAATGGGCATGGTGTCCTTTAGAACATTTGTGCATAATTGTAGCGGGAATTACCCCAAAACACAAGGCGGGAACTTTTTGCGCTGGCTTTCGTCTCATCTTTGTCACAAAATTTACTGAGGAGTTGATGTATGAAAACCCGTTCGTTTCTCTTTATCGCCTTTTTGGTGCTGGTTCTGGCAGTGAGTGCTTGTGCGCCGACGGCTCAGGGCGTAGCCGGGCAGGCCGCCAGCCGCACCGTGATTGTCAGCGGCACCGGCACGGTGACTTTGCAACCGGACATTGCCTATATTTACATTGGCGTCCATACGGAAAAGGAGACCCCTTCGCAGGCGGTGGCTGAAAACAATGTCCAGACGCAGCGCGTGATTGATGCGCTCAAGGAGTTGGGTGTGGCGGCCAATGATATTCGCACCTCCAACTTTAGCATCTGGCCGATTGACAAATACGATCCGGCCACTGGCCAGCCCTCTGGTTTGAAGTTGTATGCCGTGGATAACACCGTGTATGTGACGGTGCGCGACCTGAATAGCCTGGGTAGCCTGCTCGATCGGGTGATCTCGGCTGGGGCGAACACCGTCAATAGCATTCAGTTCGATGTGGCCAATAAGGATGAGGTGCTCAAGCAGGCTCGCGCCGATGCGGTGAAGAACGCCAAGGCCCAGGCGCAGGAGCTGGCGGATGCCGCTGGCGTGCAGTTGGGTGCGCTGCAGTCCATCAGCTATGCGGATAACACCGCCTTCCCCATTTTTGATGGGCGTGGTGGGGGCGGTGGCGCTGCTCAGGCGACGGTGCCGATCCAGCCCGGGCAGATGACCCTCTCGGTTACGGTTACCCTGACCTACGAAATCAAATAAGCGCTTCGCTGCCAGACCTCGAACCCGCTTCCGTTATGGAGGCGGGTTTGCTTTGTTGCAAACACGTTGCTGTGTCACTGCGAGGCGGTCAGAAAGGCCGCCGACCGCGCAGCGTGCCTGTGGCAAGCAGTCCCCGATGGGCGCGGAGATTGCTTCGCCCATGCTTCGCTCCCCCTTCGGGGACTTCGCGGGGCAGGCGCTGCGCTCGCAATGACAGCCAAAACGAGGTTTCTCTTATGCTTGCAACAGAGCAAGGCGGGTTCTTTGCTTTGAGAGGGGAGATTTTGACCGTGTATAATCCTGATGTTGCTGTTTTTCCCTATCTTTTTCCCCGAGGTTTCCTATGCTCAAAGTTGGTTATATCGGTTTGGGTCTGATGGGCAAGGCCATTGCCCGCAATCTTCTCAAAGCGGGGTTTCCGCTGGTGGTTCACAATCGTTCGCGCCCGGCCGTGGATGAACTGGTGGCGGAGGGTGCCCAGGCGGCAATCTCGCCTGCGGAAGTAGCCGCGCAGGTGGATGTGGTCTTTACCAACCTGCCCGATACGCCTGATGTGGAGCAGGTGGCGCTGGGCGAAAATGGAATCGTCCACGGTGCGCACGCCGGATTGATTTTTGTGGACAACTCCACCATCAAGCCAGCCGCGGCACGGCGCATTGCCGCCGAACTGGCCCAACATGGCGTGCTGGCTTTGGATGCGCCGGTTTCGGGCGGCGATATTGGCGCTCGCAACGCTACTCTCACCATTATGGTGGGCGGGCCGGCCGAAGCCCTGGAGAAGGTCATGCCGGTTTTCCTGGCGATGGGCAAAACCGTCACTCACGTGGGGGATGCCGGCGCTGGTCAGGTGGCCAAAGCCGCCAACCAGATCATGGTCGCTGCCCAGATGGTTGCTATGGCCGAATTGTTGATCTTCTCTAAAAAAGCCGGCGTGGATCCGCACAAGGTGGTAGAGGCGATTAAGGGGGGCGCCGCTCAATGCTGGACGTTGGACGTGAAGCCGCCGCGCCTGTTTGCAGGCAACCGCAATCCGGGCTTCAAGGCCTACATGATGGAAAAAGATTTGGGCATCATCCTCGAAACTGCCCGCGAATATGGTGTGCCCTTGCCCTCCGCCGCCGTGGACGCCCAGCTGTTCAATGCCATGCTGGAAATGGGCATGGCCGACCTGGATAATTCGGCGGTCATCGGCGTCATCGAAAAACTGGCCGGCATAGAGCTGATTTAGGGAGAAACGCCATGCTGAGCGAACGAGCAAAATCCTTCTGGCAAAACACCCGCGATTTTTTGCTGATCGCCCTGGGTACGCTGGCTCAGGCGGTTGGTCTGCGCCTGTTTTTCGTCCCTGCTGATCTGGCCTCCGGGGGGGTGAGCGGCATTGCTCAACTGGTCAACCACTTCACCGGCTGGCCAATCGGTTTGATGGTGTTCATCGGCAACCTGCCGCTCTTTCTGCTCGGCTGGCGTTTTTTGGGCGGGCCGCGTTTCGTGGTGCGCACGGTCTTTGCCGTAGTCACTTACTCCTTTTTTGCCGATGCCCTGCTCTGGCTACCGTACTTCCCTTCCCACGGCCTGACCGATGACCTGGTGCTCAACTCGCTTTACGGCGCGGTGATCAGTGGCGTGGGCTATGGCCTGGTCTATCGCGGCCAGGGCACCAGCGGCGGCTCGGATATTCTGGCGCGCATCCTCAATCACTGGCGCAGCATTTCCATGTCGCAAAGCTACCTGGTGGTCGATTCGGCGGTTATCCTGGCGGCTGGCTTTATCTTCGGCTGGAAGCAAGCCCTGTATGCCATCATCGCCCTCTACGTCAGCGGCCTGGTCGCCGAGACCACCCTGGAAGGCTCTGGCACCGTCCGCACCGCGCTGATCATCACCGATCAACCCGAACGCATTTCTCGCCGCATTCTGGAAGAAATGCAGCGCGGCGTGACCCTGCTTGAAGGCAAAGGGGGTTACACGGGCGCCCAGCGCCTGGTGCTTTATGTGGTGTTGACCAGGTCCGAGGTCTCCATCTTGAAAGCCATCGTCCGTGAGATAGATCCACGGGCATTCATCGTCATTGGCCAGGCGCATGAAGCCCTCGGCGAGGGATTCCGCCCACTCAAACCGGTCACCTGAGCCAATCTACGGCAAAATGGCTGGCTTCCTGCTGAGAAATCGAGCGTGGCTAGGATAAGCCACGTTGTTGGAAACGCTTGCTGAATGCCCCCTTGCGTGGAGAAAAGCGCGCAGGCGTCTCTGGAAAGATGCAAAGGGAGGGCTGGTTACTTGAATTGCCAGATCACCCCCGCGATGAGCGCCATTTGCCCGGCATGATAGAGCAGATTGTTGATGATTTGCCCATTTTTAATGGGCGCAACAAAGCGATTCCACGCCAGCACCACATCCGAAAAATAAAACAGCGCTGCTCCGCAGGCCACCAGCAAAGCTGCCCCGGCCTGCCAGGAGGTGTCCATTAATTTGAGCATGGCGGAAAGCAGCATCAAAGAAATGACCAATCCATAAACCACAATCGGCATACGCAAAGCGCGCTTACCGCGCTGACCTACCGCCTGCACCACCCGCCGCAAAAGCCGGGCGCTGCCCGCTCCCACCACCACCGCCAGGAACAACCCCCACCCTGAAAAAAACGGCGAGGGCGCATTGAAGCCAACGATATAAGCAAGATGCGCCAGCAAAAACGCCAGCAATCCGCTCAAAAAGCCTCGCTCTGGCCAGAGCAAAAACACATCTCCAGCGAGCGAAAAGAGCAGCCCGGCGGCAAACCACTGCGGAATCCCCTCCAGTCCCACACTGCTCCACAGCCAGGCAAAGAGCGCCGCCATCACCCCTGGCTTGGCAAAAAATCTCACCGTCCGCCAGCCGCGCTGCACCGCCCATGCCTGCAAAAGAGCCAGAGCCACACTCAGCCAAAACCACATGCTCTTACCTCTTTTGCTTAATCCGATATCCCAGGCGGCGCAACCATTCGGGGTTATCGCGCCAACCCTTGAGCACCTTCACCCGCAATTCCAAAAAGATCTTGCGCCCGCTCATCGCCTCAATCTCTTGCCGGGCGGTCGTGCCAATCTGCTTGAGCATTTTGCCCCCCTCGCCGATCACAATTCCCTTGTGCGATTCGCGCTCCACAAACACAGTCGCCGCAATGTAGGCCGCCCCGTTTTCGCGCTCTTTGAACTCGTCAATGCGCACGGCAATGCCATGAGGCACCTCCTCGCGCAAGTGCAAAAGCGCCGCCTCGCGAATGAGCTCCGCGGCAATCTCGCGCTCATACATATCGGTAATTTGCTCTTCGTCAAATTCGGGCGGGCGGATGGGAAGATGGCGTAGCAACGCCTCCAGCAATTCCTGACGCCCATCGCCGCGCGTCGCCGAGAGCGGAATCACGGCGGTTCCTGCCGGGACCAGAGCCTGATACGCTTCGAGGCGCGTTTCCAACGCCTCGGCGGAGACCCGGTCTATTTTGTTCGCGGCCAGCACGAGCGGAGTCTGAACCGAGAGGGGAGAGAGCAGCGCGGCGATCTGGCGGTCCTCCTCGGTTGGTTCTTCCGCCGCATCTACCAGGAAGAGCAGCACATCTACCCCCTCCAGGGCTTCTTTGGCCTCCTGGTTGAGAAACTCGCCCAGTTTATGGCGTGGGTTGTGCATGCCCGGCGTATCCACGAACACCATCTGATAACTCTCTGTGGTCAAAATGCCCAGCTGACGGCGACGGGTTGTTTGCGGGCGCGGCGAGACCGGGGCGATCTTTTGCCCCAAAAAGGCATTGATCAGAGTGGATTTGCCCACGTTGGGGCGACCAATGACGGCAACAAAGCCGCTGCGAAATTCGTTCATTTTGCTCCGTGTTCGGGTTTTCTTTCAGGCGATGACGGCTTTTTCCATTTTGAGCAGCCATTCTTTGGTGGGGAGGCCCTCGCCGCCGCCGTAGCCATGCAGTTTGCCATCGGCGCCGATGACGCGGTGGCACGGGATGACCAGGGGCATCGGGTTGGTAGCCTCGGCACGGCCAACGGCACGCGCTGCCCGCGGACGGCCAATTTGTACGGCCAGTTCGTGGTAGGTGCGCGTTTCGCCGTACGGGATGGCAAAAGTGGCCTGTAAGACCTCGCGCTGGAAAGGCCGCAAGGTGGACCAGTCAATGGGCAGGGTGAAGGTCTGCCGCTGGCCGTGCAGGTATTCGCTGATTTGAGTCACAAAAGGGGCGATTTTTTCGGCCCCGGGTTGAATCTCACCGCCGAGGCGGCGCAGACGGGATTCCAGCCGGGGCTGGCGATCGGCCCATTCCACGGCCACCAGCCCCAGGTCGGAGGCGGCGATGCGCAGATTTCCGATCGGCGTTCCGTTCAACTCGCCCAAATAAATTCGTCGGAAGTCCTTCATTTTTGCCTCCTTCAAAATCATGCACGCTAACTTGCAGGTAGCCTTTCCAGATTGGCAGATGGGCTGGAAAACAAGTTCGCTGAGCGGATTATAGCAGGTTGCGCCGCTTAGTAGTTGGTGACGCGGTCGATCAGGCCCAGTTCGCGAGCACGATGATCGCACCAGCGGAAGGTGAAGACAGAGAGAATGGCAAAAATCAGCGTCAGGCCGAGCAAAATACCGAGTAGTTGCAGGTTATTGAATTGCGCCAGGGTGGGGAAGGCCTGGGCTACTTCGCCGATGAGTGAACGACGGGTGAGTTCGAGCCAGTAGGTGATGGGCATGAAGTACCCAATGGGGCGTAGCCAGGCGGGCAGGACTTCGAGGGGGAAGATGGCGCCGCTGAAGAGATAAAGGGCACCGGCTACGGCTTCGCCGATGAGGAAGAAGTGATGAGCCACCATCAAGGTGATGCTGGCAAGAATCAAGCCCATCATGGCGAGCATGCTCACCCCGAGGAATAGGGAGAGCAGGAACAGCCCCCAGTCCACCCGGCTGAGGTCGAGGGGCAGATGCAAAAAGAGCACGCCTGCCACCAGGGTGATGATCACGGCCACCGTGCCGATGAGGAAGCGAGAGACGCCGCGCCCCAGCCAGTAAAAAGGAATGCTGATGGGGGCGATGTACATGTATTTGAGAGTTTTGTAGTGTTCGCGGTCGTCAATTACCGCCCAGGAAACCCCTGCCATCACCGCGCCGACGTACATGTAAAAGGCGTTGCCCAGATAAATGTATGGGAAGAGAGGAGATGTGTAGTTGCCATTGGTAATGATGCTGTACATCACTACCAGAATGGCTGCCGAGGCCAGCGGCTTGATGATGACGTAGATGGCAAACAAAAAGGGATCGGTCCAATTCGATTCAACCTGCCAGCCCAGCCAGGTCGCCATGGTAAACGAACGAGCCACTTCTGAACGATTGGTCATTCCAACATCCTCGCAAACCTGAAAATCTGCAATCCAAAATCTAAAATCCAAAATCCAAAATCCAAAATCTCCCCTCCTACCTCCTGCTCTCTGTAATTCTCCCCTCGCGAATAGCCAGGCGTTCCATGTAATCGAGCAGCACCTTGGCGCCGGCGAGAAAGACCACACACAGGCCAATCAAGATGGCAATTTCCACATTGACGCTCAGGAAGCCAAGCCGCGCCCCGGAGGGGAAGATTAACTGGCGCATGGCATCCAGCCCTAAGGTCAGAGGAATGAACGAGGCTGCTGCGGCGATCCAGAAATTGAACGATTTGATCGGAAAATAAAAGCCGGAGACCAGGTAAATCGGCTCCTGGGCCAGGTTGGCCAGATGCCAGGCCTCGCGGCTGAGCAATAAGAAGAGGGAGGCGCTCATCATGCCCATTCCATAGAGGGCAGTCATGGCGAGCAAAAAGACCAAAATTAAATGCGCAAAACTGTGGATGGTGTACTGCACATGGAACATCCAGGATCCCAGCAGGATGATTGCCAGGGCGCGCAATGCCGTTGCCACTATACCACCCAGTGCCATGCCGAGCAAAATGGCCATCATCGAGTTGGGGGCGATGATGTAGAGAGCCAGATTGCCCTGCTCCTTCTCCCAATACAACTGACTGGACATACTCCACAGTACATTCAGCCAGAAAGCGGTCATCGCGCCGCCCACCACCACAAAGCCCACGTATTCTTCTGGGGCGCCAATGGCACGATAGACATACACATACGCCGCCACCGCCAGCATGGGCAGAAACACATCGAAGAACAACCAGGATTTCTCGCGCTGCATTCCAATTACACGCGGATACGAACGGGCCACGATGGTCTTCAAAAACAGCTTCCAGCCGGTAGCCTTGGGAACAGATGAAAAAACCAGTGTGCGTTCAGGCGACATCTGGCGCCTCCTCTTGTTCCACTTCTTCCATTTTTCGTCCTACCAGTTGCATGAACACGTCCTCCAGGGTTGGCTCACGCTTGGTCAGGCGCATGATCTTGACCTGCTTCTGGGTAAGCAGGTTGATGACATTTGACAGGGCAGATTCTTCCTCGAGGATTAGCTCCAACCGTGCGCCGCCCTCGATCTCGCTCAGCGCGACTTTCCGGACGGCGGGCTGGTCTGCCAGCATTTGGCTGGTCAACCCGTTGAGCGGATTCGTCTCGATCTCGAAAATTGCCTCGCGTTGCAAGTCGCGTTTGAGGTTGGCTGGCGTATCGCAGGCGAGCACGCGTCCTTTGTTGATGATGGCCACACGGTCACACAATTCCTCGGCCTCCACCATGTAGTGGGTGGTGAGCAGTAACGTGCGCGATTTGTCGGCATCCAGCCAGTTGCGGATCAGGTTGCGCACGTCGCGCGCCGCGCCCACATCCAGGCCAAGAGTCGGTTCATCGAGGAAGAGCACTTCTGGGTCGGTGAGAAAGCCGCGCACGATGTTCATCTTTTGGCGTAAACCGGTTGAAAGATCAGAGGATTTGGTGTGAATGCGGTCTTCCAGGCCGACCATCTTGAGCAGCTCAACAATGCGCTGATTGGCCACGTTGGAAGGCAGGCCATAGAACTGAGAAAACATCCAGAGGTTCTCGCGTACGGTCAGCAGGCCATAGCCCGAGGCCTCGCCTCCGGAGACCATGTTAATGCGCGGCCGCACCATTTGGGGTTGTTGGACCACATCAAAGCCGGCCACGCGTGCCCAACCGCTGGTGGGGGCCAACAGCGTGGTGAGAATCTTGATCAGCGTCGTCTTCCCGGCGCCGTTTGGGCCGAGCAGGCCAAACAGTTCGCCGCGTTCGATGGTCAGATTCACGTCCTCCAGGGCAACTAGCTCTTTGCGAATCTGCTTTTCTTTTTTGTTGCCGCGAATTTTGTAGATGCGACTCAGGTTTTTTGTTTCGATTGCGTAAGGGGACATATGGCTCCGTGCTTGCGTACTAAAATTGGAAAATTTGTTCTATTCTAACACGCTTTTGTCGGCGACCTGATGGTCGGCTTGATCAGCCCGATAGGTGTCCATGCTTTACATTCTTGTTAATTGTCGAACAAACGTAGGGGAAGCGTATATTTTGCGTCAAGCATGATTTACACGGACATGATAAATTAGGAGCGTAAGGTGATTTCTCTTCTCCTCCTTTCAAGAGAGAACCGGGGTCGGCGTCCCCGGTTCTCGCAATTTAACCTAACCTGAGTTCGGGATAAGTCGTTATCTGCAATAAGGCTCAATTCTCTTTTGCATCGAATTTTCACGAATGTCCCGAAGAAAATTTGCCGTATTCGTGTCATTCGATGCGGAGTTGCGAAGTCCCTGAAG
>DAOUAN010000144.1:0-20238 GCA_034433385.1 Anaerolineales bacterium | reverse complement strand
GGCGTGGACCCGACCGCCCGCCGCGCCTTCTGGGACCTGATTTACGAACTGGCCGATAGCGGCGTAACGGTTTTCGTCACCACCCATTACATGGACGAGGCCGAGTATTGTGAACGGGTGGGCATTATGCGCGCTGGTAAACTCCTGGCCATGGATACTCCTACCGGCTTGAAGCGCTCCGTCATTCGCGGCGAGGTGTGGGAGGTCTTTGCCCGGCCGCTGGAGGCGGGGCTGGAGGCCCTGGAGGGCGTTGCGGGAGTCCAGCGGGTGGGGTTGGCCGGTGACCATTTGCGGGTGATCAGCCTCGGGGTCCAGCCGGAGGCGCTGCGCGAGGCGTTGAGCCGCGCTGGGGTGAGCGTTCAGGCCATTGAGCGGGGGGAGGCCTCGTTGGAGGACGTCTTCCTGGCGCTGGCGAAAGATTGAGGCTTGCGATTGCATTGCAGGTTCTCTGCCGCGGCGAAGGGCGCTTGACAGGGTGATATTTGTCACTATACTGAATATCAGACTTCTCCGGCAGGGAATGTGCTATGGGTGAAACGACCGATCCGCCTCTTTCGTTTGAAACATTTGAAAATTTTGATTTTCGTGAGTTGCCCATCGGAGTCTATATGACTTCTCTCGATGGGCATTTTGTTGTCGCCAACCAGACGTTGCGTCGCATGTTGGGTTTGCCGCTGGAGGGGCCGCTGGAGGCCAGCATTGTGGATTATTACGCCGAGCCGGCCTATCGCCAGGAGTTGATTCAAAAGGCGCTGGATGCCGAGAAGGAGGGCAAACACCTGGCGCGCCAGCCGATCCACTTTCGCGTGCAGGGGCAAGACTTGTATGTGGAGGATTATTGTAAGGCGCTGCGGGACGGCGCTTCGGGGAAGATTGTGGGGTTTGTGGGCTGCCTGGTGGATATTACCAGCGAGCAGGAGACCAAAGAGCGCGAGGCCGAGTTGCGCCAGCGCATTGAAGATTTGCGCTTCGACATTGGCCGCATTTTGCATGCCAATAACACCACCCTGGTGATGATGGATCAAACCCTGAATGGGGTGATTCAGGTGCTGGAGCCGAATCCGTTCGATGGGGTGGCGGTGCCGCTGACCGATGACGTGGAGCGGGTGCTGGCGGAATATTCCAAGAGCCTGGCCAATGTGCTGGAGCGCTTTTTGCAGGTGGCGGATGAACAACGGCGTTTGAAGGCGTTGCCGCAGAGCAGCTGGGAAACCCTGGCTGCCCAATTGGAAATTTTGCGCTCTTACCAGCAAACGATCCCCGATGTGGAGCTGCGCCCGGCTACGTTGAGTTCGCTCTCTTACACGATTCTGCAAATTTGTCAGAGCATTCAGCCTGGCTGGTTGCCGCGCGAGGCGCAGCGCGATTTGCAACAGGCTGCCTGGCAGTTGAAACGGGTTACAGTGCTTTACGATGTGTTGAAAACTCGCGATGCCCTGCTGCAAATGGAATACACGCTGCAAAGCCTGCGCGAGTACGTCACTGCGGATGTGCGCGAGACGTATAAGCGGACGCCGTTGAAGGTGAAATACCTGATCGACCAGGCCATTCGCCGCCTGAGCGGTTATGCTCAGAGCTCGCGGGTGACGATTGAAGTGCCCGATGTCGCCGACGCTACTGTGATGGTCAATGAGCGCGAGGCGGTGCGCGCCCTTTCTAATTTGCTGCACAATGCAATCAAATATTCCTGGCGACGCGACCGGACGAAGCCTTCGTGGGTTTCGATCCGCACGCATGTGCGCGAGCGACAGGTATGGATTGAGTTTGAGAACTGGGGAGTACCCATTTCGAAAGAAGAGCTGGAACAGGGGCTGGTGTTTCAGCTGGGCTATCGCGGCCAGTGGTCGAAGGATCGCGGGCGTCTGGGCACGGGCATTGGCCTGACCGACGCGCGGCACGTGGCGGAATCGCATGGCGGCAGGGTGCTGATCGAGAGTCGCCCGACCAAGATGTTTGACGAAAATTCACCCGAATACTATGAGCAGCCTTTCCTGACGAAGGTTACCTTTGTGCTGCCGGTAACATAAAATCTGCAATGAGGGAGACAACGAATGATGCCAAAGCCTCGCGTGTTGTGGGTAGAAGATAGCGCACGTTTGGAACTGAGCAACCTGAGCGGTCCGGTTTTGAGCAGTGGACGGTACGATTTTCACCTGGCGGAGGATGTGACCACCGCGGTCAATTTTTTACGGGCAGGAACTTTCGATGCTGTTCTGGTGGATGTGCGCTTGCCGCCTGGGGTGGATGCTCACTGGCAGAAGTGGTATCGCGCTGCCGGGGCCAACAAGGTCGGCGCACAACTGGGATTGAAGCTGCTGCACTGGTTGATCGAACGCGATTTGAAAATTTACCCGTTGACGCCGCCGAATGGCCTCCTGCCCCAACAGATTGGCATCTTCACTGTAGAAAGTCCGCAGGAAATTCGGGAGGAATTGCAGGCCCTGAAAATTGAGGTCTATCAGCAAAAGGTGGCCGGGTTGCCCGACCGAATTTTGATTGATCTGTTTGATCGGCTTTTGGCTTACAAGGTGAAAGATCGGCAGTAATGCAAGCAACTTCGGTGGATATCCCCTTCGATGCGATTTTCACGTTGCTGATCTTCCTGATCGGCATTCCGGCCCTCATTTTTCAATTCATGACGCCGGAGATTCGTCGCATCGTCCTGGCGCCGCAGCGGCGTTGTTGGCTGGCGGTGGATGTTTTTTTGCCGATGGGCGCGGCGCTGCTTGTCAGCCTGGCTGGTATTGTGACTGAATTTCGCTTTGGCGATTTAAGCCCCTATGAGCATAATCTACGTTGGGTTTATATTTTTTCTGCTTTAACGTTCATTACCCTGATCATTGGCATTCGCATCCCCATGCGCTATGGTCGGCGAGAAGCGATTGTGGAAACGTTGAAGAGGGAAATTAAGCGTTCGCTCAAAAAACAAGGCTATGTGGCCGAAACGGCCTGGGAAGACCTCATAGATATTGGCAAGAATGCAACTTTGCCACAGGAGCGAAAACTGGTTTTGGATGCTCTGCATGAGCTGGCCAGGGAGATTTATCATCACCCTGCTTATGGCGGTGATGGCCTGGAGAGCCTGATCATGGGGGTTGTGGACATCATCTCTCAGGGTGGTGGGGCGGTGAGCGGAGAAAATTATCAGGTCGCCGCCGCTATTTTACAGGATGTGGCCCTGAACGCGGACGAAGTTCACCAGGCTGCCGATTTGCGCCGGGCGATCAAAGCCGCGGGTGAAATCGGACGCATTGCACTGGTTAAATTCGATTCGGGGTTGGAGGGGGATAACATCGTGATGAAATTTGTCGAGGTACTGGGGCTGGTGTTGTTCCATCCCGCTCATTCCCCCCTGGCCAGTGACGTGACCGAAGCATTGTTCGACATTGGTTCGCTTGCCTTTGAATTGGATCGGCCGTTAATCGGCATGGCTGCCCTGGGAAAGATGACTTCTTTGCTCTCCTCCGCGAACGGATTTTCAGCGGAACAGAGAAATGAGCAACTTGCCGATACATTGGGCTTGCTGGCGCATTGTTGGGCAAAGGGAGACGCTCATCGCGAAATTGTTCACCAGCGCCTGGCGGAGATTGAAGCATACCTTTTCGCGCCTTTGCCGCAAATGTTCGAGATGGCCTATGGCTATTATCTGGATCGGACGAAACTGGAAACAGCCAGCAAACTGACTCGTATGGCCGATGAGCTGGGCCACCCTCTCAAGGCCTAGCCTAAGCTTTGTGCCATCAAGAGCGATTTCATGAAAAACGCTTCGAAAGTGAAAATTTTCAGCGGATGGGTTACAGGTTGCCTCCCTCCGCTTTCGTGGGAGGGAGGCAGATGTACTCTTGTCCCGTCTGGTGCTTCCAACGCCCTATCCCCCCGCCCCCTTCCCCGCAGACTGGTGACGCTTACGGCACATGCCTTTTGCGGGGAAGGGGGATGGAGGCTGCGGAGGGAAGGGGCGCACGGCGCCCCTTCCCTCCGCCGGGCTTTCCCCTCCCCCGTCCGAGCGAGAAATGTTGTGCTGCATGGGTTCACGGACGGGGGAGGGGCAGGGGTGGGGGCAGGCCGTGAAAATGGCGAGTGCAAAATCTCATCCCTGAGGTCGTTTTTCATGCTTTGTCCGCCAGTTGCACAAAAGCCAGGCTACCCTGCTGGGAGATGGCTTCGACGGAAGAACGCCGTCTCACCATGACAACCATTTCGAGCGAATTTTCAGATGGGTTGACGTTATGTTAGGTTTAAAAAACAAATGCAGGCCATATCCCCAAGAACTGGCCTGCATTGTGATTCCCCCCTTCAGGATTGCGCTTCTTCTACAGGTACAATGAGCGCCATAATCAAATAAATCAGCAAGATCACCGGGCCAGTGGTGAAAAACAGCAGGACAAAGATCAGGCGGATGATCGTGGGATCCATGCCCATATATTCGGCCAGACCGGCACACACGCCGGCGATCATCACATTTTTCTTGCTGCGGGTGAGGGGTTTGTAATTGGGGTTCATCGTTTCTCCTTTCCTTATTCGTTTACGCAACACAGGCCAGGATGTTTCAAGATTCTCCGATGATCTGCAAAATGAGTTCACGCTGGCGGGGGCGAATGTCAAAATCCACATAGATAATTTGCTGCCAGGTGCCCAAAATAAGCCGGTTTTCCCCAAAAGGCACAGTCAACGATGGCCCCAACAACGCGGCGCGGATATGGCTGTGCCCGTTCCCGTCTCCCCAGCGGGCATTGTGAGCATACTCCCGCCCTGCTGGAATGATCTCATCAAATAAACGGCGCAGGTCTTTCAGGCAACCGCTCTCATATTCGATTGTGGTCACTGCGCTGGTCGAAGAAGGGCAAAAAATTGTCACAATACCGGCCTTCAAGCCGCTTTCCCGTACCGCGCCGCCGACCTGTTCGGTAATATCATGAGCCTCGCCGTTCCCCCGTGTACTCAAAGCAATTCTTACCGTTTTGACCATTCTTTTTCCTCCAGGCTGCCTAATTTTTGAATCACCTTTTCGCCAAATTTTTGGCGCAGCAACTCGAGCGCTACCTGCAGGCGCTTAGATTTTTCGGCATCCTCCTCCCAAAGCGAAAGCTGCCGAACCGGCGGCCCCAGGCCACTCACCCCAACTCCAATCAGGCGCACCGGCTGCCCTGAACGGCGCACCTTTTTGAGCAAGGTCAGCGCGACCTCAGCAATTTCCTCGTCCTGGTTAGTGGGGTGAGGCAGGGTCGTCTGCCGGGTCAGGGTGGTGAAATCGGGCCAGCGCAACTTCAGGCGAATGGTCAACCCCGCCAGGCCGGCCTTTCGCAATCGGGCGCCTACCTGCGCTGCCAGCTCTCCCAGCGTTCGCTCCAGGATTTTATCTTCGCGGACATCGCGCACGAAGGTCGTTTCCTGGCTGATGGATTTGATCTCGTGTTCGGTGACCACGGGGCGTTCGTCCAGACCCCGCGCGTGGCGCGCCAGATCCCGGCCGTTTTCTCCAAACAAGCGGATCAGCTCGCCCTCTGGGTAGCGAGCGATGTCACCAATGGTGTGGATGCCCAGCTCGGCCAGGCGAGCAGCGGTTTTGGGACCTACACCCCACAGCATGTCGGCGGGCAGAGGAGCCAAAAAGGCGGCTTCTTCGCCGGGCGGGACGATGGTCAAAGCAAAGGGCGGGCCGCTCCCCTGAGCCGATTTTTTGCCTACCTCGGTGGCGATCTTGGCCACCAGTTTGTTGGTGGCAACCCCAATCGAGCAGGGGAGACCCAATTCGTCGCGGATGCCCACCTGAAGTCCGCGGGCGAAGCGCTCGATAGGCTCGCCCAGGTTGCTCAAGTCGAGAAAGGCCTCGTCAATCGAAATTTGCTCGACCCGTGGTGTCACACTTCTCAGCCGCGCCATCACCTCTTTGGAGACCTCGCTATACAGTCGGTGGCGCGGTGCGACGATGATCAATTGCGGGCACAAACGCACTGCGCGCGCCATGGGCATACCAGAACGTACTCCCAGCTGCCGCGCGGCATAAGAGCAAGAAGAAACGACGCCGCGCGCCTCGGGCCGGCCTCCGACAGCGAAGGGCTTGCCGCGCAGTTGGGGATGTTCCTTTTCTTCCACCGCGCAGAAAAAGGCGTCCAGGTCCAGGTGCAAAATGATGCGATTCATCGGTTGTATTATAAGGAAAAATGGGCTACTCCTGCATATTGAACATTTGTTAAAGAAAAGATATACTATGTACATCGTATAGTCAAAAACGGGAACATTCGCAACGGCCAACCCGTCTTGAATTTGGACTGTACGTTCCAAGAAGGAGGAAGAATGCGTTTCAAAACAGTTTCGTTTTTTCTTTTTTGGGCTCTCCTGCTTTCCCTTTTTCCGGCTGCTTCGTGGACTCAACCGGTAGTGGCGGCCTCGGCGTGTGATTGGGCGCAGTTCGTTGCCGATGTGACCGTGCCGGATGGCACTACCTTTGACCCCGGTGCAGCTTTCCGTAAGACCTGGCGATTGAAAAACATCGGCACCTGCACCTGGACCAGTAGCTATGCGCTGGTGTTCGATAGCGGTGAGCGCTTTGGCGCGCCAGCGGTGGTCAACTTTACCACCAATGTTGCCCCCGGCCAGACGGTGGATTTGAGTGTGGATATGGTCGCTCCGACCGCTGCCGGGCATTACTTTAGCTACTGGAAACTACGCAATGCCGCAGGAGTCCTTTTTGGCATTGGTTCGACGGCAAACAAGGCTTTTTGGGTGGAGATTAACGTCGCCTCTACTTCGGGTGTGGCTTATGACTTTACCGCCAACGCCTCTTCAGCGGTCTGGACGAGTGGCGCCGGGACGCTGAGCTTCCCTGGCACCGATGGCAGCGCCAACGGCTTTGCCTTGCTAAAAGACAAACCCAAATTTGAAAGTGGGGTCGAAAGCGCGCAACCTGGCTTGCTTTTTGTGCCCAATAATGTCACCAATGGGTTCATCCAGGCCATTTACCCGGCCTTCCGTGTGCAAACAGGGGATCGCTTCCAGGCGACGATTGGGTGTGAGTATGGCGCCACATCCTGTTATGTGGCTTACCGCCTCGATTATCAGGTCGATTCCGGTCCGGTGCGCACCTTCTGGACTTTCCGCGAGAAATACGAAGGGCTGACATACAACGTCAATTTGAACCTGGATTCGCTGGCCGGTCAGGATGTGCGCTTTATCCTGGTGGTTTCGGCCTACGGTTCGCCCATCGGAGACCGGGCGTTGTGGGGGCATGCGGTGATCGCTCGCCCTGGTGTGACGCCACCCACTGCCACCCCCACCGTAACCGGCACGCCACCTACCGTCACCCCCACTGTAACCGGCACGCCTCCGCCGGCTGCCTGTGACCGCGCCCAGTTCATCGCCGATGTCACTATCCCTGATGGGACGGTGATGGCTCCCGGCCAGGCTTTCACCAAAACCTGGCGACTCAAGAACGTGGGCACCTGCACCTGGACGACTTCTTACCAGCTTATCTTCGATAGCGGCGAGAAGATGAGTGGCCCCGATAGCGCTCCCTTCACCAAGAGCGTTGCCCCTGGGCAGACTATTGACATCAGCGTCAACCTGGTAGCGCCCACCACACCGGGCACCTATCGTGGCTACTGGAAATTCAAGAACGCCAGCGGTGTACCCTTTGGCATTGGCACGGCCGGGACGAAATCCTGGTGGGTGGAGATCAAAGTCTCTGGTACGCCAGTGACCACCACCCCTGGTCCCACTGCCACGCCCGTGGCCGGCACAGCCTATGACTTTGTGGCCAATGTCTGCTCGGCGGCCTGGTTCAGCAGCGCCGGCACCTTACCGTGCCCTGGCACCGATGGCGATGCAAAAGGTTTTGTGCTCAAGGTCAACAACCCTCGCCTGGAAAATGGCACGACCGATTCACGTCCTGGCCTGTTGACCTATCCGCAGAACATTACCAATGGCTACATCCAGGGCATCTATCCGCCCTATCGGGTTAAAGCAGGCGATCGCTTCCGTTCCATCGTCAATTGCGAACGCGAGGCAACTTCTTGCTACGTTGTCTTCCGCCTGGATTATCAGACGGGAACCGGCCCCATTCAAACCTTCTGGGCGTTTGTGGAGAAATATGAGGGGATGTACTATCAAGCTGATCTCGATCTCAGCCCGCTGGTTGGCAAAGATGTCAAGTTCATCTTGACGGTGCTGGCCACCGGCTCGCCGGTCGGGGATCGGGCGCTGTGGGTGGCCCCGATGATCTTCAACCCCTCCCTCGGCGCTTCGGCGACTGTGGATATGACCCCAACGGTCATGCCCACCCTGCCCCTGACGGAAACTCCCACCGTCACCCCCACGCCCTGAGTCTGGCGCCAACTCCCAAAATGCACGGCGATGACCCGTTCGGGTCATCGCCGTTTTATGTTTTCAGGGGGAGGGCTAATCCCGGTCATGGCGGCTTTTGGTCACAATGCGTATCGGAGTGCCCAAAAAGCCATATTCTTTACGGATTTGATTTTCCAGGTAGCGCAAGTAACTGAAGTGCATCAGGCTGGGGTCATTGACGTAAATCAAAAACGTGGGCGGGTCAGAACGGACCTGGGTGCCATAATACATTTTGAGCGAGCGCCCGGCTTTGGAGGGGGGCGCGTGCATATCCTGCGCTTTTTGGATGATCTGATTGAGTTTAGACGTACTCAGGCGCGCCAGGCGTTCCTCTTGAACCCGTAAGGCCAACGGTAGCACCTGATCTACCCGCTGACCGGTCTTCGCCGAGATGAACAGCAGGGGGACGTAGTCCATGAAATTCAGATCTGCGCGAATTTTTTGCGTGTATTCTTCCATGGTGTAGGTGTTTTTTTCCACCGCGTCCCATTTATTCACCAACACCACGCACGATTTCCACGCATCCAAAATAAAGCCAGCAATGTGCGCATCTTGCGAGGTAATGCCAGTGGTGGCGTCAATCATCAACAACGCCACATCGGCGCGCTCGATGGCCTTGAATGAGCGGAGCACGCTATACTTTTCCACGCCGCGTTCGATCTTGCCGCGGCGCCGAATGCCGGCCGTGTCGATCAGCGTGATCGGAATGCCCTGATACTCGATCTTTGTATCAATGGCGTCACGCGTGGTGCCAGGGATGGGGCTGACGATGGCGCGTTCTTCGCCCACCAGCCGGTTGAGCAGGCTAGATTTTCCCGCGTTTGGCTTGCCGACGATGGCAATTTTGATGCTCTCATCTTCTTCTTCCGCCGCCTGCGGTGGGAAAGCTGCCACCAGATCATCCAGCAAGTCACCTGTACCGGTGCCATGCAGCGCCGAGATCGGATACGGCTCGCCCAGCCCCAACTCATAGAATTGACTCGCCTCATTGCGTCGGGCGGCGCTTTCGCATTTGTTGACCACCACAAAAATCGGAGGCCACAGCCGCCCATCGGGCAGTTTCTTCTGGTAGCGGCGTAAGATCTCCGCCACCTCGCGGTCAGCGGAGATCACCCCCGTCTCGCCGTCGGTGATCAGCAAAATGGCGTCGGAATCCTGCACGGCCATTAACGCCTGCTCGCGAATCTGGGCGATGAAATCGGCCGAATCGACCGAGAGCGGCGTCTTCCCCCCGTGCGTAGGGTCGATGCCGCCGGTGTCCACCACGTCGAACGCGCGGCCGTTCCATTCCGATTCACCAAACAGCCGGTCGCGCGTCGTGCCGGGCGTATCATCCACAATCGCCAGGCGCTCGCCGATCAGCCGATTGAATAACGTACTTTTGCCCACATTGGGGCGTCCTACCAAAGCAACAAGTGGTTTTGCCATAAAATTCCGTTCGTCAACCCATCCCTTCAGGGGGATGGCGTGAAAGTAGCAGGCACAAGCAAGGTGACTTCAATCGTGCCGGGCAGAATCGATTCTACTCGAATATCCGAAATCAACACTTCGACTTTGGGCGTCAGCTGGTATGTCCCGGCGCTCAGGCCAGTGACATCCACGTACACACGCACATCCTGACGGGTGAGTGTATCCAACAACGGCAGCGGCCCGGAGACAATCACATCCACCGTCGCGGGCGAAATGAGTGGCAACAACCCCGCCGGCAGGCCGACGATTTCTACCTCTTTGTTGGAAAGCGTCAGGCTGCTTTCGATGGGTGAAATGCCCACCTGCACCAGGACCGTCCGCTCTCCCACAACTGAGACACCGGCGGGCAAATTCAATTCCAGGCGGGTGGTGATGTCATCGCTGACGTTTTGCAAATCCAGGGGATGCGTCTCCACCACACCTGGCAACGCGCTCACCAGCGCTGGATCAGATGAATAGACCGTGATCACCGGCGGAAACACCGAAATATTATCCAGGCGATAGCCATTTGCTACCTGCCCGCGCACCACAACCTTCACCGCCAGATCGCGATAGCCGCCTTGCTGGCTGATTGGAAGATTGACAAAGACAGTTTGCGGCGAGATGCTCAACCCGCTGATGGGCTGCCCGGCGACATCGAGCAACTCCACCGGCACGGCTTTTTCCACACTTTCGCGGATTCCATCCAGGCTGACGATCACCCGTGCCCTCGCTACTTTCTGGACCTTCGATTGGGCGCCTGCTACGATGACCTGTCCTGGCTCCAGGTGGGCATCTCCCGCCTGATAGCCGATGGCGGGTTGCCCGGCCAGGCTCAAATCTACCGGCAGCGTGCGGGTGATCAGGGGTTCAAGGGTAAGGGTGATGCTCTCCGGAGAAGCCGAGACGATTCGCACCGGTCGCTCACTGACCTGAATCTGGAGCGCCAGGGTGTGTTCTCCGGCACTCAGGCCCGAAAGATCGAGAATGGCGCGCACGCTTTGGGCGTTGGCGCTCAGTCTTTCCCACACAGAGTGCGGTGCGCGTAAGGTGACATCTACGCTGGAGGGATATTCTGTGCTGATCACCAGCCCGGGGTCTTGCCCGATGACCTCGATGGGCACGCGGAAGGGGAAGACGCGCACTTCATCGGGGTCCGCCGCGGTGACGGCGGTGACCCAAATGGCCAGCGCCAGCAGAAACGACCAGAGCACGGTACGCAGGTTGCTGCTCACCGATTGCATTATTTTTTCTCCTCCCGCCGCGTAAAAAGAAAGGAGAAAAATCGTTCCAGCGGGTTGCTGGGCTGCCCGACGCTGCCCGGGCGGAAGAACGCGTTGAGGATGTTTTCCAGCCGTTCGGGGTCGAGGCGACGGATGATGCGTCCGGCGTGGGCGATGGAGATTCCGCCGGTTTCCTCCGAGACGACAACCGCCACCGCATCGCTGATTTCAGAGACGCCCAGGGCGGCGCGATGGCGCAGGCCCATTTGCCGTTCTGGCGAGCGATTCAAAATGCCGCTGGCCGAAAGCGGCATGACACAGGCGGCAGCGGTGATCAGTCCGTTGGCGATAATTACCGCACCATCGTGGAGAGGGCTGTTGGGGTAGAAGATTTGCAAGAGCAATTCTGGCGAGATGCGGGCGTTCAGGCGCACGCCACTGTTTTCGTATTCGCTCAGGCTATCCAGGCGTTGCATGACGATCAATGCGCCGTGTTGGCGGGCTGAAAGCCGCGCTGCCGCGGTGACGACGGCGCGGATCGCCTCCTGGGTGGCGATCTCGGCTGATTTGGCGGTAGCCGGCCAGACGGTCCCGGCGCGACCGAGGCGCTCGAGGGTGCGGCGAATCTCCGGGGCGAAGATCACCGGGATGGAGAGGAGCAGCGCCGGCAGGGCGTTCTTCACCAGCCAGGAGAAGGCGGGCAGATCTACCAGGTTGGTGAAGAGGACGATCAGCACGATCAGCAGAATCATGCCGCGCAGAAGCACCATGGCCTGGGTGTCGCGCAGCGAGTGCAGCAGCCCGTAGAAAACGGCTGTCACCAGCAAAATGTCAATGACGCTCAGCCAGTTGAGTCGTTGAAAGATGAAGAGGAGGTTATTGAGGAAGTCGGTCACGTTTTTGCGAATTGGCCTTCAGCAAGGCAGGCTGAGGCGGACAGGGACCGACCACCTGAGGGGCCGGTTTGCTGTGAGGTCAGGGGCTGATTTGCTGAAGCCCTAAATGGGGCGCAAGACGCGGTCTTGCCGGAGTTGTTTGAAGAAGAGTATGCTTCCCGCTGGCATGGATTCCAGGGCGGCTTCTTGCCATGCCTGGACGCTCAGCGATTCTGGGGTGCGCTGTTCGTAGCCGAGTTTTTTCCACAAGGTAGGCTGTTGGGCCAGGGTCGGCTCTACAAAGACCAGGGCGGCCTCGCATTGCAGGTCGCGGGAGGCGCGTTCGACTTCGGTGAGCAGGGTTTCCAGGGCGGAGGGCAGGTCAATGCCTTTTTCCAGGTGCAGGTCGGTAACCCGGGCTACCAGGTTTTCTACCTGCCAGCCGGCCAGGCCGACGGGGTTTCCATCCAGTTGCAAGAGGAGGTAGGCCCGGTCGCCAAAGGCAGCCATGATGTCCTCCGAGGTCATTTTTTGTTTGCCGTTGGAGAGGCGATTGATCAGGGTGGCGATGGCTTCGGCATCGCGCGGACGGCCGCGCTGGATGGCAAATTCGCCTTTGCGGGCTTCTTTTAGAAGGACCGGGGTGGTATCACCAGCCTGGGTGATTTTTTTCCATTCGGCGCTGACTTGTTTCCACAGGTCTTCGTAGGAGCCGGTGTTGTGCAGGATGACGTTGGCCGCGGCGAGTTTGTCTTTTTGGGCCGATTGAGCCTGGACGCGCAGCAAAGCTTCTTCGCGGCTCAGGCCGCGTTTACGCATCAGGCGGGTGATTTGAACTTCTTGCGGGGCATCGGTGACCCAGATGCTGTCGCATAGGCGGCGCAATTCACTTTCGAGGAGTTTGATGGCTTCTACTACGACGACGCGCTGGCTGGCGCGGCGAATCAACATAACCGTGGCCTGCTCAACCAGCGGGTGGACAATGTCTTCCAGTTGGCTCAGGGCTTCGGGGTCGTTGAAGACCAGTTTGCCCAGTTTGGTGCGATCGATTTCACCGTTGGCGTCCAGCAGCCATTTGCCGAAACGTTCCAGTACGGGTTGGTAACCGGGTGCACCTTTGGCGATGGCGCGATGCGCCAGGGCATCGGCATCAATGGTATACGCGCCCAAATGTTCCAGCATTCGGCGGACGACGCTTTTTCCGGTAGCGATATTTCCGGTCAGACCGATTACGTATTTGTCAGCTATCTGGCTCACCACGATTCCTCTTTGTGGTCTATTTTAATGTCTTTTGTTAAAAAGTGTCCACCTTTTCAGCAATTCCAAATCTGACCTAATGTCCATTGGGGATAAACCCCACCCGACAATTCGCCCGAATTGGGTTGTCATGGCGAGACGGCGTTCTTCCGTCGAAGCCATCTCCCGCCAGGTTAGCCTGACTTTTGTGCAGCGGCTGGACAAAAACGACCTCAGGGACGAGATTTTGCACGTACCATCTTCACGGCCTGCCCCCAGATGGGGTGTTTGAAGCACCAGACGGGACAAGAGCAGTTCTGCCTCCCTCCCACAGCCAAAAGGTTGAATCGGTTCCAGGTAGATTTTCAAATGCGCTAGCTCCGGGGAGTTTACCCGTTGACGTCTGGCCTGCCCGCGAGTATGATGAAAATGCCTCAGGTTGGTCGGGCAGTCGCGGCCCTGCGTTGTCGGGGTCGAGGAAAGTCCGCACTCCATAGAGCACGGCGTCGGATAGCACCCGGGGCGGGGAAACCGCCGAGAGGCGTTAACCTGCCGGAAAGGGCCACAGAAACAGACTGCTATCCCTCCCCCCTATAACCCTCTTCCCTGGGAAGAGGGGATGGGACGAGGGGAGCGATGGTGAAAAGGTGGTGTAAGAGACCACCGGCATCCGCAGTAATGCGGGTGGCCAGGTAACCCCCGCCGGGAGCAAGGCCAAGCAGGGGCGAAGTCGTCCGTGGACGACGGGAGGCTGCTCGTCTCCCTACGTGCTTCCTCCAAAATTGCGGAGGAAGCCAGCCCCGGGTAGGCCGCATCGAGCGGCGCGGTGACGCGTCGCCCAGAGAGATGACTGCCCAGGCGAAGCAATTCGCTGGACAGAATGCGGCTTATAGACCGGCCTGAGGCTCCTTCAAATGGCCATGCATGAACTGCCCGTCACTCAATCTATCCTCGAAATCGCCCTCCGCCATGCCGGCGGCCGCCCCATCACGGATATTTACCTGGTGATTGGCGAACTCTCCTCCATCGTGGACGAATCCGTTCAGTTTTACTGGGATCTGATTGCCAAAGATACCCCTGCTGAAGGTGCTCAGCTGCACTTTCGGCGCGTTCCGGCTGAACTGCAATGCATGGTGTGCTTCCAAAAATATCATCCCAACGGACAGGAACTCGTTTGCCCCCATTGCGGCAGCGTCGGCGCCAAAATCCTTGCCGGGGAAGAATTCTACCTGGAAGCCATTGATGTGGAAGGAGAATGAACCGTGCCCCAACGCATTCCCATCGTCGAAAACATCCTCAGCGCCAACGACCGCCTGGCCGCAGAAAACCGCGCCCGCCTCGATTCCGCCGGAGTCTTCGCCATCAACCTGATGGCCTCCCCCGGCGCTGGCAAAACCTCCCTTATCGAGCAAACCCTGCCTCGCCTGGCCGGCAAACTCCGCGTTGCGGTGATCGATGGCGATATTGCTACCTCCCTTGACGCCGATCGCGCCCTCGCGGCCGGCGCCCAGGCGGCCATTCAAATCAACACCGGCGGCGAATGCCACCTTGATGCCGTCATGCTGCGCAGCGCCCTCGACCAGCTCGACCTCGCCCAGATCGACCTGCTCCTCGTCGAAAACGTGGGCAACCTCGTCTGCCCGGCCAGCTTCCAGCTGGGCACACACAAATCCGTGCTCATCGCCTCCATCCCCGAAGGGGACGACAAACCTCACAAATACCCGGCCATGTATCGCGGCGTAGATGCCCTGGTCATCAACAAAATTGACCTCCTGCCCTACATCCCCTTTCGCATGGACTTCTTCCGCCGTGGCGTCGAAGCCCTCAATCCTGGCCTGATCACCTTCCCCCTTTCCTGCCGCACTGGCGAAGGGCTGCACGCCTGGCTCGATTGGCTCATTCAAAATACCACCCACCATGACAACTAAGGCTGGAGTTCGGGTACACATCAGCGGAATTGTGCAGGGGGTAGGGTTTCGTCCCTTTGTGTACAACCTTGCTACTCGCCTCGGCCTCAAAGGTTGGGTGAAAAACACCTCCGCCGGCGTGGACATCGAGGCCGAAGGAGACGAAACCGCCCTGCAGGAATTCCTTCGCCTGCTGCGTGACTCCGCCCCACCCCTCGCCCGCATCGATTCCTTGACTTTTGCCTGGCGCGGCCCAAATGGGCATTTCTCCACCTTCGAAATCCTCCACTCCGAAGCCCAACCCGAAGCTTTTCAACCCATCTCTCCCGATGTTTCCATCTGCGCCGACTGCTTGCGCGAACTCTTCGACCCTGCCGACCGCCGCTATCGCTACCCCTTCATCAATTGCACCAACTGCGGACCGCGCTTCACCATCATTCGCGATATCCCCTACGACCGCCCCAACACCACCATGGCTGCCTTTTCTCTGTGCCCCGATTGCCAGCGTGAATACACCGACCCAACCGACCGGCGTTTTCATGCCCAACCGGTGGCCTGTCCGGCTTGCGGCCCCACCGTCTGGCTGGAACGCAACCATGCGGACTCGTGGGAACGTTTTGCCGAAAACGATGAGGCCATCCTCGCCACGCGGGAACTTTTGCGCCAGGGCAAGATCGTGGCCATTAAAGGTCTGGGCGGCTTTCACCTGGCCTGTGACGCTACCAACCCGCAAGCGGTAGCCGAACTGCGCCGCCGCAAACTGCGCGTGGACAAGCCCTTTGCCCTGATGATGCCGGATCTGGCGACCATCGAGCGCCATTGCTTCCTCGACCCGGCCGAGCGCGAGGTCCTGACCTCCGCGGCGCGCCCTATTGTCCTGCTCCAGCGCCGTCCCGAGGCGAAGATCGCTAGTGAAGTGGCTCCTGGGGTGGAGACCCTCGGCGTGATGCTGCCCTACACGCCGCTGCACTATCTCCTTTTTGCCGATCCCCATCGTCAACCGCTGACCTTCGACCTGCCACCTCTGGTGATGACCAGCGGCAATCTGTCTGAAGAACCCATTGCCAGCGACAATGCCGAGGCCCGTCGGCGGCTTTCGGCCCTGGCCGATGCCTTTCTCTTCCACAACCGCGAAATTTACATCCGCTGTGATGATTCGGTTGTTAGAGTCGTTTCACGCAATAGGGGACAGGCCAAGCAGGAGACCGTTGCTCCACAAGCGGGGCAGCGACCCACGGCGCAACTGTACCCTCTCCGCCGCGCCCGTGGCTATGCCCCCTTTCCGCTCAAATTGCCGTGGCCGGCGCCGCCCCTGCTGGCTACCGGCGCCGAATTGAAAAATACGTTTTGCCTTACTCACGAGACGTATGCCTTTCTCAGCCACCACATCGGCGATATGGAAAATTACGAAACGCTGCACTCCTTTGCGCAGGGCGTGGAGCATTTTGAGCGGCTCTTCCGCGTGAAACCGATGGCCCTGGCCTGTGATTTACACCCTGATTACCTGGCAACTCGCTACGCCCTGGCGCGCGCCGAACAGGAGAATTTGCCCCTCTTGCGCGTCCAACATCATCATGCCCACATCGCTGCCTGTATGGCCGAGCACGGTCTGGATGGTTCGCGGCCGGTAATCGGCCTGGCTTTCGATGGCACAGGCTACGGCGAAGATGGCGCGATTTGGGGTGGCGAGATTTTGCTGGCCGATTATCGCTCGTTTCAGCGACTGGCTCATCTGGAGTATTTTCCGCTGCCCGGCGGGGATGCTGCCATCCGCAAGCCGGCGCGCACGGCGCTGGCGCTGCTTTGGGCCTTGGGGTTGGATTGGGAGGAAGCCCTGCCGCCGGTGACCGAATTTTGCGCCCAGGATCGTTCCTTGTTGCGCGCTCAACTCGAAAAACGCCTCAATACGCCCCTTACTTCCAGCCTGGGGCGCCTGTTCGACGCGGCCGCTGCCCTCGCCGGCGTCCGCCAAAGGGTGAACTATGAAGCACAGGCGGCCATTGAACTGGAAGCATGGGTGGACCCGGCCGAGGGGGGCGCGTATCCATTCGGCCTGGATCAGGCCGAAATCCGGGTGCGATCCGCTTTTTCCGCGTTGATCGGCGATGTTTTGGCGGGAGTCCCTCTCCCGAAGATCGCCGCCCGTTTTCACAATGGTCTGGCTGAAGTTTTTCGCGTAGCCGTAAAACACTTTGCCGCCGAGACCGGCGTGGGTGAGGTGGTTCTTTCCGGCGGAGTCTGGCAGAATATCACCCTCTTACAACGAACTTTGGCACTTTTGCAAGAAGAGGGTTTTGTTGTATATCTGCATCAAAAGGTGCCCACCAATGATGGTGGCCTGGCGTTAGGGCAGGCGGCGATCGCCGCGAGCAGATTGCGAGGTTGAGATGTGCCTGGCTGTGCCTGGAAAGATTGTGGAGATTTTTGAGCGCGACGGTTTGCGTATGGCGCGCGTGGATTATGGTGGCGTTTTCCGTGAGACCTGCCTGGAATATGTGCCGGAGGCCAAAGTGGGGGATTATTGCGTGATCCATGTGGGCTTTGCCATCAGTTTGTTGAGCGAGGCCGAGGCGCAAGAGACGCTCAACCTGCTCAAGCAGATGGAGGATGCTGCCGATGAGGAAGGCTTTTCGCAGCTATAGTATTGCTCTTGAAAAGCTATCACGATCGCGAAGATTTTGTATCCTGCTGTCATTGCGAGCGCAGCGCCTGCCCCGCGAAGTCCCTGAAGGGGGAGCGAAGCGTGGGGGAAGCCCTGGCCTGATGCCAACAGGTAATTTCCTGGCCTGCCGGGACAAGCCGAAGGCTTGTCCTGCGTTGCGGCTGGAAGCCGTGCTATGAAATTTGTCAGTGAATTCCGGGATGCTGAGCGGGTGAGGGCGGTGCTGGAGGAAATCCGCCGCACGGTGACGCGCCCGTGGACGATTATGGAAATTTGTGGCGGGCAGACTCATGCCATTGTGCGCTATGGCCTGGATCAGCTCCTGCCGCCGGAGATCGAACTGGTCCATGGGCCGGGGTGCCCGGTGTGTGTGACGCCGCTGGAGTTGATCGATCGCGCTCTGGCGATCGCGGCACGCCCGGAGGTGATTTTTTGTTCTTACGGCGATATGCTGCGCGTGCCCGGCTCGCACGGTGACCTGTTCTCGGTCAAGGCGGCTGGCGGCGATGTGCGCGTGGTGTATTCGCCACTCGATGCCGTGCAAATTGCCCGGCAAAACCCCGAAAAGCAAGTGGTCTTTTTTGCGATTGGTTTTGAAACGACCGCCCCGCCCAACGTGATGAGCGTTTTACAGGCGCAGGCGCTCGGCCTGAGCAATTACTCCATCCTGGTTTCGCACGTGCGTGTCCCGCCGGCCATGCACGCCATTTTGAGCGCGCCCACCAACCGCGTGCAGGGTTTTTTGTTGGCCGGGCATGTCTGCGCGGTGATGGGGTATCACGAGTATCCGCCGCTGGCGCAAAAATACGGCGTCCCCATGGCGGTCACCGGCTTTGAGCCGCTGGATATTGCCCGCGGCCTTCGCGAAGTGGTGCGCTTGCTGGAGGCTGGTCGGGTCGAAGTGGTCAATGCCTACTCGCGCGCGGTCACGTTTGAGGGCAATCGCGCCGCACAGCAAACCATTCAGCGCGTCTTCGTGGAATGTGATCGCAAATGGCGAGGCATCGGCCTGATTCCCCAAAGCGGCTGGTGTTTACGCCCCGAATACGCTGCCTTCGATGCCGAAAAGCGTTTCCCCGTCACCGAGATTCAACCCGCCGAATCGTCGCTGTGTATTGCCGGCCAGATTTTGCAAGGCCTGAAAAAGCCGCAAGACTGTCCTGCCTTTGGCCGGCAATGTACCCCCGAACATCCCCTCGGCGCGACCATGGTCTCGGCAGAGGGGGCCTGCGCGGCCTATTTTCGCTATGGGCGGGTTAAAATTGAGCCATGATTCGCTTTGCTCTGATCTTTGGCCTGTTCCTGCTGGCCTGTAACGTTTTCTCTCTCCCCGCATCTTCCCCGACCCCCGACCTGCTGGCGACTCTTCAGGCGATTCCACCGGCCTCGCCGGCTCCTGCCACCCCGCCCCTGGGGGCGACTTCCACCCCCTTGAGCGTGGACCTGCCCACCCCGGCGCCCACGGTGACGAGCAACGATGGGCCGCGTGGTCATATTGTGTTTACCTGTCAGATGTTTCGCACCCAGGCCAGTGAGCAAATTTGCCTCATGAATGCCGATGGCAGCGGTTGGCGGCGCCTGACTACAGAAGATAATCTGCGTCATTTTTATCCCTCCCTGGCGCCGGATGGGCGCAGCGTGGTCTATTCAGCCTTCCGTCAGGAGAATGTGTTTGAAATTTACGAGATGGATCTGTCCACTGGCCAGGTCACCCGATTGACCAACCGTCTGGGCGTGCTCACCGCACCCGAAATCTCGCCAGATGGCAGCCGGATTGCCTTTACCCGCTGGACGCCCAACACCGAACGTTACATGATCTGGACGATGGGGCGGCACGGTGAAGATGCCGGCAATATCCCGCACGCCGAAGGCTGGGATCCTACCTGGTCGCCCGATGGTCAGCGCATTCTGTTCGCTTCGCAACGCGATGGCCCGATTCAGCTGTACGTCATCAACCTGGATGGGAAGGGACTGAAGAAGATCACCAATTTGCCTGCCCTGCGTGGCCGCAGCGATTGGTCTCCTGATGGCCGCTGGATGGTCACTTATGCGGGTGCTGCCTGGCAACGCGAGATTTATTTGCTGGATGCCGAAAGCCTGACCGCCCGAATCATCAGCCCGGCGGGAGGCAATAGCCAGGGGCCTGCCTTTTCGCCCGATGGTCAGTGGGTGGTCTTCACCGCTTATTTTGACCATCCCAACGATGAGCATGGCTGCGAAATCTACATCATGCGCTTGGATGGCAGCGATCTGCGCCGCCTGACCGATAACGATTATTGCGATTATCAGCCGCGCTGGGGGCCATAAAGCAGTTTTTTCTGCTTTCAACCGGTGAATTTGGGGAGACTTCGCCAGGGTGTTCCGGGAGCACTAAAAGGTTGTGGGTAAGATGGAAAACAGGGAAATGGCTAGTGTCATTGCGAGGGGCGTCAGCCCCGAAGCAATCCATCCATTCCTTGCCGACCAGGAGATTGCTTACCCCTGCGGGGCACAGGTCGCCGCCTTTGGCGGCTCGCAATGACACAAAACGGCGTTTTTCGCCC
>DAOUAN010000143.1:0-3903 GCA_034433385.1 Anaerolineales bacterium | reverse complement strand
GCACAGGTCGCCGCCTTTGGCGGCTCGCAATGACACAAAACGGCGTTTTTCGCCCACAGCGTCATCTCTCAAGGCACTGGCGAAATGAGCATCCATCCACCGCTCACACCTGACTAACAACTTTTTCGCGCACCCTTGCTCTTTTCGCAATTGACTTTTTACCTCGAACCCGCTACACTAAACAAAATTCGAGCGGTATTTTCGGAGGAGAAAGAATGGCTCAATTTCAATTTGTGATGCGCTCTGGCCCCACGCCTGGCGCCACCTTCCCCCTCGAAGGCGATCAAATTACCATCGGTCGCGACCCGGCTAACACGGTGAGTATTAACGACGCCGAAGTATCTCGCCGTCATGCACGCCTGACCTTCCAGGGGGGCAAATACGTGCTGGAAGACCTGGGATCCACCAATGGCACCTTTGTCAACGGGCAGCGTCTGGCCGGGCCCCATGTGCTCAAAGCCGGAGACGTCGTCTCGCTGGGTGAGCAAATTATCCTCATGTTCGACGCCATTACACTCGACCCCGGGGCAACGGTCGTCTCCCCGCGGCGAGTAGGGCAACCGGCTCCCTCTATGCCGGCCCCCCCTCCCGCCGCGGCGCCAGCCTTTGCCGGGCAAGTTCCCCCTGGCCCCGCCACCCCTTTGCTGAGCAAACTGCCCCCCCTGCCCGTGCTGATCGGCATCGGCGTGTTGCTCTTTGCCTGCCTGTGCGGCGGATTCCTGTGGTGGGTAGATGCTACCTACCGCTGGTGTGTCTTCTTCCCCTTCCTTGCCGGCTGCGGATAAATCCACCCCTCCCCTATCCCGGAATTCAGGTCAAACACGATGAAAGAAGAAAGTATCAGCCCAACCGAACCCATCAGCTCCCCGCGCTGGGGCTCTACCACCAAATTGGTCGTTGCCCTGACCCTGGTAGCGTCCATTGCCGCCTTGCTGATTCGCTTTCAGTTCATCATCACCCCCCTGCTGGTCTCCATCCTGCTGGCCTACCTGCTCTACCCCATCGCCAGCTTTATCCAACGTCACCTGCACCTCTCCTGGGGATTGAGCGTCGGCCTGATTTATTTTCTCATCATCATCCTGCTCCTGGGGTTGCTCACCGCTGGCGGCCTCGGCCTGATTCAGCAAGTGCAAAGCGTCGTGCGCCTGGTGCAAGATGGCCTGACCACACTTCCCGAACTCATCGCCCAAATGAGCGGCAAGACCTTCCAGTTTGGCCCCTTCCGCTTCGACTTCAACGCCCTGGATTTGAACGCCCTGAGCCGCCAGGCGCTCGACACCATCCAACCCCTGCTCAGCCGCACCGGAAGCCTGCTCAGCACCCTGGCCGGCAGTGCCGCCAGCTTCCTCGGCTGGACCTTCTTCGTCTTGCTGGCCTCCTACTTCATCCTATCCGAAAGCGGCGGCCTGCGCGGACGCATCTTCAGCCTGCAAATCCCCGGCTACACCCACGATCTCGCCCGTCTCGGCCGCGAACTGAGCTACATCTGGAACGCCTTCCTGCGCGGCCAAATCATCATCTTCTTCCTCACCGTCCTGGTGTACCTGATTCTGCTCAGCATCCTCGGCGTGCGTTACGTCATCGGCCTGGCCTTCCTGGCTGGCCTGGCGCGCTTTGTCCCCTACGTCGGCCCAGCCATCAACTGGACAGTTCTCGCCCTGGTTGCCTACTTTCAAGACTACAAACTCTTTGGCCTGTCTCCGCTCAGCTACACCCTGTTGGTGCTCGGCCTGGCACTTCTCACCGATCAAATCTTTGACAGCTTTATCTCCCCTCGCATCCTCTCCAAAGCTCTCAAAGTCCACCCCGCCGGCGTGCTGATCGCCGCCATCATCGCCGCCAACCTGCTAGGCATCATCGGCGTCGTCGTCGCCGCCCCCATCCTCGCCACCGTCATCCTCTTCTGGCGATACCTCATCAGAAAAATGCTCGATCTGGATCCCTGGCCCGAACCAGAAACCCGCCCCATCCCTACCCCAGTCGGTGCCCGGCTGCTGGTCGCCCTGCGCCGCTTCTGGCGGAACATGCGGCGGCGCTTCCGCAAACCGGCTTGAATCCAACCCCCTATTTCCACACCCAAAAAGGAGAAACCCATGTCCACCCATCTTGATGAACCCCGCACCGAAACCCTCGCCGAGACCGAAAACTTCCTGGTCTGGAAAGCCGAAGAACCCGACGGCGAAACCACTTACCACATCGAACTCAACAATGTCACCGTCCACTTCTTTGAAGAAGAATGGCAGGAATTCCTGGAACTGGTGCGCGAACTAAGCTAAAAAAAGCCATGCCCCTGAAAAACACCCTCACCGACATCCCCGGCATCGAAGTCGGCCACGCCCAGGATGAAGAAGCCCTCACCGGCTGCACCGTCATCCTGTGCCGCAAAGGAGCGGTCGCGGGTGTAGATCAACGCGGCGGCGCCCCCGGCACCCGCGAAACCGACCTGCTCAAACCGGTCAACCTGGTAGAAAAAATCCACGCCATCGTACTGGCAGGCGGCTCCGCTTTCGGCCTGGACGCCGCCTCCGGCGTGATGCGCTACCTCGAAGAACAAAAAATCGGCTTCGACACCGGCGTTGCTCGCGTCCCCATCGTCCCCGCCGCCATCCTCTTCGACCTTGCCCTCGGCCGCCCCGACCGCCGCCCCGACGCCGAAATGGGCTATCGCGCCGCGGCCGCAGCCTCCCCCGCCGCCTTCCCCGAAGGCAACATCGGCGCTGGAACCGGCGCCTCGGTAGGCAAAATCTTCGGCATGGGCCAGGCCATGAAATCGGGCCTGGGCACCGCCAGCCTGGAGATCGGCAACGGCATCCTCGTCGCCGCCCTGATGGTCGTCAACGCCTTCGGCGACGTGATCGACCCGGCCAACGGGCAAATCATCGCCGGCGCACGCTCCACGCAAATCGGCCCCCTCCGCCTGGGCACCCCCGGCCAGTTCGCCGACACCCTGCAAGTGATGAAAACCCTGCCTGGCCGCACCATCATGAAACTGGCCACCCGCAGCAACACCGTCCTCGGCGTAGTAGCCACCAATGCCCGCCTGACCAAAAGCGAAGCGACCCGCCTCGCCCAAATGGCCCAAGACGGCCTGGCGCGCGCCATCCGCCCGGCGCACACCATGCTCGATGGCGACACCATCTTCGCCCTCTCCACCGGCAACAAATCGGTCGATCTTTCCACCCTGGGCGCCTTTGCCGCCGAAGCCGTCAGCCTGGCCATCCTGCGCGCCGTCAAAATGGCCGCATCCGCCGGCGGGCTACCTGGCCTGGCCGGCTAACCTCCGCAAAGAAAAAGAGATGGCCACTTGCCATCTCTTTTTCTTTCAGCCCTTACGCGCTAGCCTCTGCCCTTCAACTCATCCTTGAAAACCAGGCTGAGCACCACGCTCACCAGGCTGACGATCACCGCCCCAAACAAGGCTGGCCAGAACCCTTCCACCGTCAGATAAATCCCAAAAAACTGCCCCACCTGAGCGGTCAGCCAAAACAAAAACGCGTTGATCAACAGCGAAAACAGCCCGAGAGTGAGCACAATCAACGGGCAAGTCAAGAACTTCAGCACCGGCCGTAACAACGCGTTCACAAAGCCAAAAATCAACGCCAGCCACACCACCGAGAGCCAGTTACTCTCCAGCCTCAGGCCCGGCACAATCAAAACAGCCACATACAACGCCACAGCATTAATCATCCAGCGCAAAATAAATCGGTTCATAGCAACTCCTTTGAGAAGAAATACGCAGGCCGATCTAATTTGTCGCGCCGTCTGCTCGCATCCACAACAGCGTGCGATACGGCCTGAACCCGGCTGCCTCGATAGATTCCACCCCTTCCCCCGCCGGATAATCCAACCACAGGGTAAGATGGGGCGACAACGTCCGACGCGCCTGAATCAACAACCCCGTCA
>DAOUAN010000142.1:0-4901 GCA_034433385.1 Anaerolineales bacterium | reverse complement strand
ACAAGTCTTCGATGGCTTGCTCTCTCATCCCGAGAGCACCGGCAGAGTCGGCAGCGTTGGCTTTTGCTTCGGCGGGCGGATGTCCCTGGTGCTCGGCCTGCGCCGTCCGCTCTCCGCAGTCTGCACCTTCTACGGCGGCGGGATGCAACAAATCTTCCCCCAACTCCACCGCCTGCGCGCTCCCGTGCTCGGCCTGTTCGGGGATGCCGACACATCCATTCCCGTTGGCACCGTGGAACAATTCGATCAGCTGCTCAATCAACTTGGCCTGGAACATGAAATCGTCGTTTACCCCAATTCCGGCCACGCCTTCTTCCGCGATAGCGACCCCGCCGTCTATAAGCCCGAAGCAGCCAGGGACGCCTGGGAGCGCACGCTCCACTTCTTTGCCCGCCACCTGAAGAAATGACGATCTCCCTCACCCCCGAACAAGAGACGCTGGTTCAGTTCCCCATCCACCGTAAAATCTTTGTGCATGGCCCCGCCGGAAGCGGAAAAACTACCGCCGCCCTGAGCCGCCTGCACTTTTTGCTCGATCAGGGCATCCCCGCCGAATCCATCCTCCTGCTCACCCCGCAACGCACCTTACAAGAACCCTACCTCGAGTTGCTCATCAGCCCGCAGCGGGGAGCCGGCGGCGAAGTCACCCCAGCGACGATCGGCGGCCTGGCGCGGCGCATGGTGGACCTGTTCTGGCCGATCGCCGCCGAAGCGGCCGGCTTCGCCCACCCCGATCAACCACCGATCTTCCTCACCCTGGAAACGGCACAATACTACATGGCGCACCTGGTACGCCCTCTGCTGGATGCTGGCTTTTTCGAATCAGTCACCATTGACCGCAACCGCCTGTACTCCCAAATCCTGGATAACCTCAATAAATCGGCCCTGGTTGGGTTTCCCTACACAGAAATCGGGGCGCGCCTGCAATCTGCCTGGGCAGGTGAACCCGCCCAGCTCCGCGTCTATGCCGACGCCCAAGAGTGCGCCACGCGCTTTCGCCACTATTGCCTGGAACACAACCTGCTGGATTTTTCGCTGCAGCTGGAGGTCTTCGCCAGCCATCTCTGGCCTCACCCTCTGGTGCGCCAGTTCCTTACCCGCACCTACCGCCACCTGATTTGGGACAACATCGAAGAAGACGCCCCGCGCGCCCACGACATCTTTGCAGAATGGCTGCCCGAGCTCGACAGCGCCCTGTTGATCTTCGATGAAGGCGGCGGTCACCGCTCTTTCCTCGGCGCCGACGTGGAAAGCGCCTGGGCTTTGCGCGAAGGATGCGATCAGCACCTGGCATTTCCCCAAAACCTGGTCATGCCTGAGAACATCCGGCATCTGAACACCCTGCTGGTGAGCGACATCGCCCCCCACCTGCTCTCCCCCGAAGAAAAAGAAGCGACATCCCTGCCGCCCGAATCGATCCCCGTAGTGGCACGTCGCTTCTATCCTGAACTCCTGGATGCCATCGCCGATGAAGTCCACCGCCTGATTTTCACCGAAGGCCTCCCCCCCTCCGAAATCGTCATCCTGGCTCCTTACCTTTCGGATGCGCTGCGCTTCTCGCTCCTCAACCGGCTGGAAGCGCGCCAGATTCCGGCACGTTCCCACCGCCCCTCGCGCTCCCTGCGCGACGAACCGGCATCCCAGGCGCTGATCACCCTGGCAGCCCTCGCCCATCCTCATTGGGGAATTCACCCTCCCAAACCCGATCTGGCCTACGCCCTGATGCAGGCCATTGACGGCATGGACCTGGTGCGCGCCCAACTGCTCACCGAAATCGTCTATCGCCGCGACCTGACCCTGGCCCCCTTCGACGGCATTAAACCCGATGTACAAGAAAGGATCACGTTCACCCTCGGCAACCGTTACACCGTCCTGCGCGATTGGATCCTTGCCTATCGCCAGGAAACACCCCTGCCCCTCGATCACTTTTTCCGCAAACTCTTCGGAGAAGTGCTCTCACAGCCCGGCTTTGGCTACCATCGCGATTTCGACGCGGTGCGCGTGGCTGCCAGCCTGATTGAATCGGTCAAAAAATTCCGCCAGGCCATGGAAACCTCCCTTTCTCAACGTGCAGACGACAATTTCGACCTGGGGCAAGAATACGTCCAAATGCTGCAAGAAGGCGTCATCGCCGCCTCCTACGTTGAATCCTGGCGGATCGCCAACAAAGAAGCCGTCCTCCTCGCGCCCGCCTACACCTTCCTGATGATGAACCGCCCGGTCAGCGTGCAATTCTGGCTGGATATTGGCTCCAGCGGCTGGCACGAACGCTTGAGCCAGCCGCTCACCCACCCCTACGTCCTGAGTCGCCACTGGCCTGCCGGGCGCATCTGGAGCGACGCCGACGAAGTTGAAGCCAGCCATCTGGCGCTGGCCCGCCTGGTCTCCGGCCTGCTGCACCGCTGCAAGAATCGCATCTACCTCGGTTTGGCCGAGCTGGGCGAAAGCGGCTTCGAACAGCGCGGCGAATTGCTGCGCGCCTTCCAAAAACTACTCACCCAATCCCAATAACTCATCTGCGGAGCACGGCATCATGGATCCATCCCTTCGCCCCTTCTTTTCGCCGCGCGGCGTAGTCGTCGTTGGCACATCCACCTCCCCCGAAAAACTCGGCTACGGCGTGGCGCGCAACCTGGTGCAAAGCGGTTACCCTGGCGCTATCCACTTTGTGAGTCAGCGAGCCGGGGAATTGTTCGGGCGCCCCATCTACCCCAGCCTGAGCGAAGTGCCCGACCCGGTAGACCTGGCCATTCTCATCGTCCCCCCGGCGGCCACCCCTGAAAGCATCCGCGCCTGCGCCCAACGCGGCATTCACGCCGCCATCATCGTCTCAGCCGGTTTTCGCGAGGCCGGGGAGCAAGGTGCGGCTCTGGAGGCCGAATGCGTGCACATCGCTCGCGAACACGGAGTCCGCCTGCTTGGCCCCAACTGCATCGGCACCCTGGATACTCACCTCCCCCTCGATACCACCTTCCTGCAACCGCCCATGCCTGCTGTCGGCGGCATCGGCTTCATCTCCCATTCCGGCGCTTTTTGTGCCGCCATCATTGACTGGGCGCGGCAGCAGGGCTTCGGTTTTTCGCAACTGGTCAGCCTGGGCAACCAGGCCGACGTGACCGAAACCGACATGCTCCCCTTGCTCGCCGCAGACGAACATACCCGCGTCATCGTCTTGTACCTGGAAAGCATTTCCGATGGGCGGCGGTTCATCGAGGTTGCCCGTCAGGTCGCCCAGCAAAAACCCATCATCGCCCTCAAAGTAGGTCGCTTCGCAGCCGGACAAAAAGCCGCGGCTTCCCACACCGGCGCGCTGGCCGCTTCCGACACCGCTTTTAGCGCCGCCTTTGAAAAAGCCGGCGTCCTGCGCGCCGAAACCGCCGAGCAAATGTTCGATTGGGCCAGGATATTGGAGACTGCTCCCCTACCCCGCGGCCGGAACATCGCCATTTTGACCAATGCCGGCGGCCCGGGCGTGATCGCCGCCGATGCGCTTGAGACGAATGGCCTGCAGCTGGCCCCCCTGAGCGAATCCACCCTTCAGGCGCTTGCCGCCCACCTGCCCGCCGCGGCCAGCGTACGCAACCCGGTAGATATGCTCGCCTCCGCCTCCCCCACCGACTACGCCATCTGCTTACGCTATCTGCTGAGCGACCCCAACGTGGATGCCGGCCTGGTCATCCTGCCGCCGCCACCCATGTTCAAGGCCGAAGATGTCGCCGCGGAGCTGGTCGCCGTCATCCGGCAATTCGACAAGCCCGTGGTCATCGCCCTGATGGGATCCACGTTAGTGGCTGAAGCGCACAAAGTCTTCCAGCAAGCTGCCGTGCCGACCTACCCCTTCCCCGAACGAGCCGCTTCGGCCCTGGCCGCGCTGGTGCAACGCGCCAGGCAGCTCAGCCAGATTCAGGAGGCGCTTTGGATTCCGGAGAAAATCGCCTATACGCCAACAACGCTTTCAGCTGAAGAATTGCTGCGGGCTTATCAGATTCCCAGCGCGCCTGTGCATCTGGCGCGCAGCGCACAAGAGGCAGCCAGCCTCGCCCGCGAATTGGGCTTTCCGCTGGTGATGAAAATCGCCTCCCCTGATATTTTGCACAAATCTGATGTGGGAGGCGTTTTGTTGAATTTAAGCGATGAGCAAGCCGTCATTTCTGGTTACACGCAACTCACTGAACACATCCGCACTGTCCGCCCGCAGGCACGCCTGGAAGGCGTGGTTCTCCAGCGGCAGATTCCGGCCGGGCAGGAGGTCATCGTCGGCATGACGCGGGATGCGCACTTTGGGCCGTTGATGATGTTCGGCTCTGGCGGGGTGGAAGTGGAGGGACTCAAAGATGTGGCTTTCGCTCTGGCACCGTTGAATCCGGCTGAGGCGGAGGGGATGATCCGCAAGACGTGGGCGGGGAGAAAACTACGGGGGTTCCGCAACCTTCCTGCGGTGGACGAGGCCGCGGTCGTAGACATCCTGATTAAACTTTCGCGCCTGGCCCTGGAACACCCTGAAATCAGCGAAATTGAGATTAACCCCCTGCGAGTGCTGCCCCACGGGGCTATTGCCGTGGATGTGCGCATGAGGCTGGCTGAATAAAAATGGGGCGGAGATCCTCCGCCCCATTTTTCATTAGACTTTATTTGCAATCAGGTTCAGTTCTCTTTAGCATCGAATTTTCACGAATTTCCCGAAGAAAATTTGCCGTACTCATGTCATTCGATGCGGAGTTGGCTATTGCAAATCCTGACTATTAGCCTAACGTTTGTGTAATTGGCGGACAAAGCATGAAAAACGACCTCAGGGACGAGATTTTGCACTTGCCATCTTCACGGCCGGCCCCCACCCCTGCCCCTCCCCCGTCCGTGAACCCATGCAGCACAACGTTCATCGCTCGGACGGGGGAGGGGAA
>DAOUAN010000141.1:0-9058 GCA_034433385.1 Anaerolineales bacterium | reverse complement strand
TTTTTGGGCTATTTTACAGGTCTTATCTGCTAGTGAAGAAACATCCTCTACCGAAAGGGAACAAATACTTGCCCCGGCAAGCAGCGAGCCGACCCCGGCCATAGCCCCGCACGTGGAGGAACAACCCGTCACCGCAGGTGGGCCTTTCCCCTGGCGCAGTGTGTTGGCCATTGTCCTGGCGCTCTACGCTCAGGCCAGCCTGGAACCCCCCGGGCGCAAGGTAGCGCTGGCGTTGGGCTTTTACCTGATTGCGCTGGCCCTGCTTTTGTGGGCTTATTGGAAAGAAGAATGGCAGCTGCCGGCTTTGCGCCCCTCTTCTCTCCTGCCAGTGGCTCTTCCGAATGTGCCCATGTTGCCCTTGATTCTTTCTACCGTGCTGGCGCTGGCGGCCTTTCTCGAATTCAAAAACAACCTGTTTACCCCTCTCAACCTGACTCTTTGGGGGCTTTCGCTGTTCTTTTTCTTCCTGGCACTGTGGGAAAATCGTCCTTCCCTGGCCTCGCTCTGGCAGCGCTTGCGGGGAGTCTTGCAGCGCCCGGCCTGGCAGATCAACATCACTCGCTGGGGGGTGTTGGTGTTGCTGGTGGCGGCGATCGTCACGTTCTTCCGGCTTTATCGCATTGATGCGATTCCCGCCGAACCTTTCAGCGATCATGCCGAAAAAATTCTGGATGTCTATGACATCACGCAGGGACAGACGCACATTTTCTTCCCGCGCAACACTGGCCGCGAGGCCATCCAAATGTATTGGACGCTGCTCATCGCCAAAGTATTTGGCACCGGCCTTTCTTTCCTCAGCCTGAAGCTTGGCACGGCGCTGCTCGGCCTGCTTACCTTGCCCTATATGTACTGGCTGGGAAAGGAATGGGGCAGTTCGCGACTGGGGCTGCTGGCCATGTTTTTGTTTGGAATTGCCTACTGGCCGAATGTGATCTCGCGAATCGGGCTGCGCTTCCCCCTCTACCCGCTTTTCGTCGCCCCCACGCTTCTCTATCTGACCCGCGGGCTGCGCACCCGTCAACTCAACGATTTCCTGCTCTCCGGCCTGTTCCTGGGATTGGGCCTGCACGGTTACAGCCCCTTCCGTATCATGCCCTTCGTTGTCCTGGCGGCTTTTGGGGTGTATTGGCTGCATCCGCAATCGGTCGGCGCCCGACGGCAGGCAGTCACCTGGCTGCTTATCGTAGCATGGACTTCCCTGCTGGTCTTTTTGCCATTGTTACGTTACGCCCTGGAGCACCCCGATATTTATTCCTACCGCGCTTTCACCCGCCTGGGGAGCATCGAACAGCCCCTGCCTGGCCCGGCCTGGCAAATCTTTTTGAGCAATGTCTGGCGCGGGCTGCAAATGTTCCACTGGGATAATGGAGAGATTTGGGTCAATTCCATTCCCCATCGCCCGGCGCTGGATGTAGTCACGGCGGTGTTCTTCCTGTTTGGAGCGCTTTTGTTGCTGGTGCGCTATGCCCGTCGACGCGATTGGCGCGACCTGTTTTTGCTGATTTCGATCCCCCTGCTGCAATTGCCCTCCACCCTGTCACTGGCCTTCCCCAACGAAAACCCGGCGTTGAACCGCGCCGGAGGCGCGGCGGTAGTGGTAATCCTCATCGCTGCGTTGGCACTCGATGGCCTGATCACCGCTTTGGGGTCCGGGCAGAGGCGGGGATGGGCCGCCCTTTTGGTGGGTTTCTTGCTGTTCACTTCGCTCAACCAGAATTACGACCTGGTCTTTCATCAATTCGATCAACAATTTCGCGATGGGGCATGGAACACCTCCGAGATGGGTAAAGTCATTCAACAATTCAGCCAGACGTATGGACAAACTGATACGATCTGGATCATCCCTTACCCGTATTGGGTGGATACACGCCTGCCAGGGGTGTGGGCAGGCATCCCCAATCGCGATTTTGCCATCTTCCGCGAAAACCTGCCGGAAACATTGAGCCAGCCTTTTCCCAAAATGTTTATTTACCATCCCGATGATGTGGAAAGTGAGGCGGCGCTGCGTGTCCTTTACCCGCAAGGCACAATCAGCCGTTATCACTCGGCTTACGCCAACAAAGATTTCATGATGTATTTCGTTCCTTCGGAATAATCTTTCAAGCCCACAAAACTTATGAACAAGCAACGCACCTGGATTTACGACCTGCTTTTGATCGGTATTTTGTTGCTGGCAGCCTGGTTGCGCCTCACGGGCGTCAATTGGGGCGAAGGCCAGCATCAGCACCCGGACGAATTGTTTTTGAGCGGCGTGCTGGACAACCTGCACCCCAAAAAATGCCTGGATGCCTCGCTGCCCATTGAGGCTTGCCCGCCAGAACAGCAACGCTGGCTGGGGTTGCTGGATTATTTCAACACCGACACTTCGCCGCTCAACCCGCACAACCGCGGTTTTTCGTTTTTCGTCTATGGCACGTTGCCCCTCTTCATCGTGCGTTACACCGCAGAATTTTTGGGGCAGACCGATCCCGGCGCGCTGAAAATCCTGGGGCGGCAGTTTTCGGCGCTGGCCGATTTGGGCACGCTCTTGTTGCTCTATTTCATCGTCTCTCGCCTGTACCAGCGACGGGTGGCCCTGCTAGCCACGCTCTTTTCGGCTCTGGCGGTGATGCAAATTCAGCAATCGCACTTCTTCACCACCGATTTGTTCGTTAACCTGTTCATGTTTCTGGGCATTTTGTTCGCGGTGAACATCGCCCGCCGCCCTGTTGATGACGCCCTGCTGCGCCGCTCAGGCGAACCGCTGGAAAGCTACCTGCTGCGCCTGCTCCGTCACCCCGATGGATTGAACAGCCTCGGCTTTGGCCTGGCAGTAGGCATGGCAATGGCCTCCAAAATCAACGCGCTGCCCATGGCCATTTTGCTACCGGGGGCGTTTCTCGTCCGCTATCTGGCGCAGCGCAACGAAAAAGAAAATGGGCAATCCCCTGATCTCGCTTCTGCCGAATTCTGGTCTCCTATTCTGATTTTCCTTGTCGTTGGCGGGTTGGCCTCGGTGCTGGCATTCCGCGTCTTTCAGCCTTACGCCTTCGCTGGCATTGGGCTGAACCCCAAATGGCTGGCGAACATCGCCGAGCAACGCGCTCAGGCCAGCGGCGACGCCGATCTACCCTGGAATTTGCAATGGGCGCGGCGCTCTCACCTGTATTCGTTTGAAAATCTCACCCTGTGGGGGCTGGGGTTACCCCTCGGCCTGCTGGCCTGGTTCGGCTTTGCGTGGATGGGCTGGCGCATTCTGAACGGCGAATGGAAACATGCCCTGCTGTGGGGCTGGACGGCGTTTTACTTCACCTGGCAATCGCTGCAATTCAACCCCACCATGCGCTATCAGCTGCCCATTTATCCCTTGTTGGCAATGATGGCCGCCTGGGCGCTCTTTGAACTGGGCAAAACCCGCTTGCCCAAATTCCTGCCCATCGCTCTGGGAGGTCTCGTCCTGGCATTGACGGCCGTGTGGGCATTTGCCTTCCATTCGATTTATCTGCGCGATGAACCCCGCATCGCTGCTTCGCGCTGGATCTACCAGAATGTGCCCGGGCCGATCAACTTGCGCATTCAGACCACCCCAGGGGGCCTCTACAATCAGCCTTTGCCCTTTCCCAGCGGCACGCTCATCTCGGCAGAACAGCCCTACGAGACGGCGTTCATCGCCCAGCGCGATGGCCTGCTGACCGAAATCACCCTCGGACACGTGGCCGATCTCAACGCTTCGGGGCCACAGACGTTACGCCTGGTGCTCACCCCCGCAGCCAATTCGACCCCTGAGGCCGTTCCGGCACAAGCCAACCTGACGGCTGATTTTGCCGCGCACAGCGATCGGCGCGGGGATGCGGCACGCCTGGTGTTCACATCTCCTGTACCCCTCACTCAGGGCCAGCCTTATACCCTGCGCTTTGAAACCAGTGGCGGCCTGTTCACCCTGAGCGGTGCAGCTATTGCCAACGAAACGGACTACGATTATGGCCTGCCTTTCCGGGTGGATGGCTATGATGGCTTTGGCGGCATTTACCGCGGCGAGTTGAACTTACAAGTCTATTGGGATGACAACGCCGAGAAACTGAGCCGCTTCGTCAGCACGCTCAGCGAGGCCGATTACATCTTCATCCCCACCAATCATCAATACGGCCAGATCACCCGTCTGCCGGAGCGCTACCCGCTGACCACGGCGTATTACCGCGAACTGCTGGGCTGCCCAACGGAGAAAAACATCATCTGGTGCTATCGCGTGGCCCAGCCAGGCATGTTCCACGGCAACCTGGGCTTCGATCTGGTGGCCGTCTTCGAGGATTATCCCCGCCTGGGGCCGCTGGTGATCAACGATCAGGCGGCTGAAGAGGCCTTCACTTTTTATGATCACCCCAAAGTGCTCATCTTCCAAAAGCGCCCCGATTTTGACCCCAACCGCGTGCAAGCCATCCTCGGCGCAGTGGACTTGAGCCACGTGGTGCATCTCACCCCGCGGCAAGCCAGCCGTTACAAAGATTTGTTGCTGCCGCCTGAGCGCCTGGCCGCCCAACGTGCCGGGGGAACGTGGTCGGAGCTTTTCCGTTACGACTGGGTGCAAAACGCCTACCCTGTGCTGGGATTGCTCTTGTGGTATGGCTTCATCTTCATTTTAGGACTGGTCGCCTACCCGCTGACCCGTCTGGCCTTTGCCGGCCTGGGCGACAAGGGGTATCCCCTCAGCCGCGCCGTGGGCCTGCTCGTGCTGGCTTACCTTTCCTGGCTGAGCGGCTCGGTGGGGTTGGGCTACACGCGGCTCACCATCGGGCTGGCGTTCGGCCTGATGGCGGTATCCGGCCTGGGTCTCGGCTGGATGCGCCGGGAAGAGCTCCGCCGCGAGTGGCAATCGAATCGGCGCTTTTACCTGCTGGTTGAGGGCATCTTTCTGGCCTTTTTCCTGTTCGATTTGTTCATCCGCATCGGCAACCCCGATCTGTGGCATCCGGCCAAAGGCGGCGAGCGCCCCATGGATTTCTCGTATTTCAACGCGATTTTGAAGAGCACTTCGTTCCCGCCGTACGACCCCTGGTTTGCCGGCGGATATATTAATTATTACTATTATGGCTTTGTGCTGGTAGGCACGCCGGTGAAGTTGCTAGGGATTGTGCCTTCGATTGCGTACAATTTCATCCTGCCTACGTTGTTTGCCCTGGTGGCCATGGGGGCGTTCACCATCGCCTGGAATCTGGTGGAACGCTCGAAAACGACCGATCCGCTTCAACCGCTGGCCAGCGGGCTGGCTGCCGCCATTTTGATGGTGGTCGCTGGTAACCTGGGCACGGTGCGGATGCTCTTCCAGGGCTTTCAGCGGTTGGCCGCGCCAGGCGGGATCATTGACAATGCCAACGTGGTGCAACGCTGGATTTGGGCCTTGCGCGGCTTCTTCCTGTCGCTCAGCGGTACCCCGCTCCCCTTCGGACGGGGAGACTGGTACTGGTTTCCCAGCCGGGTGATCCCGGCCCCGAACGACGTGGAACCGATCACGGAATTCCCGTTCTTCACCTTTCTCTATAGCGATCTGCACGCCCACATGATCGTCATCCCGATTGCCCTGCTCACCCTGGCCTGGGCGCTGGCGTTGATCAAATCGCGGGCGCGGCTGAATCGCGCCGAGTGGACGGCTTCTTTGACACTGGGCGGGCTGGTGCTGGGTGCGCTCTACCCCACCAATCTTTCAGATATTTACACCTATCTCGGCATCGCCGTCGTGGCACTGGCCTTTGTGCTATGGTTCTATGCCAAAACAGAGCATTTGCGCTTTTTGCCGGGTCTCTCGCCGCTCCTCCGGCGCGTGCTTTGGGTAGGCGGGAATCTCCTCTTGCTGGTAGGCCTCTCCTATGTCCTGTATGAGCCGTATCGTTACTGGTATAGCCAGGCCTACGGCGCAATTGATCCATGGAAAGGTTCGCACACGCCGATCTGGTCGTATCTCACTCATTGGGGGGTGTTCCTGTTCGTGATTGTGTGCTGGATGGCCTGGGAGACGCGTCAGTGGATGGCGAGCACGCCGGTCTCGGCGTTGGTGCGATTGCGTCGCTACACGCTGTTGATTGAAATTGCCCTGGCCGTGTTAATGGCCACGTTGTTCTACCTGGCGCTGCATCAGGTTCAAATTGGCTGGCTGGCGTTGCCGCTGGCGGTTTGGGCCGGCTTGTTAATTTTGCGCCCCAACCTGGAAGATGAAAAACGGCTGGTGCTGTTTTGGGTGGGCACTGCCCTGTTGATCACCATTGTGGTCGAAGTGGTGGTGGTGCGCGGCGACATTGGCCGCATGAACACCGTGTTCAAGTTTTACTTACAGGCCTGGGCTTTGCTAGCGGTCAGCGCGGCAGCGGCCTTTGGCTGGTTGCTGCCCGAGCTGAGCCAGTGGTCACCGCGCTGGCGCTCCTTTTTCCAAAGCGGAGCCGGCCTGCTGTTGGGCGGCGCCTTGCTCTTCACCATTACCGCCACCTCCGATAAAATCGCCGACCGCATGGCGCCGGATGTGCCCCTCACCCTGGATAGCATGACCTACATGAAATACGCCCAATTGTGGGATGGCCAGACCATGGATTTGAGCCAGGATTATCGCGCCATTCGTTGGATGCAAGACCATGTGCAGGGTTCGCCGGTCATCGTGGAGGCCAATGTCAGCGAATATCGCTGGGGCACGCGCTACACCATTTACACCGGCCTTCCTGGCGTCGTCGGCTGGAACTGGCATCAGCGTCAACAGCGCGCCCTGCTCCCGCCCACCCTGGTCACCGACCGTGTGGACGAGATCAACGCCTTTTACAACACCAATGACATCCAAATGGCCATCTCCTTCCTGAAAAAATATGACGTAAAATACATCATCGTTGGCCAGTTTGAACGCATCCTTTACCCTGATGGCCTGGCCAAATTCGAGCAGTACGAAGGCCGCTACTGGAAAGCCGTCTATCGCGATGGCGATACAGTCATTTACGAGGTCCTGCCATGATTTATCACATCACTCCCCAAACCGAATGGCACAGCGCGCAACAAATAGGTCACTACCGCGCCCCCAGCCTGGAGAGCGAGGGCTTTATTCACTGCTCCACCGCAGAGCAGGTTTTGAAAGTCGCCAACGCCTTCTATAGCGGTCGCAACGACCTGGTTCTCCTGGCCATAGACGAGACTCAACTCGGTGACAAAGTGCGCTGGGAGCCTCCTGCCGGCGCCCCTGCCGAAGGAATCACAGCAGACCAGTTGTTTCCCCACATTTACAGCGCCCTGCCCATCAGCGCCGTCCAGCGCGTCCTACCCTTCTCGCCAGATGCAGACGGTCACTTTACCTCCCTGCCCGAGGCCTGACGATGACTGCCATCACGATTCGCGCCGCTCAACGCACTGACACCAACCTGGCCGTGGCCATACTGCAAAGCTCCATGGGCGGCATGGCCGACTATCTGTTCGCTGGCTGGCCACAACTTTCTCCCCAACAGGCGCTGGCTCGTCTCTTTCAAAGCGACCGTCATCGTTTTTCCTGGCAATTTGCCTGGGTCATCGAAGCCGCTGACCAGCCTGCAGGTCTGTTGCTCTCTTACCCCGGTCGCAACCTGAACCGCCTGCAGCTGGCCCTCTTTCGGCAGCTCCCCGCCCTGTTGGGCTGGTCACACACCCTGTCCTTTCTGCAACGCACACTGGCCTTGTTAACTGCCATTGAAGCCCGCGCTGACGAATACTACATCAACAACATTGGCGTCCTCCCTGCTCTGCAAGGACATGGCATCGGCGCTCAGCTGATGGCCTTCGCCGAAGAACAGGCCCAGCGAGCCGGCCTGAAAAAATGTTCCCTTGCCGTAGATGAACACAACACCAACGCCATTCGCTTCTACGAGCGGTTGGGCTACCAAATCGTCTTTAGCCAACGATTCGCAGGCAAAGTGGCCCAATATGAAAGCGGCTATCATCGCATGGTCAAAATCCTTTCCGGGTGACCACAAAACATGATTCACTTCCTTTCCTGGTACCTCCTCGTGACCTTCATCGGCTGGCTGACCTTCCCGCTAGCCTGGAAACTCTTCCCGGCCCTGGGCGATCGCGGCTACAGCCTGAGCCGCGCCGCCGGCCTGCTGATTTGGGGTTACATCTTCTGGCTACTGGCCTCCCTCGGCCTGGCCCAAAATGACCTGAGCGGCCTGCTCCTGGCATTGCTTATCCTGCTCGGCCTGAGCCTGGCAAGTCTCTCCCGCCATGCTGGCGAAATCCGCCCCTGGCTGAAAGAAAACGCCCGGCTGACCCTCACCATCGAAGTCCTGTTCCTGGCTGGCTTCGGCCTGCTGGCCTTCCTGCGCGCTGGCGACCCCGAACTCTACTCCGCCGAAAAACCCATGGAACTGGCCTTCATCAACGCCATCCTGCGCTCACCCACCTTCCCGCCGCGCGACCCCTGGCTCTCTGGCTACGCCATCTCCTACTACCACTTCGGCTACATCCTGACTGCCATGCTGGCCCGCCTGAGTAACATCCCCGGCACCATCGCCCACAACCTGATGACCGCCCTGATCTTTGGACTGAGCGCGGTCGGCGCCTACGGCATCCTCTTCAATTTGCTCACGGCCCACAAACAAACATTCAGCCTCGCCACCCCCCTGTTGGCGCCCCTCTTCTTCCTGCTCGTCTCCAACCTGGAAGGCTTTCTCGAAATCCTGCATCGCGCCGGCCTGTTCTGGCAATTCCAACCCGATGGCAGCGCCACCTCCGCCTTCTGGAAATGGCTGGATATGAAAGAACTCAGCCAGCCCCCCACTCAACCCCTCGGCTGGTTTCCCGACCGCTACCTGTGGTGGTGGCGCGCCTCCCGCGTCGTCCAGGATTACGACCTGCGCGGCAACCCACTCGAAGTCATTGACGAATTCCCCTTCTTCTCCTTCCTCCATGCAGACCTGCACCCCCACGTGCTGGCCCTGCCCTTTGGACTCCTGGCCATTGCGGTGGCTCTCAACCTCTACCTCAGCGCTTCACGCGGGACCCTGAGCCTGATCGGCCTGAAAATACATCTCCCCCCCCTCGACTTTTTCTTCGCCTCCCTCGTGCTCGGCGGGCTGGCCTT
>DAOUAN010000140.1:0-27402 GCA_034433385.1 Anaerolineales bacterium | reverse complement strand
CGCAGGGGGTCACTGCTGACCTGCCCGGAGGCAGGCACAGCAGTGACCTCTCCCTGAGAGGATGGGAGCGAAGTCTGCGGAGCAGAAAGCTCCAGGTTGTTCCACAGCGTGGGGTTGCCCCATTGAGAAAGGGCTGTCGGTGCGGTGCAGATCATCATCTCCTGAGCGGGCTGGTCCGAATCGTTATCCGAGAAGCAGAGCGAGGCACCCAGGCGCTTGCCGCTCAGGTCAAGGGAATCGCCAAAGGTGCTCCAGGGGATTTTGATCTCGCCGCGATAGCCGCTCTCCGTGCGCTGGAATTGGACGAGGATCTGGCGCATCTTGCTAGTGGAGACACCCGGCACAAAGACCGTAGCCCGAGCAGGCAAATCGCTGAAATTGCCGGGCATGAAGCCAAACTGGAAGTCGTCGCTGTTATTTTTGGTTTCGTAAAAGTCTTTGGCCAGGTTCGTATCCAGCCACAGTTCGATATAGTCATTTTCCCAGAAATTGCCTTTCGCATGTGCCTGGACACGGTCATCTTTCACGTCCACTGCCAGGTAGAGGGCCTCGTCGTCCCAGCCCCAGCAGAAGGAGCCGCTCAGGTCGCTCGGCCCGCCCCAGGTTTTGAGATCGCCATAGCCGATTTGTTTGTCCTGGTCCAGAGTACGGCAGGGGAAATCCGGCCAATCTTTCAGGTCGCCATCCAGGGTGGGCGGCTGAGAAAGACGTTTGGCCAGCATCGTTGGACCGTTTTCCTCTGGGCGACGGGCCTCAGCCGGTGAAAGCGGCGGAAATGTAGGCGTGGGAGTGGGCACAGGCGTATCGGCAGGAGTGACAGTGGCCGTGGGAGGCGCAGGTGTTGCCGTAGCGGCCGGGGAAGAGGCCGCTTGCGGTGTCCCCGTCGCAGGCCCACAGGCGCTCAAAATCAGCGCCAGAACGAGCAAAATCCATCCGATGCGAACCATAAGGACCTCCTTTCTGCAAATGCTGTTTTTCTCTACGGATTGATCTGCAACGTTCCCAGGATGTTCAGGCCTTTGGCTTCGTCCCAAATTTCCGCGTTGGCAAAGCGGATGCTATAGCGCGGGTCATTCCGCAGGCTTTCGTAGGCATCTGGCAGCCAGAGCGCCAGGCGGTATTCGCCAGCGGGCAGGTCGGGGGGAAGTTGTACAGAAGTGGAGATCTGATGTTCGCCCGGCAACCAGGTGCGCGGGTCAATTCCCTCGAGCAGCAGGTTGACGGTAACCGGGCCATCCAGCACTAGGAAGAGCGGACGCGGGTTGAGGGGGGCAGCAAAGCCCTCGTTGACCAGTTTCCAGCTCAGCGGTATCAACTCGCCGGGGCGAGCGCCGGAGGGGAAAGTGGCTTCCTGAAGGACCAGACGGTAGCCCAGGCGCTTCTGAATCTCCTCAAAACAGCCCGCTTTCTTCCAGTTCTTGATGACCTGCTGGTGATAACTGATGTTCAAATCGGTCCAGTGCAGCCGTTGCATCTCCTGGAGCGCCACCTCACAGGCCTGAAGCGGAGGGTAAACATCGCAAGTCTCCCCGCTGGCCGGCACGAATTGGGTGATCTGAGAGATGTAGCGGTTGGCGTTTTCGCGGCTATTGCTCCCGCCGCTGTAGGTCCCGACATCGGTATCGGAGGAGAGAAAGCAATCGTTATGGAAGCCGAGACGCGCTTGCAAGGAACCGTTGAACGCCTGTTCGGCAGTGAGCGGTTGCGGGAAGAGAGTCATCAAATCGGGGGGGTAGCGCAGGAGGATGGGGCGCTGCGGCAAAGCGTCGGCCAGGGCTTCCAGGATGGCGCGCTTGGCGTTCATATCCCGGTCCAGGCCATGGGTCGAAGTGTGCCATTCGCCCCAGGCGCCGATGAAGCCGGCGTGCATCCAGGCGATGACATCGGCGTTCTTCTGCAGCACAGGTTTCAATTGCTCGATATGCCGCAACACCTGTTCCAGCGAAGCATCCGGTTCGGAATTTGGCCAGGGGCCTGCGTTGTACTGGAAACGCAGGATGAGCTTGATGCCGCCCTTGCGCGCTTCTCCCAAAGCAACGTCAAGGCTATCCAGCAGCGATTGCGGCAAATCCTGGTCGCGGTAATTATCCAGGCGCACACCGACATACACCAGCGAAGTGCCCAGCAGGCGATAGGTGCTGTAGTTTTCCTGAGCCGGCTCAAAGGTGTCAAAGGAGTAGCGGAAGCCCCGCTCCGGGTTGACCACGTCCCCTTCCATGGGCTGGTAGGTGTGGGTTTCAAGCGGCGCGCTGGATGTGGGGGCATTCATGGCAGGAGTGACGGTCTCTTCGACAGGCGCAGCAGCCGTTGCGGCCGGCGCCGCAGGCTGACAGGCTGCCAGGGACAACAAAATCACGAGGATCGAGAACATCGGCCAGAAAGGTTGCTTCATAGATGGCTCCTGGGAAGAAGTGCGAGTCGGCTGGCAGTGGACTACTTGAATTCCACGGTGAGTTTCGGGGTTGTACCGACGGCATCCCAATTTTTGTTGACCAGTTGGGCGATGAAATCGGCAGATTTGGCCTTATCCAATCCGAGCGTAGCGCGGCTGATTTTCCAGGAGACGTTATTCGTCCCTGGTTCAAATTCCAGGTCGGATGCCTGGACTTCGTTCCAGTTCCAGGAACTACCATCGCCGCTATAGGAAAAGACACTGGCATTTTCAAAAAGGAACTCAGCGCCGATTTCCCCCACCTGAAATCCAGTGGTCGCGGATTGATCGGCGTCAATGAAAATGTGGTAGGCGTTGTAGTCATCCGGCGTGCCGCCAAAGACGAACGAGATAAGCAGGAAATCGCCATCCTGTTCAACTTTGAAATCAGAAATCTCACCGACACCGGGGGCAGGAGGCTGCGTCGGTTCAGGGGTGGGAGATGCGGGGACGGGTGTAGCAGTAGGTGGGACAGGGGTAGCGGTAGGAGGCGCAGAAGTGGCAGTGGGGGATGGCGCGGCTGCTTTCCCGCCGCAGGCTACAAGCGCCAGGCTCAGAACCAGCAACACGGGGAGTAATTTTTGCAGTTTCATGGGTTCCTCCTTTAGAGTTTTTTGAAAAACAGTTTCGAACGAGCCAGCCGACTCGCAGAATCTGTCATTTGAAAGCGCTTTGGCTTGCCTGTTCTACAATCCAACGTTGTGCCAGGAAATAGACGACAAAAATGGGGATGAGGGTGAGGATGGAGGCAGCCAGAACCAATCCCTGGTTGGCGCCGTGCTGGGTAGAATACCAGACCAGGAGCAAGGGGATGGTGCGTTTTTCCGGCGACGTGATCACAATCAGCGGCCAGAGGTAGTCATTCCACGAGGCCATAAAGGTGAAGATACCCAGCGAGGCCAGTGCCGGCCCCAGTTGCGGCAGGACAATCCGCCAGTAAATCCCAAACTCTGAAGCGCCATCAATGCGGGCGGCTTCCAGGATTTCGCCGGGCAAACCTTCCACAAATTGCTTAGCGACGAAGATGCCGTAGGCATCAATCAGCATCGGGATGATGAGCGCCCAGAGCGTGTCAATCAACCCCATTTTGACGGTCAGCAGGTAGATGGGGATCATGACCACCTGGAAAGGAATCATGAGCTGCGCCAGGATCATCCCGAAGAACAGGTTTTTACCGGTGAAGCGATAGCGGGCGAAGATATAACCGGCAAAGGAACTGATAAGCAGAGTCAGAACAGTACGAATGATGGCAACGACGCCACTGTTGTAGAAGATGCGCGCCAGCGAAATTTGCTTATCCGAGAGGACGGTGGTGTAGTTCTCGATAATAGGCTTTTCGGGGATAAAGGTCGGCGGGACACGCATCAGTTCGGCGTTGGTCTTGAAGGATGCGAGCAAGACATAGACAAAGGGCAGAAGAGTGAATACCAGCCCGGCAAGCAGAATGATATAGATGGCGCTGCGAGAGAGCAGATAGAATGGATGAAATTTTTTGAGCATGATGGTCTCCTCAATACTCCCACTCGGCGCGCAAGAGACGGAACTGGATGACAGTGAGGATGAAAAGAATGATGAACAGGAAGATGGACATCGCCGCAGCCATGCCCATGTTTTCAGAATACACAAAAGCGTTTTGATACACGCTGAGCAGGATGGTCTGGGTCTGGTAGGCCGGGCCGCCGCGCGTCAGCAATTGGAAGAGCACAAATTGTTGAAGTGTGGAAATGACGGTAAGCACCGAAGCGAGCAAAATGGTGCGTCGAAGCAGGGGGATGACGATATACCAGAACTCCTGCCAGGCGTTGGCCCCGTCAATACGGGCCGCTTCACGGAAGACAGCCGGTACGCTCTGTAAGGCAGCAATAAAAAGTAGGGTGTTGTAGCCAAATGTCACCCACACATACACCATGGTCACGGCAATCATCGCCAGCGGGATGCCAAAATAGACCTGAGTGGGGTCCGAAAGCCAGGAGCGCGGCGGAGTTAACCCGACCATCTTCATCAACTGGCTGAGCAAGCCCCAATTGGGCGCATAGACGTACTGCCAGATGATGGTTACAGCCACGCTGCCGGTAATGACTGGCAAAAAATAGATAAACCGAAACAATGACTTCACGCGCTGATGCGCACTTTCCAGGACCACAGCCATGGGGAGCGCTGTGCCAACCGAAAGCGGGACTGCTAGCAGGGAAAACAGGAAGGTATTGCCAATCGCCTGCCGGAAGATGCGTGCCGCCTTCGTGGCGCCGGTGAAAAGTTCAATATAATTTCCCAGCCCAACAAAGGGATTATTGCCGCCCAGGCCCAGAAACCAGCCTCCCTCCCGGATAGGGGTATAAGAGAACAGGCTCATCAGAAGAACCCAGACGATGGGGAAGAGGACGAAAACAAACACCCAAAGCAAAATCGGCAACAGCCCCAGGTAAGCAAACCGCCGCTGAGAAGCGGTCAATTGGCCGCCTTCGTGGGTGCCAATCCACTCCAGCAAGGTGCGTTTGAGTGAAAAGTTCATACCTGCTCCTTTGGGCGGGAGGTGACCCTGGGGCCACCTCCCGCAGAGGATCTCATCACCAGCGCGAGGCCTATTTGGCGTTATCTACCATAGCATTTGCTTCATCATGAATGTTTTGCACTGCTTGCTCTGGCGTAATCACACCCTGAATCGCCTGGATCAGGTTGGGATAGATAATGTCGAATTCTAGCTGGCTTGGATCCACAATATCTCCCTGGAACACGCCATACGGCAGGATGGTCACCAGATCGCGCATGAACGGATACTTCTCCTGTAAACGGGAATCGTTGGCGACCTGCTTCATGGCCGGGATGGTGCCGGTAGTCAGGTTGAAATGCAGCGCATTTTCGGGATCGGCAGCCATGGCTGCGGCCAGTTTCCAGGCAATCTCAGGATGCTGGGTGTATTTGGTCACCACGATACCCCAGCCAGAGACAGAGGTGAATTTGTATTGATCGCCCATGAAAGGCGGCAACTTGACGTAATCGAACTTGAGATCCGGGTAGGTGATGCGCGCCTCGCCCGCGAACCAGGAGCCGAGCACCGCAATGGCCGTCAGCTTTTGAGCGAAGGAGGCGCCCACCCAGTTGCTCTCGGCGTTGTAGGTGACCGGGTCCACAATTTTGTCCTCTTGCGCCATCTTGACCATCTTCTTCACCACCGCCAGCGCTTCGGGGGTATTGAAGTTGAAGTGACGGCCATCTTCGGCAAAGTATTGCCCGCCCTGCTCCAGGATGCCGGAGAGGAAGTAGGTGTAGAGCTGGTCGTTGTTGGTGTAGTGCAGGCCAGCCACCTCCATGGCGTTGCTGGCATCAAACTTGGTCAGTTTTTTGGCGTACTCGATAACGTCATCCCAGGTTTTCCATTGGGGAGGGTAGGGCAAACCAGCGGCTTTGAACATCTCCTCGTTGACATAAGCGCCGCCGTACTCCAGGTTGTACTCAATCGGCAGGCCGTAGAGCTTGCCATCATACACATAACCGCCCAGCGGCGCCTCGAAGTAGGTCTGATGCGCCTGATCCAGGGTCATTACATCGGCTGGCACTTCGAGCAACTGCCCTCCTCTGGCATAACGCAACCCCATGCCGCCGGGCATCTCGATGATATCTGCCACCTGACCGGCCGGCAGGGAAGTCTGGATGGTCTGGATGAAGACATCCCAGGGGAAGGTCTCGAATTTCACTTCAACGTTGGGATTCTCCTCCATGAATTTGTTGATGATGTCCTGGTGGGCCTGGTTGAAGGAATTGTTCTGGTGAGCCCAGACGCGGATGACGATTTTCTCGCCACCCGCCGCCGGAGAGGTCCCGCTTTCAGTGGCCGCAGGCTGCGTGGCAGCACTTGGGGCGGGCGTAGCCTTTTGACCACATCCCGCCAGAACCAGAGAAAAGACTATCAACAGGGAGAGAAAAAGGCGTTTCATAGGCGACACTCCTTAGAAATTGAGTTGCACCACGGCCGTCAGGTTGTGGGGACGGTCGGGGTTGAGACCTTTGGCGAGCGAACGATAACAGGCAAGCAATTGCAAAATGGGCAGGTAGAGGGCCGCGCGTCCCTCTTCGGGAATTTCGGAAGCGAACTCCACCTGCGCCTTCTGCTCAGCCAGGGAGAGGACCTGCCCTCCCAGCGCCTGCATTTCGTCCAGCACTTTTTGCTCCTGCTCCTGGGCCTGCTCCGAAAGCAGTCCGATGAGGAGCGTCTGCTGATTCACCATGCTCATCGGCCCATGGCGGAACTCCAGGAAATGGAACGGCTCGCTATGGCTGAGCGACATTTCTTTCATTTTCAGGCTGACCTCGCTGGCCAGGCCATAGCGGACACCACTGCCCAGGAAGTAGAAACGCTCGAAATTCAGCTCTTCGCCGAGCTGACGCGCCAGGGGGTGATAACGCTGGATGAGGCGCTCGGCAGCCTGTGGCAGGCGTAACATGTCCCGATAGAGCGAATCATGACCTGCCAACAGGGCAGCCAGCGCGTTCAGCGCGACGAACATCGAAGAGAACGAGCGCGTCTGCGCCACGCTCTCCTCCTGACCCTGGGGCAGGACCAGGGCCGCTTCTGCCAGGCTTGCCAGGGGAGAATCCGGGTAATTCGTGACGGCAAGCACGCGCCCGCCTTCAGCGCGGTACTGTTCTGCAGCGCGCACAGTTTCTGTGGTGCTGCCGGAGCGGCTGACTGCGATCAGGATCGGCTTCGGCGCTCGCTCAAGCAAAGCGCCGAGCGCATCTGGCCGTTGCAGCAGGAACTCGCTACATGGCAGCGCAAAGGTCAGGCGGCCGGTCAACCTGCGGAAAAGGGCCGCGGCAGAAAGCGAAAGGTAGTAGGTCGAACCGCAGCCGGTGAAGATCAGCGGCGTCTCGTCTTCGCCGAGCAAGGCGCGCCATGGAGGCGCCTGGCGATCTGCTGCTTCCAGGGCGCTTTGCCAGATGGAGGGTTGGGAAAGGATTTCATCTAGAGTATGCATAAATTATCCTCGATCATTCAGGAGTAGCCTCGAGGAGCAGGTGATGGCTGAAGCGGGTGCGGAGGCTCGCCTGGGGCCCATGAACCTGCCCGAGGTCTGTTTCGCGTTCGTAATCCCGCAGGCGATAGCGACGCGCCTCCAGGCCGCGCAATTCCACCTCGCCTTCGAAGGATTCGGCAAAGAAAGCGTAGTAAAGACGTCCGTCTTTGCGGATGACGTGGGCTTCGGGATAATCAAAGGCGATATCGTAAAGGGGAAGGTATTCCCCCTCTGCCAGCCGATACCGCTGATAGAGATCAAACCAGAATTGCCAGAGTTCGAATTTCTCCGCAGTGAGCTGCCAGTTTTCCTTCAGGCGCGCCTGGCGTTGCGGGGAGATCTGCCACGTGAATTTGGTCCCTGGCACGCCGCCGGCACCGATGCCAGAAGCGAAGTCGGCGCCGCCATCGGAAAGTTCAACGTGATCGGCAAAGACCGCGGCGCGACGGCCGGTGAGCGCCTTGTAGAAACGAATGCGCTGACGTACCTGAGCGCTGGAGATCGGGTCAGCCGTGACGGTCTGATCGGTCGCGGGGAGCAGGCTGAAGGTGATCGGCGTGCCGCAAGGGCAGATCTGCACCACGCCTGTTTGTGGGCGCAGGCTGCGGGTCAGCTCAAAGATGCGCCGATAGAGGTCCTTGAAAGCGCGGATGGATTCTTCTGGCGAAGCGTGATGATGCGCCGGGTGATGGCAGGCCGGCATGGTGTAGATGTTGTCCATTTTGAAGCCATCGAATCCCCACTCTTCGATGAAGCGCCGGGTCAACGCCAGGGTATATTCCTGCACTTCCGGCAGCGCCGGGCAGAGCATCGCCAGGTGACGGTTGTTGCGCGCTACCCGTCCCTGCTCATCCAGCACCACCCAATCGGGATGCTCACGCAAGATTTGAGAGAGGCCGTAGGTGTGGCTTTCCCAGGCGCCGTGCCCGTCTTCGGCGCAGAGTGGATACCACCAGAGCTGCGAAAGCCCGCCTGCAGCATGGATCGCCTCGTTCATGCGGCGCAAGTCTTCTGCACCATTGGGGAAAAGCTCCGGGCGCGGGTTCCAGTCGCCATAAGCATCAAACCAGCGATCATCCAGGGTAAACCAGCGCAACCCCAATGAGCGAGCCGTAGGGAGGACATTGAGCACATCATCTGCTGTGACATCAAATTCATAGCCCCAGGAACACCAGGCCGGTTCATAGCTGGCCGGCAGCGGCATCCCTGCCGAAAGGCCGCGTTCGGCCATCTTTTGGCGATAGCGCTCCAGCGGAGCGAAGAAATCCTGCTTTTTGTGCCAGGAAAGGGCAAACAGCGGCGAGCTCCAGGTCTGACCAGAGGCCAGGGTGATGGGGCGGCGCAGTTCAAAGGCGAGGTGGATCCCCTGTTCATCCCGCTCTACGGGCAGGTACCACTCCAGCGGTGTGGTTTCCAGGTGCATCAGCGCCAGCCCCTGCTCCCGATTCCAGACGTAGGCCAGCGGCACTCCCCCACCTTCGGCATCCTGCAAATGGCCAAGGTAATTTTCACGCGCAAAGCCCTTTTCCAGTGGAAAGGCAAAATCCTGCCCCCAACGAACTGCTGCCCCCTGTGCGCTCCATAGCGGCGCTTTGTCCCATTGTTCTTCAGGGAGGAAGACCTCCAGACGCAGGCGCGAAAGCGAAAGCGGCGCCTGGCGGTTGATCAGTTCAAAGCGCAGCGTCCAGAATCCCTCTTCTTCGGGTGTAAGCCACCATTCCACCTGTAAAGGCCAGAGCGCCGCGTTTTGAAAGCCAGAAGGGATGGCAGGCTCCACCGACCCGGCCAGGGCCTGTTTCCCATTTTGCAGCAGCAGGCGGACCTCCCCGAGGATGAGGTCGTGATCTTGCAGGAGGAGCCGGGTATTGGATGTGAAGTGTAGTTTCATCGTCCTCTCCAGGAAAGTCGGAAAGAAAGTCTATGCGCCTGGAATCCCTAAAATGCGGGCGGCATTCTGAAAATATACTTTTTGCAGCACCTCGTCGGGCAGGAAGATGCCATAGGCATACCAGCGCCCCTGAAGCGGCACCTCGCCGACGTTGTAGTTGAAGTACTCATCATCGGTCTCCAAAAAGCGATAGTAGAGGCGATAGGCTTCCAGGTCGGGGCCGAAATCGGAGCCGAAGAGGATTCGGTCCTGATATTGCAGGAAGAAACGGCGGGCGGTGTAGGGCTGGCGGCCCAGTTCACCGAGGCGGGCAGCGATATCCACGTAATAGTTCGGGCAATCGTCCAGCATCTTGCCCACCCAGCCTAGGTTTTCTGCATAGCAGCCGAAGTGCGCGCCGATGAAGGTGGTGCGCGCATGACGTTTGACCAGGCGGTAGAAGGCCTCCATGATGGACAGGAAAGGAGGAAAAGGCGGGCTGGTGAAAGCCCAATCGGGGTGCTGGCCGAGTTCCTCCCAACGCTCGTTGGTTTCGTCCACCGGATCAAAAAAGGCTACCGGATCCGCCACATGGATCAAGACCGGTAGCCCCAGCTCTGCCGCAGTTTCCCACACGACTTCCAGGCGGGGATCGTCCACGGCAACCAGCTGCCCTTTCTCATCGCGGACGTGCAGGCCAAAGGGTTTCCAGATCTTCAGGCCGCCTGCGCCGCGTTCCTTCTGAACTCGCAGCCGTTGCGCGGCCCATTCGGGGAAGGCGTTGCCCATCTCCGGCCACTTCGACCAATCCACACCGCCGAAGATGGTAAAACGTTCTGGGGCGCGCGCCTTGAAGTAATCCAGATGATGATTCAGTATCGCTTCTCCCCAGCCGCCATCCAGGTCCACATAGTGGACGATGCCGGCCTGGTCAAGCTGATCGAGCAGGGCGGGCAACGGTTTCTTATCCCAGCCGCCGCCGAAAGGTTCGGCCAGGTGATTGTGCGCATCAATGGCGGGGAAACGCGGCTTTTCAACCAGGGTAGTTTTGGTGACCAGTTTGGGTTTGGGACGGAAGTTTTGCAGGAGCATGGCAGAAAGGGATCAGAAGGGAAATGGAGAACGGCATGGCGCAAGAAAAACGCCAAAACGCTCAAAAACAATCATAATCAATCTATATCGCTCATGATTATAACACAATTTTGATTGATCTGACACACAAGGAGGAGCGAAGGGTGCGCTAAAAAGTTGTTAGTCAGGTGTGAGCGGTGGATGAATGCTCATTTCGCCAGTGCCTTGAGAGATGACGCTGTGGGCGAAAAACGCCATTTTGTGTCATTGCTTCGCCGCCAAAGGCGGCGACCTGTGCCCCGCAGGGGTAAGCAATCTCCTGGTCGGCAAGGAATGGATGGATTGCTTCGGGGCTGACGCCCCTCGCAATGACACTAGCCGTTTTCCTGTTCTCCATCTTACCCACAACCTTTTAGTGCTCCCGGAGCGAAATAAGAGCACAGAAGAGTCCTTATCTGAAATGGGCAATTCTGGATACTGGATAGCCCCCTCTTTTGGATACCGCTGGGAAAACTCTACCCCAAAGCACGCGGAGGCTTTGGTGCATGAAAGGCGAGATAAAAGAGGCGTGAGCGTGTAAGTTTTGGTTTATGCCTAAACACACAACCACACACTCACGCCGAAAAGCATTTACCGCGTCAAGAACTCATCTTCCAGGTGATGAAAATCAACTTGCCAGTGCCCGATCATATCCTTGAAATACAGACGATCCAGGCGCTCATCTGCTGCGCTGCCCTCAACAGAATGATCCACGTGGTCATGCCGCTTTTCGCTTACTGCTGGGCAAACGTGTCAATCAACAACTTGAAATTTCCGCCCACCGGATACAAGATCGGGCAGGTGCAACCGCGCTTTTTGTATTCTTCTACTTTGGCGCGGGCCTCAGCGGGTGTACCTGAGGCCGTGATCTTATGCACCAGATCTTCTGGTACCAGGTCTTTTGCCTTCAAAATTTGCTCTTTGGTAGCTGGCCAGCCCAAAATGGACTGAATTTCGTGCACGACTTCATCTGAAACGCCGGAGGCTTTGGCAATGTGGGGTTGCTGCGCCAGGTATTGACAGAGCAACATCTTGGTGGTGTCAATGGCTTTGTCGTGGTCTTCGTCCACCGAACAGACAATCAATTGTGGCCGATCCAGGTCTTCCATTTTGCGCCCGGCTTTTCTTAGTCCCTTATCCAGCAATTCAAGCGCCCGGTCGTTGTATTCGGGAGGAACGCAGTAATTGAGCACCACCCCATCGGCGATTTCGCCTGCCAGTTCCATCATCTGGTCACCCGTTGCGCCGATCATGATCGGGACATTACGCGGCTCGCGACGACCATGCACGACGTCCAGCTCGATTCCGTCCACGTGGACGAATTCACCATGGAAGGTCACGCGTTCCATGTTCAGGAGTCGCCGCAACACAATGACCGTCTCACGCATGGCAGTCAATGGTTTGCGGCGCTCAATGCCCACGTTTTTCGCCAGTGGATCCCACCAGGCGCCAATTCCGCAAATGATGCGATTCGGCGCCAGGTCATCCAGGGTCAGGAAGGTTGCAGCCAACAGCCCGATGTTGCGCGTCCAGTTGTTGATTACGCCAGAGCCGACCTTGATTCGCTCAGTGACAGCTGCGTAAGCCGCCATGGGAACAATGGCGTCGCGCACCAGCCGCGATTCCGCCTGCCACACAGCCTCAAAGCCACGCGCTTCAGCATAGCGAACATATTCCAGGCCATCGCGCAAATCGTGGGAGTCTTGCAAATATAAGGCAACACGCTCGGTCATCGCATTCTCCTTGTAAAAAATCAGGTTTTATCCGGAAGGCCGTTCATTTTCCGTACCAATTCTAAATCTTCTGGCAAGTCCAAATCCAGGCTTAGCGAGGGTAAGTCTACAATTTCCAGCCGCGCCCCGGCCTTGCGGGCACGTTCACAATGTCGCTGAAATGAGTTTTCGCCAAAATCGTATTGGATCAAACCCGAAGGGGAAATCAACAAAGCGTTTGTGCCCTTGTGATGACGATCGGGCGCAATGACCACGACGGGTGGATTGCTGGCATGTTGAATCAAGGTCAAAAGATCATCCGAGTTTAGCAATGGCAGGTCCGCGGGGAGCACCAGCACGGCCTGCGTAGCATACACCTGCGCAACTACCGTAGCGCGCATCAACGCGGTATTCAGTTGAGGGGTGCCATCTTCGCGAACCGTGCGGGCATCAAACTGACGGGCAATAGCCAGCGCCTGTGGGTCGCGACTCACCACCAACACTTGTTCGATCTCTTTCAACCCCGCAAGAGTTTTGAGTGTTCTTTCCAGCAAATATTGATTGAGATGGGTACGTTCATCTTCTGAGAGTGTGCCGGCCAGGCGCGATTTGCCGCGCCGCAAAGGCTTGACGGGAACGATTGCCCAAAGTGTCATAGGATTTTTCCGACTAAGTGTAGCACATCTTCTGCCAGCCGACGTCGATCTTCTGCATTTTGCATGATCGTCTCCGTGACCAGCGGTTCGATGTTCAGCCGCCGGATGGCTTCCTGGTAAGACGAATCCACATTGTCTAACACGAATCCGCGCAACAAGCCGCGATAATGCTCTGCCACGGCCAGTGCCGACGGCTCGATGCCAAGCTCGGCAAACATCTTTGCGGCTGGCCCTTTGACAGTGCGCCCGCCGATAATCGGAGAGACGGCCACGATGGGCGGCAAAGGGCGAGTCGTCGGCTGCAATTTCAGGACACGCAAAATGGGATCGATGCTTACCCACGGATTCGAGGGGCAAATGACCACTGCCTCGGCGTCCTGCAGCGCTTCACGCACCCCCGCAGCGGGTTCCGCTATCTCAGCGCCCGCGAAGCGAAAGCCGCGGACGCATGGCGCGCAGCGATATTTGACGAAATATTCCTGGAAGGCCAATTCACCGTATTCCACCGTATCCACCAGGGTGCGAACCGGTTGATCGCTCATGGGCAAAATGGTATGTCGGATACCCCACGTTGCGCAAAAATCGCGGGTGATTTGGGTAAGCGTTTGGCCCTCTTTCAATCGCCTCGTTCGCTCCAGATGGGTGGCCAGGTCGCTGTCTCCCAGGTTGAACCAATCTGGTGCGCCCAGGCGGCGTAGATTGTCCATGACCTGCCAGGTCTCACCGGCGCGGCCCCAGCCCGTTTCGGGGTTGGCCAGACCTGCCAGGGTGTAGCAGACGGTATCCAGATCGGGGCAAATGTATAAGCCAAAATGCTCAAAGTCATCGCCGGTGTTGACGATGATGGTCAGGTCTTCGGGGGAGAGGATTTGGGCGAGGCCGTGGGCGAGCTTTGCACCGCCAACCCCGCCGGCAAGGGCGGTGATTTTCATGGTGGGCTTCAACCTGAATAGTTTGAGTTCTTTTCCCTGCCCTCCGTGGCCATCCATACGACTTCTTCCAGTGGTTTCAGCACTTTTTCTTTGGGTGTCTCGTCTGGATAACCTAGAAAGAACATTGCCTGTGGCTCCCAATTTTCTGGCAAACCCAGGGCAGATCGGGTTTCTGCCTGGGCGTAGAGCGGCCAGCAAATCCAGTTACCACCCAGGCCTTCGGCGTGTGCTGCCAGCAGCAGGTAGGTGCCCGCGTTGGCGACAGATTGGATGGCCATGATCTCATCTTGTACTCTGTGCTCACGAACAGCGTGAACATCCCGGCACAAGACGATGACCGCTGGTGCTTCGTTCAATCGGCGCAGGGAACGGGCGACTCGCGTTTCGATCTCGATCTGGGGCAGGCCCTCCGCAGCCATATCACGGCGCATGGCAGCGGTGAGCGCTGCCCCCAGGCGGGTACGTACCCCAGGGGCAGAAGGCGGCACAAGGACGAACCGCCAGGGTTGCAGGTTGTGGGCAGAGGGAGCGTGAATCGCGGTGGTGAGAATCCGCTGGATAACGGAATCCGGCACGGGGTCCGGCTTGAAGCGGCGAATGGAGCGGCGAGTCAGCAACAGGGTGGTGATCATATCGCCCCGATTATACGTGCTTTTTCATTTGCTCCAGTCGTTTCGTATTCATTTTGTCGTAAAGACGTAAGAGAAATGGCTGATTTCCTGCCCAGGCCACCAGGGCTGCTTGCAGACGATCCCAGGCCGAAACTGGCCGCGGCAAGGAGAGTGCAGGGTAAAAATCTATCGTCCGGCCATCTATCTCAAACGTGTAGCGTCCGGTTTGGCGCACACTGGGCGAGGCCAGCAAGAAACTTCGCAATGCTTCGCGCTCGGCTGCCGTGAGCCATTGGGGCAGGTCGGATGTGGCGCGAAAGTCGCAGATCAGCGCCAGGTCTTGCAGCATTTGTTTTTGCGCGGCAGGGAGTGAATTGCCCCGGCTGGCGAAATAGACCACATCTGGGTCGGTATGGAGCAAGGGGCGCAGCCAGAGCCGATGCAAGGTGGTGCGGATGGCGTTTTTTGCCGCCGGCGTCGTCGGATTGGCAAGCAAAAGCGCGTCGCGCCGACTTTCCCAAACACCGCTAGTGTCTGGCCCAACGCGCAGTGCGTCGCACAACCCCAGCGAGGGCAAGATGGGCGCTCCGCAGGCCAGCAAAAAGGCGTCCCCGGCAGCCTGACGCATGGCTTGCAAACCCTGACGGTAGGCTGCCTCGCGCGGCATCGCGGCGTAACGCTTGCCGGGCAAGGCTCCGGCATACAAGAAATCCAGTTTCAGATAATCGTATCCCCAGTTACGCGCCTGAGCGATTAGCTTGCTCAACCAATCCAGCACATCGGGGTGAGTGGTATCCAGGGCGTAAAGTGGCTCGCCCCAATTGAATCCGGCTGAGACAAGGCGTCCATCTTCATCTCTCAAAAACCAGTGCGGATGCTGGTGGAACAGATCGGAGGAAGGAACGGCGATCAAGGGGGCGAGCCAGAGACCGGCGCGGCGGCCGGTGGTGTGAATTTTTTCGGCCAATGCCGCCATGCCCGAGGGAAATTTCGCATTGGGTTTCCAATCTCCAACAGCTATTTGCCAGCCGTCGTCCACTTGCAGCACGTCAAAGGGTAAATCACCCAAGTCATCAAAAACGCGGCCGAGCAAATCTTCGTCAATGGCGGTATATAGGCTGTACCAGGAACACCACAGACGCGGGGCGGGCTTTTGGGGAGTGGAGACGAAGATTTCTCCTAAGCGGGCGACGTATTTGTTGAAGACGGTTGATTCATCCCCCCAGGTGAGCTGCCAATGGGCCGATCCCGCTTCGCTCCAGGCCTCGAGGCGGCTTCCGTTTAACTGAACGTGGGTCTCCAGATCGAGCGCTCCCAGCAAAAGGACGCCGCCGTCGGCGAATTCGACTGCTCCTAACCAGGAACTATGCGGCAGGCTCTGGCGCACATAACGCGGGTCGGTTTGCATGGGGTGCAAGCGTGCAGGCTGCTGAATGGGGAGGGGAGTCGGCTCTGTCCAGGCGGCCAATGACCAGGATTGCCAGCCATGGCGGAAGAATCGCATTGGAGGGCGAGGCAGGTCTATCGTCAGGCGCGAGGCGGTGAGAAAGGCCCCCTCAGGATGGATTTCGATCGCGTCGGCGCGTATGCGTAAGGGCAGGCCATTGAGGTTGATCGTTTGGTCCATAGCGATAATTATATGCCGCGTTTGATCAAAGTGAAAATTTCCATTGTTCAAATTCGATTGAATATCCGTATAATGAAAATTGAAGTGCTTATCGTAATTTTTCCTGTGATGTCATTATGAGACGCCGGATGCGGCGAAGTAATCTTCTCGCAGACGGAGGCTTCGCCGCTAGAAGTGCTTTTTTGAGCGGGAGGCGCCATGAGTCTCAAAGCCATGTTCACTATTTTGCTGCTGCTATTTGGGGAAAATGTTTTTTGGCCTGAACAGCCGATGGTATCAGCGAAGGTGATGGCTGACAGTAATGTGAAAATCTTTGATAATGGGGTTTGGTGGATTCAAACTAGCGATGACCATCCAGTACAACAGAAAATGACGGTTTTGGTGAATGGCGTAAACAAGGGTGCGACCTATGCTTTACAGTTTGGTCATCTGGTATCGGGATTGGGTTGGCCAGCAATAGCCGTTATTTACAATACGGGCTATGTGCGGTTGACTCCGCCTGGGCAACCCTTTGCTACCAGTTTTATCCTTGGTCCGGCCTATTGGGATAGCAGTAACAATTATTTCCACAATATCCAAATTTCTCGTATCGAAATTGACACCAGCAGCGCCAATCCGTATGGTGCACTTCGCCTGACCATCTTCGCGCGTGACTATGGCGCTTCAATTTGGCCTGCTTACCGACTTGATATTACCTATCAAATAACCCTGCTGGAGCCAGAGAGATCAGCCACATCTATGGCAGTCAGCACAACCTATCAGGTGGCGAATTCGTTTGCGCTCTCTGAAGGACGCCAGGCAAGCCATGAAGGGTTTAAATGGGTTCAATTTTCATCCATGTATATTGATAACACCTATCATGACAGTGACAGTGTCAGATATGTGGACGTGAATGGCGTTTTGCGGGGGGCCGATTTTGCTGATGTTGGATGTAATGCGGTTGTATTTTCGTCTCCCACCCCTTTATCGGGGACAAATCGTTGGATTTTAGTTCGGCACCAAGATAATGCAGGGTGGCAAGGAAATACACCGAACACATTTGTCCTGGTTAATAATACAACCGTCGCCAGTACTATTATCCCTCAAGGATATGTTACCTGCACAACCGACCCCAATGATGACAATGTCGGTGTTTGGTTAAACGATGAAACGGCTCCTTTATCGTTCTCACAGGGCGATTCGGGACGTATCGCGTTTACCCTTATCGCGAAAGATAACCCTATTGCCAGCCAGACCTTTTCTTCTCAGGCACTCTACGATGGTTGGTTGCTCGAAGGAATGGAAAGCAGCAATACTGGTGGAGCAAAGAATTTTTCTGGAATAACCATCTACATTGGCGATGATGCGGCTGACCGGCAATATCGTGCCATTGTTTCCTTTGATACCTCGGCATTGCCGGCTGATGTTCTTCTGACGAAAGTCGTTCTTAAAATCAAATTGCAAGGGGTTGTCGGAATCAGTCCATTTAGCACCCATGGCAACTTATTGATTGATGTGCGCAAGGGTGCTTTTAGCGGTAACGCTGGCTTGCAAGTAAGCGACTTTCAGGCTACGGCAAGTAAGAATAATGTTGGGTTCATCCCACCAAAGTCGATAGATGGCTGGTACACTAAAACGTGGACCAACGGGATTTTCCCTTACATCAATAAGACCGGTCTGAGCCAATTTCGCCTGCGTTTTGCCAAAGATGACAATGACGATATGAATGCTGATTTTCTGAAGTTTTTTAGTGGAAATGCTGCTGCAGGCTATCGCCCCCAGCTGATCGTTGAATATTCTGTGCCTTAGCAAGGTTGTTGCCTGTCAGGAAACATTGACCGACCCTGTCCGTTGTGGCATAATCAGCGCCATTGAAAGGCGTAGATGGGAACGAGTAGATTTGCTGGCGCCGCCAGCGAGCCCGGGTTGGGTGTGAGCCGGGTCGGTCAGGCAGATTGAAAATCCTCCCGGAGCCTCAACCTGAAATCGGTCAGGAGCCGAGAGTAGGGGCGACGGAATCGCCCTCCGTTACCAGGGTCGCGGGGATGCGGCAACAAGTCCCCGACTGAGCGCCCAATCCTTGGGAAGCAGAGTGGTACCGCGTGAGCATGGCTCTCGTCTCTGTGCACAGAGACGAGAGTTTTTTGTTGTTGAGCCATTCCACTGTGAGGAGATGTTTTATGTTCAAACCTGTATCCCCAAAACTCGACGTGGTCTCTCTTGAAGAGAACATCTTGAAGTTTTGGAAACAGAATCAAATTTTCCAAAAGACCCTTGAGCAGCGCCAGGGGCAGCCGGAATATGTCTTTTTTGAGGGGCCGCCAACGGCAAATGGCCGACCAGGCGTTCATCATGTGCTGGCCCGGGCTTTCAAAGATATGTTCCCGCGCTACAAAATCATGCGCGGGTATCACGTCACGCGGCGTGGCGGGTGGGATACCCACGGGCTGCCGGTTGAAATTGAAGTGGAAAAACAACTGGGCTTCACCAACAAGCAGCAAATTGAAGAGTATGGCATTGACAAATTCAATGAGCTCTGCAAAAAATCCGTTTTCACCTACATCCAGGACTGGGAACGTCTGACGGAGCGTATTGCCTTTTGGGTGGATCTTGACGACGCTTATGTCACTTATACCAACGACTATATTGAGTCGGTCTGGTGGATTTTGAAGAATTTCTGGGACAAGAACTTGCTCTACAAGGGCTATAAGGTAGTCCCTTATTGCCCGCGTTGCGGTACGCCGCTTTCAGATCATGAGGTCGCTTTAGGCTATGACGAGGCCGAAGATCCCTCTGTGTTTGTGCGTATGCCCCTGGTGGACAAACCAGATACCTCTTTATTGGTGTGGACGACGACACCGTGGACGCTTCCGGGGAACGTGGCTGTGGCCGCTCATCCGGACGTGGAATACGTCACCGTGGAGCGGAAAACCGAAAGCGGTGGTAGCGAAAAGCTGATTCTGGCACGCCCGCTGCTGGAAAAAGTTTTCCGGGGCGAAGAAGTAAAAATCGTGGACACCTTTAAAGGCAAGAAGCTGCGCGGGGTCAAATATCGGCCGCTTTTCACCTTCCTGCCGCCAGAGAAACCCGCTCATTTTGTCGTTTTGGGCGAATTTGTCACCACTGAAGATGGCACTGGCCTGGTACACATGGCTCCGGCCTTTGGGGCTGAAGACATGCAAGCGGCCCTGGAATTTGATTTGCCGGTCCTGATGACCGTGCAGCCAGACGGTACGTTTATCCCCGAAGTAAAGCCCTGGCGGGGTATGTTCGTCAAAGATGCTGATAAGCACATTATCGAAGATTTGCGGCTGCGCGGTTTACTCTTCCGTGCTGAAACGTATGTACACACCTATCCCTTCTGTTGGCGCTGCAAGACGCCATTGCTTTATTATGCCCGCGAATCCTGGTACATTCGCACCAGTGCCTTCCGCGAACGGCTGGTGGAATTGAATAATCAAATCAACTGGGTGCCCGAACACATCAAAGAAGGACGCTTTGGCAACTGGCTGGCGAATAATATTGACTGGGCGCTCTCGCGAGAACGCTATTGGGGTACACCTTTGCCAGTTTGGGAATGCGCCGATTGCAAGCACCGCGAATGCGTTGGTTCCGTGGCGGAACTTTCCGAAAAGACCGGCCGCGATTTGAGCAACCTGGACTTGCATCGTCCCTACGTAGATCAGATCACCTGGGCGTGCGCCAAATGTGGCGGAAAGATGCAGCGGGTGCCCGATCTGATTGACGTCTGGTTTGATTCGGGTTCGATGCCGGTAGCCCAATGGCATTACCCGTTTGAGAATCAGGTCGAGTTCAAGCAGCACTTTCCCGCCGATTTCATTTGCGAAGCAGTTGACCAAACGCGTGGTTGGTTCTACTCGCTCCATGCAATTAGCACTTTGCTTTTTGACAGTGTAGCCTACAAAAACGTGATTTGCCTGGGGTTGATCCTGGACGAAAAGGGCGAAAAAATGTCCAAATCCAAAGGGAACATTGTTGTGCCCTGGGATGTGATCAATGTGCATGGTGCGGACGCCTTCCGCTGGTATCTCTATACGGCCACTCCGCCTGGGAATGAGCGTCGTTTCTCTGCTGACCTGGTTGGTGAAGTAGTGCGCGACTTCACCCTCACGTTGTGGAACGTATATTCGTTCTTTGTGACGTATGCGAATCTTGATCGGCCGGCTCTGACCACGCGGAGTTGGAGCGAAAATCTCCTCGACCGCTGGTTGCTCTCAGAACTGAACGCTCTGGTGCGTGATGTCACCGATGCTTATGAGCGTTATGATGTGCCGAATGCGACTCGCCCGATTGCAGATTTTGTCGAAAAAATGTCTACCTGGTATTTACGGCGTTCGCGTCGGCGTTTTTGGAAGTCGGAGTCGGATTCCGATAAACAGGCGGCGTACTCCACCCTATACACAGCCCTGGTAACGGTCAGCAAATTGCTTGCCCCTGCCATGCCCTTCCTGGCAGAGGAACTTTACCAAAACCTGGTGCTTTCCGTGGATAAATTCGCCCCCGAATCGGTGCATCTGGCAACCTGGCCAGAGTATGAGGAAGGTGCTATTGACGAAACACTTAACCGCGATATGGCCTTGGTAATGCGTTTGGTCTCATTGGGCCATGCTGCTCGCCAGAAAGCCAATCGCAAGGTGCGTCAGCCATTGGCTGAAGTAGCTTTCTCGGTAGGCAACCCTGCTGAGCGCAAGGCTGTTGAAATGTTTGCCGACCTGATTGCCGATGAACTCAACGTAAAGCATGTCCGTTTGCTCGATGCGGCTACCGAGGCGGTTTCTCACACGGTCAAACCGTTGCCCAAGCAATTGGGGCAAAAATATGGCAATAAATTCCCTGCCATCCAAAAGGCGATTCTGGCCATGGATGCAGAGCAGGTGGCCCATACCCTTATGGCTGGCCAGTCTTTGGCAGTGGCTGTCGCTGGCGAGACTTTCGATATTTTGCCTGAGGAAGTGGAAGTCAAGGCGCAGGCAAAAGAAGGTTTTGCAGTGGCCGAAGAAGGTGCTTATGTGGCTGCGCTGGTGACTGAATTGACGCCGGATCTCATCCGCGAAGGGCTGGTGCGCGAGTTTGTCCGCCGGGTGCAAGACCTGCGCAAGAGCGCTGGGCTGGAAGTAGCCGATCGGATTGATCTGTTCGTCGAGGCCTCGGCCGGCCTGAGGTCCGCACTGGAGGCGCACCAGGAATATGTGATGACCGAAACACTGACCCGGAATCTGACGTTTGCCAATCCGCCAGATGGGACTGCGGTCGTAGAGGCCGCCTTCGATGGTGAGCACGTGACGATTGGTTTGCGTAAAGTCTGAAAGCAAAACCCCGAGGCCGATGGGCCCCGGGGTTTTGCTATCGGCTCTGGAGCAGCTGGGTCAGGTGTTTTTGTGTACCGTTAAGCAGTTCAATCATTAATTCGCGAATATGTGGATTGAGGTAGTAGTGCTCGAGGGTAGAAAGTGGAAGGAAGCGCGCTCCCGCTACTACATGAATGCAATTGGGCGCTCCGCACAAACATATGAAGGGGGCGCTCATTTCCCATTCAGTGGAGGGGTAGAAAAAGGTCAGTTCCTCGCCGGCTTGAATATCTCGCGTGGCGATGACGCGCATTTCAGCTGTATCCAGAATGGTGTTGGGATTGCAGGAATGATTCATGGTCGCCAGCTCTCGGACCTCTACATGGCGGTTGCGGCTGACCTGGACGGTGAACTGGCTGGGATGGTTGTAAACTGCCTCGGTAGGGATGGGGCAGATGATTTCCCCTTTGACGTAAGCGCGGCGGGTGATCAGGCTGCGATAGTGGTTTTGAGTTTGGACAACCAAATGTCTGGGGAGGCTCATTTCTCTCGTCCTTTCCTGAATTGGATCGTGAAAGGATAATTTATTGATGTTTTATATACCTGATTGAAGAGAATTGCAAGAAAAATGCGAGAAGTTGTGGCGAAGAGAGTTAGAAATATGTTGCGAATTACTTACTGGCCAGAGGAGAGCGGCTTTGTTGCGGTATACTCTTTCAAAAAAGGAGATGTTATGTGCCCAGAAAGGAACACAACCAGAAAAACAGGTTTCACGGCAGAAGAGAAAGCCGCGATGAAAGAACGTGCTCAAGAGCTGAAGGCTGCCAAAAGTAAGGCAGATGGGGAAGGCGCTGTGCTGGCAAAAATTGCTGAAATGGCGGAGCCAGATCGCTCTATGGCAAGCCGGTTGCATGAGCTGATCAAGGCCTGCGCGCCGGATCTTTCTCCGAAGACCTGGTATGGTATGCCGGCGTATGCGACGAAAGATGGTAGAGTTGTTTGTTTCTTTCAAAGCGCTCAGAAATTCAACACGAGATATGCTACTTTGGGATTTAGTGACGCGGCCAAATTAGACGAAGGCGCAATGTGGCCGGTCGCCTTTGCGCTTAAAGCCCTAACTCCAGCCGAAGAAGCCAGGATCACTACTTTGATCAAGAAAGCGGTAGGGACTGGCTGAGCGCTGGAGTGTTTTCTGGCGGATTGACTTGTTGCTACATCGCGATTGTTCGATTGGAAAATGCCCGATGACGGAAAAGCATGGGGCATTTTCTTTTGATTTAATTCGACCAGCTCTCTTGACCCTGCTTTTGAATAGTGGTATCCTTGCTCTACCGACCGTTCGGTAGGGAGATGCTGTGACCAGAGAAGATATTCTCGATGCTGCTGCGCAAGTATTCCGTCAGAAGGGCTTTCATGGCGCCTCCATGGCGGATATTGCCGATGCTGTTGGCCTGCAAAAGGCCAGCCTCTATCACCACGTGACCAGCAAGCAGGAGATTTTGCTGGCCCTGCTTGATCGGGCGCTGGATATGCTTTTTGAGCGCATTGCTCCGATCGCAAAGCAGAATTTACCCCCCGATCAAAAACTGCGCCAAATGATCCAGGTTTACCTGAAGAGCATTGCCGAGAACGCCGATCTTTCATCGGTGTTGCTCTTTGAACATCGCTCCCTGGAACGCAAGCTTCACGCACGTCATATTCCCAATCGCGATCGCTTTGAGGCGTTGTGGCGCGATGTGGTGGATGAGGGGGTCAAATTGGGAGTTTTTTGTTGTAGTGACACTGGTCTGGCAGTGCGCGGCTTGATGGGCATTTTAAACTGGACCATCACCTGGTATCGCAGTGATGGCCCCTTAACCATTGAGCAAATTGCAGACCAGTATGCCAGCCTGTTTTTCAATGGGTTGTTGTGCCATGGCAATGCCTCATCTCACTGAATTTAAAGTGTTCACCCCTGCCAATGGAGCGCGCATTTATTCCATTCCCGTGGAGGCTTTTCCACGCTTTTGGGCGTATGTTTACCTGATTGTACACGACGATTGGCGTGTATTGATTGATTGCGGATCTGGAAACGAACGCTCGAACGCCAGTCTCGAAGCGGGGTTGGCACAGGCAGGTGTTGCCCTCCAAGACCTGACTCACATTTTAATTACCCACGGACACATTGATCACTTCGGTGGCCTGACTTATTTGCGTGAGCGCACAAAGGCCAGCGTGGGCATCCATGAATTGGACTTACAGACAATCTCTGCTCATGAGATTCGCGTTGCGCTGATGAGTCGCCGCCTGGACCATTTCCTTCTTCAAGCCGGGCTTGCCGAAGAAGCGCGTCAGAATTTGCTACAAATGTATTTGTTCACTAAGGCGCTCTACCATTCCGTGCCGGCAGATTTTACTTACCAGGATGTCGGAATGCGGGTCGGCCCCTTTGAGATGATTCATGTGCCGGGTCATTGCCCGGGACATGTGGCGATCCGCTTCGACGAGATTATCTTCTCCGGCGATTTGCTGCTGGAAGGGGTGACACCCCACCAATCGCCTGAAGAGATCACCCCTTACATGGGTCTGGCTCATTATCTTGAATCGATTGATTTGTTCCAACGCTGGGCAGAGGGAAGCACTTTGATCCTGGGCGGTCACGGTGCACCTATGACCGGGACCTCGCAGCGCGTGGCTGCCCTGCGAAAGCATTTGTCTGGGCGGTTGGCTCAGGTTTTGGATGCTTTTGTTGAGCCACATACGATTGCTGAAGTTGCTACGGCAATTTATGGGAATCTGGATGGTTATAACGCTCTGCTGGTTATTGAAAAAGTTGGTGCTTATGTGGAATATCTGGTTCAGCGAGGCTGGCTGAAGATCGAAAGCCTCGATGGGCCGGTGATTCGCTATCAACGCGTACGTCAAGTTTCAATTCCTGATATCCTACCAAAGGAGAGGGCATATGTATTCGTTTGAACCTACTGAAGAGCAGCAAATGCTCATTGACGCAATCAGGCGTTATGCCACAGGCGATTTGCGTCCGGCAGCGCGCGAAGCCGAAGAGAGCGGCGCCTTGCCTCCAAAACTGATCAACAAAGGGTGGGAATTGGGCCTGCTGCAAGCCTCGATCCCGGAGGCATATGGCGGCTTTGGGGAGCGTCTGGCTGTCACCGGTGTGCTGGCTATGGAAGAAATGGCCTATGGCGATCTGGCGGGTGCGTTGGCCGTGATGGCACCTGCCCTGTTCGCTTTGCCCATTTTGATCGCAGGGACGGAGGAGCAAAAAACGACCTACCTGCCAAAAGTGATCGAAGGGAACTGGCAGCCGTATACGGCCGCGCTGATCGAATATGCCTTCGATTTTGACCCCAACGACCTGCGCACCACGGCTACCCAGGAAGGCGGTGAATATGTCCTGAGTGGCGAAAAAGCCTTTGTGCCTTTTGCCAAAGATGCCCCGGCCCTGATTGTCTATGCCAAAGTGGATGGCAAGACGCAGGGCTTTATTGTCCCCAAAGGAACTGCCGGCCTGATGGTGAGCGAGGAGCGCGAAAAGTTGATGGGATTGAATGCCCTGCCCATGTACCGCCTCACGCTGAACGATGTCCGCGTGCCGGTCGCGAATCGTCTCGGAGGCGAAGCGGGGCATGACTTTGAGCCGATTCTGGCGGCGATGCGCGTAGCCAACGCCTCAGCCGCCGTCGGTGTCGCGCGAGCCGCCTTCGAATATTCGCGCGATTACGCCAAAGAGCGCGAGGCCTTTGGCGTGAAGATCGCTCAAAAGCAGGCCATCGCCTTCATGCTGGCTGAAATGGTTACTGAAATCGAAGCCATTCGTCTTTTGACCTGGGAAGCAGCCTGGATGCTTGATGCCGGCAAAGAGGACGCTTTCAAGCAGGCTTACCTGGCTACCATCGGCGCTGCGGACATGGCCATGATGGTTACCGACCGCGCCGTACAAATTTTAGGTGGACATGGTTACATCCGTGAGCATCCCGTTGAAATGTGGATGCGCGAAGGACGCGGCTTTGCCATGCTCAATGGCCTGGCAATTGTGTAATGGACTGTGAGGAAAAATCTGGAGGAATCTATGGCTATTGAATTTGAACCCCCAAAACCAATTGTGCAACAACAATTTGTGCTGAAAACAGTTGCCGAAGAGATGATGCGCTCGAAGTCGCGCTATTTTGATGAGCACGAGCATGAAATTCCTTACGACTACATTGAGTTCATGCATGCCGCTATGCGCGCTACAGGTGCCGGATCGCTTGCCCCGCGGGAGCGGAAGAAAGAAGAAGGGGAGGGCGAAAAAGCAAAGCATCCTCCCATTGGCTATCAGATGTTGGCACACATGCTCGAAACCCTTTCGTGGGGCGATGTGGGTATGTACCTGGTCACGCCAGGCGGCGGTCTGGGGGCAGCCGCGGTACAGGCGGCGGCTACGCCAGAACAAAAGGAGAAATTCCTTTCGCGCTTTGCTGGTGAGAAACCCACCTTCGCCGCCATGTGCATGACAGAGGCTGGCGCCGGGTCGGATACCGCGGCCATTCGCACTCGCGCCGTGTTGGATGAGAAAACCAACGAATGGGTGTTGAACGGCGAGAAGATTTTTGTCACCGCCGGACACAAATCTCTTGTCCCCGATGAAAAATTCGGCAAGGGGTTTATCGTCGTTTGGGCCACCATTGACCCCAGTGCTGGTCGTGCCGGGATGCGTGCCTTTGTGGTGGAAGCTGGTACTCCTGGCGTAAAGGTTACCAAGCTGGAACACAAGATGGGCATCCGCGTCAGCGACACAGCTGCGATCTCGCTGCAGGATGTGCGCGTGCCCTTTGATCACATCCTGGGTAGCCCAACCGTTGAGAAAGAGACCGAAAAAGGCTTTAAAAAGGCCATGGCTACTTTCGATGCCACCCGGCCCCTGGTGGCGGCGACGGGTATTGGTGTGGCGCGCGCCGCGCTGGAATTCGTCAAAGAAAAACTGGCGGAGGCCGGCATTCAGATTCGCTATGGATTGCCCCGCCAAAAGTTGACCAACATTGAGCGCGAAGTGATTGATATGGAAATTATGTTGCGCTCTGCCTGGTTAATGGTCATTCGCGCTGTTTGGGAAGCTGACAACCAGAAACCCAATGCCCTGGAATCGTCTATGAGCAAGGTCAAAGCCGGTGATGTGGTGACCAAAATCACCCAAAAGGCGGTTGAACTGATGGGGCCTCTTGGCTACAGCCGCGAATTTCTGCTGGAAAAATGGTTCCGCGATGCCAAGATTACCGACATTTACGAGGGCACTGGTCAAATCAACCGTCTGGTCGTAGCGCGCCAGATTTTGGGTTATAGTGGCGCTGAATTGCGCTAGGAGGCGACATGTTCAAGTATCAGATTCATAAGGCTGTAGTCATTGGCGCAGGGACAATGGGCGCGGCGTTGGCTGCGCACCTGGCCAATGCCGGTGTGCCGGTCACCCTGCTCGATATTGTCCCCAAAGATGCGCCTGCTGGTGATCGGGCTGCCCGCAACAAAATCGTCACCGATGGCTGGGATCGTTGCCTGAAGGCCAAACCTGCTAATCTGATGTCTTCTGATCTGAAGACATTGGTGCGGCTGGGCAACCTGGAAGATGATTTCGACGCGGTGGCTGAAGCCGATTGGGTGCTGGAGGCCATCGTTGAGAACCTGAAAATCAAACAAGACTTGATGGCGCGCATTGACGCTGTTCGCAAGCCCACCTGTATCGTCAGCACCAACACTTCGGGCATTCCGGTCAAGGATATTGCCGCCGGGCGTAGCGAAAGCTTTCGCCAGCACTTCCTGGGGACGCACTTCTTCAATCCACCGCGTTACCTGAAGTTGCTGGAAATCATCCCTACTGCTGATACCCTCCCCGAAGTGACCGAATTTATCAGCCACTTTGGCGAGTATCGCCTGGGCAAAGGCATTGTGCTCTGCAAGGATACGCCAAACTTCATTGGCAACCGTGTAGCTTTTGGCACGGGGGCCTTCGCCTTGCATTACATCCTCGAAAATGGCTACACCGTGGATGAAGTAGATGCGGTCACCGGTCCGCTGATGGGCCGCCCCAAGACCGCTACGTTCCGCCTGATTGACCTGGTGGGTGTGGATGTGTGGGAACACGTTGGAAAAAATCTTGCTCCGCTGATCCCACATGATACG
>DAOUAN010000139.1:0-3982 GCA_034433385.1 Anaerolineales bacterium | reverse complement strand
ATCCATGGTGATCTTCAGTGTGTAGAGAAAACAGTCGGCGCACCGACTCTCGCTGCGGGGAATCTCAAAAGGGCAGCTTTGGGCCAGCGCCGTGGCAATACTTTCCAATTCTTGTGCTTTCAACGTCCTCGAACTCGATTGATTCGTGCGCAAATCGCTTGCCGTCATTTTCCCGTCGCTGGAAAGGGTCAGTGATTGCATCAGGCCAGCAAAGCCGCCGCTGCGCTGAAATTCGATTTGCCAGGTGGCGGGGGGACGGCAGGCGCCGGGGGTGGCTGCCGGAGTTGGTTTTTCTGCAGGTGAAGTGTTGCATGCCCACGCGCTCAAGATCACAATTAACAGCAAAAGCCCGGCTATCCGTTTGGAAATTTTCATCTTATTTCTCCTATAAAAAGAACCGATTTAACCTTTTTGGCTGCTGAGATCATTCACAAAAGTGAAGGCAGCGAATCTCCCGAACGGCACAAACCTTTTCGCAAAATTCGTGCAATTCGATGCACAAGCTTGGCAGATTTCCAGATTCCGCAAAGGTTTGAATCACTTCAAAAGTGCAAGCGGTTGAGAATTCAGCAAAAGGACGGATCATTTCAATCAAAAGTTTCACTTGTTTTACCTAAAAAACAGGTTACATGCCGAAAATTGCATAACCTTGTCGCCTGATTGATTTTGCCAGAATTAAAGTGTGGGCAAAAAACACACGGCGACCTGTGAAAGAGGTCGCCGTGACGCGTTTGCTTTATGATTTGCCTGAGCATTCCCCCAAGCGGGTTGTTGTGCAGAGGCGTCGACGGGATTTGAACCCGTGATCAGGGTTTTGCAGACCCTTGCCTTACCACTTGGCCACGACGCCATTGAAAGCCTCTCTTCCTGCTTTTCAGCCAGATGGTACTCCTTCAGGCAATGCGTTGGAGGCTGAATAAAAAGAGCGGGCGATGGGATTCGAACCCACGACCTTCTCCTTGGCAAGGAGACGTTCTACCACTGAACCACGCCCGCATTGCTACGGCCTTTTTTCCGGCCGAGAGTGCCGAGAGTCAGAATCGAACTGACGACACCGCGATTTTCAGTCGCGTGCTCTACCAACTGAGCTATCTCGGCCAGATATTTGGTTGTTAAGCGTGCGGAATTTTACACGTAGTGATAGAGATTGTCAAGCAAAATTTTCTGGTTTTCCGGGCAGGTTATTTATTTCTCTTCTTTGACCCGCTGATTGGCCAAACCCATTAAATCTACCTGACGCCGATTGACCATAATCGCCGGGCTTTCGATCCGCAGAGTAGGGATTAAAATCGCCGTCAGCCGGGCATTGAAAATGGGGATGAACTCGCGTGTCCCATCAACCATCAACGCATGAAAATCAAAGCGTCCGGGCAATTCCAGCGTACCTTCAATTTCAAACATTTGCGTCGTCGCATACACGGGATATTCAGTGATGCTCACATAGCCGCCGCGCACCAACGATTGCGGCCCCAAGTCCTCGCGACGCGCCAGACAAATGGCGTAAATGTGCGCCTTCATCATGCGCACAACTTCAAAATGCTCCACTAATTTGGTCGGCATGTGCAGGCGCGCCAGACGCGCATCGTGCATCTCCAGAATAGAACGGGTGGGATCGTTGATCATTCCCATTGCCCCATTGTTGCTCACCATAATTTTCCCCACGGCGCGATAGCCCGAAGTGAGAACATCCGCCGGCACAAAGCGATAGGTACGGGTAGCGCTGTCCATGATCGCCTCAATGTCAAGATTCAGTTGTCGGGCGGCTAGATTCGGCCGGAGGGCGGGTGCGAGACGCCGCTTTTTTCTTGCGGGTTGGCTTGCCGGCGTTGGGGTTCAGTAACATACTCAGCCAGGAAATCGCCCGTTCATCGTATTCGCGACGCCCACACACATCGCATACCCAGGCAGGAAAATTCGGCACGGTGATCAACTCATCGCCCAACCAGGTGAAGTAGGTAATCAGGCGCGGGTGCATCATCCCGGCCTGACATTCATTGCACGGGAATGCCTGAGGGAAATCCAACGTTTCGTCACCCATATTGTCACTCATACGTACCTCTCAACGATGCTCCTGCGAAGGCCTGCTATGGCGTGGAGGCCAGCACTTCGGGATGCTTCAGAATGTTCCACTCAGGCGGTGGCCAGTAAATCAGCACGGCCTTCCCAATTACGTTCTCGATGGGCAGTAGCCCCCAGGAATGCGAATCGGACGAATCGTTGCGGTTATCGCCCAGCACAAACAGGTGCCCGGGAGGAACTTCCCATTGCCCGCTGTACACGGGCGGCGCGGCGATGTAATCCTCATGGAGCAATTGCCCGTTGAGCGACACCGTTCCATCACGGATCACGATCGTATCGCCGGGTAGGCCGATAATGCGCTTGATCAGGTCTTTGCCGTTGATGTTGTTCGGGTCGCGGAAAACGATAATATCGCCACGTTCGGGCTGGCCAAAGCGATACGCGACCCGATTGACCAGCACAAACTCGCCATCTTGCAAGGTGGGCTGCATGCTGAAGCCCTCCACACGCACTCGTGCCGAAACGGTGTTAATGCCGATAAAAAGCAACAAGGCCAGGGCAATGGTTTCCACAAAATCCAGCGCCACTGCTTTCCAGTTCGTCCTTTCGACCGGTGTAGTTGCTTCCATCTGTGGTTCGTCGTTGTGTAATACTTCCAAGGTTAAACCTCCGCAGTTTCTCGCAAGCGATTATACTGCTTTTTGAACCTGCAAACCTTGCACTCAGGTTTCATTAACTTTTCCCCAGGCAAAATATGTGGGCACATAGATAACCCGTTTGCCCTCGGCCCAGGCCTGTTCTTCTAACGCTTTTATTTTCAGGATTTCTTCTGTGGGCAGCACCACCCTCAGATCGGATTCCAGCACGGCCCATTCCAGTGCCTGCTCGGTTTTTTCCGGCGCTTCGGGGCCGGACCGTTGAATGGCTCCCGTTTCGAGGAGCTCGATCCCTGCCCGATGGAAGGTCTCGGCCAGGCGGGCGCCAAAGCCGATCTTGGCGCTCTGACGGCGCAATGCCTCGTTTTGCCATTGACCGACCCGGCGGAGGGCAGGCGGCTCGTCTTGGCGATGTTCGTAATCGGGTTCGGCCAGGGCCAGCACGTAGCCGCCGCGACGTGTGACGCGTTTCATCTCGCGCAACACTTGCAGCGGGTCGCGCACCCATAGCAGGAGGAAATGGCAAAAGGTGAGGTCGAAGGTGGCGGGTGGGTAGGGCAAGTGATGGGCGTCGCCGCGGATCAGGAAAACGCCCGGGGCGTGGATTCGGCATTGGGCCAGCGCGCCCGCCTCCAGGTCTAGCCCGAAGCGGGCCGGCGGGACGGGTATTTCGCCCAGGATCGCGCCCGTTCCGCAGCCCACTTCGAGGACGCGTTGGGCCTGATCCAGCCGGCATTGTTTGAAGAGATAGGCGCGCAGCTCGCGACTCCAGCGCGCTTGCTGGAGATAGCGGTCATGCCAGTTCATGCGTCTGCCTCGCCGGGGCGAGTATCCTCCCTCCAGGTCAGGATGAATAATTTTTGGGCTTCGGTTTCGGGGGTGTGAGGGAAGAAGATGCTTTTGGGGACGTGCCGCCACCATTCGTTGATCTGACGCAGGGCCTGTTCGCCGCTCAGGCCGTGACGCACCAGGTAGCAGCCGACGACTGTGCCCGTGCGCCCGACGCCGCCCCAGCAGTGCAGGTAGATTTTGCGGTTTTGGGCCAGGGCAGCATCGAGGGTATCCAGAATCTGGCGCATGGTTTCGGGGGTGGGCAGGCCAAAGTCGCCGATGGGGAAGCGGTGGTAGTGAATGGCCTGGCTCATGTGGCTGGCTTCTTTTTCCAGGAGGGGCAGGTAGGGTTCGAGTTCGCCGGCGGTGGTCAGGTCAATGAAGGTGTTGAAGCCATCTTGCAAAAAGGCGCGCAGGCGGGCGCGTGCCGTGACCGGGCTGGTGCTGATGGGGTATTCGCCGGCCAGAAACTGGTG
>DAOUAN010000138.1:0-49448 GCA_034433385.1 Anaerolineales bacterium | reverse complement strand
GTGCAGCGCATCGCCGTTCTGATCGTCAAAGAGGAGCACGCAAATTTCCGTCGTGCCGGTGAACGGCGTAGGGGTCACCGTAGGAGGCGCCGGCGTCGGTGAGGGACCCGCCGTGGGTGTGCCCCCTTGCGGATTGACCACACCGATCAGCAACTCCTGCCCCGGAATCAGGGTACAGGCGGCATCCAACTTACTATTCAGCGCGCGTAACTGATCAACCGTCATCCCATGCAGCGCTGCCACCAGAAAGCAGGTATCCCCCTCGCGGACAATATACAGAATGCGGCCATCTGGCCCAGGCGTGGGGGTCAAATACTGCGGTAGTTGCCCGGCGGGTGCCGCTCCAGCAGGCAATGCCAACCCCACAAGCAACAACGCAGCCAGCAAAAGCAAAACAAGCAGTCTTCTGGTGTTCATTGGCGCGATTATATCAGATTCGCCCTGCCCGGCCGACGCAGCCCGGCTTCCCAACTATAACCGCGACCTCCGTCGCTCAGCTACGCAAGCCCATACCGCTTGCGGATCTCCGGCAAGAAATAGCGATCAAAAAAGGCATCCACATCATAATCCGGCCGCCAGCCCCAATCGGCCCGCGCCAGCGAATCATCCACATCCTCCGGCCACGAATCGACAATCCCCTGGCGGCGCGGATTAGGCTCAAAAGTAATTTGCGCCTGGGGGAAAGCCCGCAGCGCCCGCTCGCGGAACTCCCCTGCCGTCAACGAAAACGCCGCAATGTTATACACCACCTGCGAAAGATTCTGGCGTGGTGCCTCCAGCAACATCAACAACGCCTTGATCGCATCAGGCATAGCCATAAACGAAATCTTCGTATCCTCGCGCACAAAACACGCATAAGGCTTCCCCTGCGCCGCGGCATGTAACATCTCCGGCCCATAATCGCTGGTCCCGCCCGAAGGCAAGGTATAAGCACTGATCAGCCCAGGGAAACGAATCGCCCGAAAATCCAGCATCACCGGCGGATTGGGGTCCAGATGGCGCTGCCCATAATAACGGCTGTAATACATCCCCAGCTTCTCACAATACAACTTGTTACACCCATACATCGTATGCGGGTGATTCCACTCGTCTTCCTTCACCCGCCCGGCCGCATGTTTCGTTGCCACATCCGGAAAACCATACACCGCAATCGAACTGGGGAACAAGAACTTCACCGCTTTTCGATACTTCTCCGAACGATAAGCCGCCATCATCAACAGCTGCATCGTCCCTTCCACATTGATACGATGCGCCTCCTCCGTAGCCACCTCCGCCTTCGAAGAAAGCGACGCCGCCAGGTGAAAGATCACATCAAAATCGTAATCATAAAAAATTTTCACCTTGTTGACCACGTCCCCCTGCACATGCTCACTCACCAGCGGCCGAATCGCATCCGGCAGCGGCATCAAATCAGCCGTCACAATACGAAAACCGCCCTTTTGAGCCAACCCCTGCACTAACGCTTGCCCAATCTCACCACAAGCACCCGTGACCAAAACAAGATTCTCGCTCATGATTACTCCTTTGTGCTAGAATACAAGCGGGCATATTGTACAACAATCCTGCCGTTTCCCCCTCTCGACATTTGTCACAAAATGCGCATGATACCCCGTTCACTTTTCCTCCTGATTTTGGGATTGGCGACTACCGCCTGCCTCAACCTGGGGACTCCGCCCCCGGCCTCTCCCGTCCCCCCAGGCGAATCCCCTGCGCCTCCCTCCCCGACGGTTGTCTGGTTCCCCCCTTCGGCCACCCCCACCCCCCTGCTGATTTCCACCCCCACCGCCACCCCTGAAATGCGCCCCAACCTCGGCGCGATCCTCCTGCAAGACGAGTTTCGCGACCCCTCCCTTTGGAACACAGCCTCCTCGGCCCAGGGGAGCGTGAGCATGGACAGCTCAGCCTTGACCATCGCCGCCCAGCCGGGAGCCTACCTCTACACCCTGCGTAGCGAACCCAGCCTGGATAACTTCTACGCCGAAGTGACCGCCCGCCTCAGCCTGTGCCGTGATGGCGGCGAATATGGCCTGCTCATTCGCGCCAGCAGCACATCCTACTATCGCCTCAGCCTCATTTGCAATGGCGCCCTACGCATCGATCGCATTAACAACGGCACGCGCTACCCTTTGCAGCCCCTCACCCTTAGCAGTGACGTCCCACGCGGCGCCCCTGCCCAGGTACGCATTGGCCTATGGGCCTCCGGCGCCGAAATGCGCTTCTTCATCAACGACAACTACCAGTTCACCATCACCGATAAAACCTTTTTGCGCGGCACCATTGGTCTTTTTGCCCGCGCCACTGCCGATCTCCCCGTCACTGTCACCTTTTCCAACCTGACCATTCGCAGCCTCCGTGACCAGGTCAGCCTCACTCCCACCGTCTCAACCGACCTTTTCACGCCATTCTGCGCCAAAATCGTACCTCTACCTTCCCTGCCAATCGAAAGTACAGGCCCCTACCGCGGCTGGAGCAGATACACTCACCCCACCTATGGCTTCTCCCTGGCCTTTCCACCGGATTGGCAACTGGGCGAAGGACAAAACTTTATTTGTCTCAAGCCCCCATCCACCTCCACCATCTTCCTGGTCATTGGCTTCAAGCGTAACAACGAAACCGTTACCATTCAACGCACCGGCGTCGGCGCCGGCGACATCGCCACCGAAGGCACAGTCAACTTTCTCAACCAAAACATCTCCAGAGACGTTCTCACATACCAGGGCAAAGTCAAAGCCATCCTCTACAACATGGCCACCGAAATCCCTGTAAATAGCCTCGTCTTCACCTTCAGCCTGGACGATTTCACCCCCGATTACGAATCCATCTCCCTCCCAGCAGAGATTCAAAAGATCGCCGATCAGATCGTAGAATCCTTCAACATAGAACCGTAAAATCCAATCCTTGATTGGAATGGATGTCGCCAACGCCGCCATTCCCAATCTAACCTGACGTCAATTCGGGATAAAACCCATCTAAAAATTCGCCCGAATGGGGTTGTCATGGCGAGGCGGCGTTCTTCCGTCGAAGCAATCTCCCACCAGGCTAGCCTGACTTTGTGCCACTGGCGGACAAAGCGTGAAAAAAACCTCAGGGACGAGATTTTAAACTTAGCCTGCCCCCACCCCTGCCCCCCATCCGTGAACCCATGCAGCGCAACGTTCATCTCTTGGACGGCGGAGAATGGGCTGTTTGAAGCACCAGACAGGACAAGAGCAGTCTGCTGGATGAGTCAAACTGCGTCCGGCGGGATATTGCTCGCCAACGATAGCTAATTTCGGCGGGAATTTGCTCATGATATAATGCCCTCAATGAAGGAAGGCGAACTCCTCAACAATCGCTATCAGTTATTAAACCGCATTGGCGTCGGTGGCATGGCGGACGTTTTTCGCGCCCGCGACCTGATGCTCGATCGCTACGTGGCCATCAAAGTCTTGCGGGATGATTACATGGTCAACGAAGCCTTCAAAGAGCGCTTTCGTCAGGAGGCCCGCGCCGCCGCCAACCTTTCTCACCCCAATATCGTCACCGTCCATGATTTTGGTCTCGAAGGGCATCAGCTATTTATCGTGATGGAATACGTGCCCGGCACAGACTTGAAAACCCTGCTACGCAAACGTGGGCGTTTCAGCGTAGAAGAAGGGGTCCCCCTCATCATCCAGGCCTGCGCCGGAATTGGCTACGCCCATCGCGCCGGAATCGTCCATTGCGACGTCAAACCCCACAACATGCTAGTCACCCCTGATCAGCGCCTCAAAGTCACCGACTTTGGGATTGCCCGCGCCCTGGCCAGCATCCAGCCTGGCGAACGCAGCGACGTTGTCTGGGGCTCCCCCCTCTATTTCTCTCCCGAACAGGCAGCGGGCGAACCGCCCTCTCCTGCATCTGATGTCTATTCCCTCGGCGTCGTTTTATACGAAATCCTGACCGGCACACCGCCCTTCAACGGCTCCACCGCCGAGGAACTGGCTCGCCTGCACATGGAGGCCACCCCGATCCCCATTCACGAATACGTGCCCGATATTCCCGCCCCCCTGGAAGAAATCATCATGAAAGTGCTCTCCAAAGAGCCTTCGGCGCGCTACCGCACCGCCGACCAATTGGGGCGCGTCTTGATGAAATTCGGCACGCGACGCGAGGAACCTCCCCCCGCTCTGAGCCTGACACCCGAAGTATCCAATCATTTTGGGGAACTTCCGCCCGCCTCTCCCCCCACTTCCGCGCCGACCGAATCGAACGATTTGAACATTGACTGGGTCTCGGTAGGCCTTGGGTTGCTTGCACTCCTGGCTGTTGGTGGCCTGATTCCGTTCTGGCTATGGATCTATTTCATGTATAATCCGCCAACGCCATAAACCATGATGAGTTCTCACCCTTTGATCCTTGCACCATCTATCCTCTCGGCCGACTTCTTACGCCTGGGCGAGCAAATTGCCGAGTGCGAAGCCGCCGGCGCCGACTGGATTCACATTGATGTGATGGATGGGCACTTCGTCCCCAATCTGACCATGGGGCCGTTCATCGTCGAAGCCTGCCGCAGGGCCACCCAACTCCCCCTCGATGTTCACCTCATGATTGAACAACCAGAGCGCCTGTTGGAAGCCTTTGCCCGTGCCGGCGCCACCACCCTGACCGTCCACGTGGAAACTTGCCCTCATTTGCACCGCACCCTGCAACAGATCAAGGCACTGGGCTGTCAGGCCGGTGTCGTGCTCAATCCAGGAACACCTGCCTCCGCCATTGAAGAGGTGCTTCATCTGGCCGATCTGGTCCTGGTGATGAGCGTCAACCCCGGCTTTTCGGGGCAAGCCTTTTTGCCCGAAGTGCTACCCAAAATTCACTGGATTCGCCAAAAATTGGATAAAATACACTCCCCTGCCTGGCTGGAAGTCGATGGCGGTCTGACCGCCGAGACAGTTCCGCTGGTGCGGGAGGCGGGTGCAACCGCCTTCGTGGCGGCCAGCGCCATTTTCCATCATCCGCAAGGAATCACCGCCGGAATTGGCGCCCTGCGAACAGCACTCAAAGAATGAAAAACAAAAATCACGGCTTGCGCCGCGATTTTTGTCAACAGAAAATGTCAGAGAAACTATGCCGTTGTTTTCGCCAGGGTGCGAATGCACTTGGTGCACAACACCTTCTTGACCATTCGGCCCTTTTCCATCACGCTCACCTTTTGCAAGTTTGGGCGAAACGCCCGGTTGGTGGCGCGCATAGAAAACGAACGGTTGTGACCGAAGGTTGTCGTCTTACCGCAATGAGCACATTTAGCCATCTTTCCACATCCTTTCCTGCTATGATACCAAAACCATACCTGCTTTCGCAGGCACGGCATTTTACCACATCTCGTAACCTTCTACAAGTCACGTTGTTAAAATCACACAGAGGATAACCTATGGGCGAAGAAACGACATCTCTGGGCGGGATTCACATCTCCCCCAACGCAGTGGCCACGATTGCCTATCATGCCACTTTGCAATCTTATGGTGTAGTAGGCCTGGCCCCAAAAAACCTGGCCGAGGGGCTGGCACATTCGATCACGCGTGAACCCTCGCGCGGCATTTCTGTCCGGTATGATGGCGAAAACCTGGATATTGACGTCCACATCATCGTTGAATATGGAACGCGCATCAATTCGGTAGCCGAAAGCGTAGCCAACACCGTGCGTTTCCATGTGGAAAAGGCTTTGGGATTGAAGGTCAATTCGGTCAATGTTCACGTCGCCGGTTTGCGGGTGAGCAACGAGGATTAGGAGGCAGAGAACCCCATGGCAGTGGACACTCAACGGATGGAAAAATTCCGTAAACAGCCTATTGACGGACAAGTTTTCAAAGAATTCGTAGAAGCCGGCTTAACCTGGCTGCGCACCAATCAACAAGTGGTCAATTCCCTCAATGTTTTCCCCGTGCCCGATGGGGATACTGGCACAAACATGGTGTTGACCATGCAATCGGCCTGGAACGAGATCAAAGACCTCGGCTCGCGACATGTGGGACAGGTCGCCGCGGCCGTTTCGCAGGGAGCCTTGATGGGGGCGCGCGGCAATTCGGGCGTGATTCTCTCCCAATTGTGGCGTGGATTCGCCCGCAGCCTGCACGACAAAGAAATCCTCGATGGGCCAGCCCTGGTCAAAGCCTTTGGCGAAGCCCGCGATACCGCCTATAAGGGCGTCGTCCGGCCGGTGGAGGGGACGATTTTAACCGTCGCCCGCGAGCTGGCCGCGGCAACGGAATCCGCCTTAGAGTCCACGCGTGACCCGGTGGAGTTGCTGGAAATCGCCGTCAAGGCCGCGGCCGAAGCCGTCGAGCGGACGCCGGAGCTGCTTCCCGTACTCAAACAGGCCGGCGTGGTCGATTCGGGCGGCAAGGGGTTGTTCTTCATCCTCGAGGGGATGCTGCGGCACATTTACGGCGAACCCCTGGATGCCCCCGTGGTAACTGTGCAACCCATTTCCGAACTGAAACTCAAGGACGCCATGGAAGTCATTGAAGAAGGCCAGGATTACGAGGTGGTTGTGGATTTCTTCCCCCATGGCGAGTTGGATCTGCAACGTTTTTACCAGCGGCTGGAAGAAATGGGCACCTCCATCCAGGTGGGCGAGGGCGATGGCATTTACCGCATGCACATTCACGTGCCCACCGAGAAACGCTACGAGCCAATTGATTACATTATGAGCCTGGGCACGATCTCGAAGGTGGCCATCGAAAATCTCATGGCGCAAATGGATGAGATTCAAAAGAGCAAGACCTCCAAAATTCAATTTGCCGCCATTGAACCTGGCCAGATCGCTGCAGTGGCCGTTTCCCCCGGCAGTGGTTTGAGCCGCATCTTTGCCAGTTTGGGCGTGGCCGCGGTGGTGGAAGGCGGGCAAACGATGAATCCCTCAACACAAGACATCCTGAATGCCTTCGAGAACCTGCCAACCGATAAGGTCATTATCCTGCCGAACAACAAAAACATCATCCTGGCTGCCAATCAGGCCAAAGAGGTGACCGTCAAGCAGGTTGTGGTCGTACCCAGCCGCACCGTGCCCCAAGGGCTGGCCGCCATGCTGGCGCTTGACCCTGAGGGTGAGCTGGATGCCGTAGCCGAAAAAATGGTAAAGGCCATGACCCATGTCAAAAGCGGTGAGATCACTACCGCCACCCGCAGCGTCGAAATTGATGGCGTCCAGGTGCAACAAGGCCAGACCATTGCGTTGCTGGACGGCAAATTGATTTACTCTGCCGATTCAATTGAAGAAGCAACCCTGGGATTGCTGGAAAAAGCCGAGGCCGATCAGCATGAACTGGTCACGCTCTTTTACGGTGCCGATCTAACTCATGCCGAAGCCAACCGCATCGCCGACGTGATTCGCCAAAAATACCCGGCCCTGGAAATTGAAGTCCAGGAAGGGAACCAACCCCATTATCAGTTTATCCTTTCGATTGAATGAACAAAGGTCCCCTCTTCTGAAAAGGAGAGGGGAATTTTGGTAATAGACAGAAAAGTCTGCATCGAATAACACGAATGCAACAAATCTTCTTCGATGAATTCGCGAAATTCGATGCCAATAGAAAACCAAGCCTTATTCCAGAATGATGAAAATTGGTATTGTAACGGACTCTACCTGCGATCTTCCCGCCGACCTGGTGGCGCACCACCAGTTGGAGGTGGTGCCTGCCGTGCTGGTACTGGAGGGCAAAGAGTATATTGATGGGCAAAATATCAGCCGGGAGGAGTTTTATCGGCGACTGCCTCACCTGCGCAAGCCGCCGACCACCGCCGCCCCCGCGCCAGGAGAATTTGCCCGGCGCTATGAAGCCTTTTTTCAGAAAGGTTGCGATCATGTGATCTCCATCCACGCGGCAGGCTTGCTGACCTCTATCCTGGATATTGCGCGGCAGGCTGCCCGCGAATTTGGCGAGCGGATCACCTGCCTGGATAGTGGCTCGCTTTCGCTGGGGCTGGGCTTTCAGGTGCTGGCCGCGGCCGAGGCCGCCGAAGATGGCTTGCAAGCCGCGCTGGAGGCCATTCAATCCACGCGGCGCCGGCTACACGTCTCTGCTGCATTGGATACAATGGAATACCTGCGCCGCAGCGGACGCGTCCCCGCTGCAGTCGCCGCCCTGGGCGGATTGCTTTCCATTAAGCCGATGATCGAGCTCAGCGAAGGCATAGTCAAGGCCATTGGTGTGGTACGCACCAACAGCCAGGCTCAACAACGCATGTTGCACTTTTTGCTGGAAGGTGGCCCGCTGGAACGACTGGCCATTTTGCACACCGGCGCAGAAGAGCGCGCCCGAACATTCCTGCGCGCCTTGATGGAACAAGCGGCCCCCTCTCTGCCCCGAGAAATCTTGATGGTCAACGTCACCAGTGTGATCGGCGCCCATGTCGGCCCCAACGGGCTGGGATTTGCCGCCGTGCGCGCCGCGCGCTGAAACCTGCCCTCCTTTCCCCCCTCAGGCGAGAACATCGCCTCACGTCAATGGTAAAATAACCCCATGCTGCCTTCACTGGAGAAACTCCGCAAATACTTCCGTTTGGAACACCAAAACGGCTACACCAACACCGCCATCATCGGCGGTTTGGCCAAAATGCTGGATTACTGGGATGGCGAAGCCCGCGCCGATGGCGTTGCCGAGGAAATCATCCAGGCCGTCATTGAGCGCTTGCGCGCCTATGAGAATCTCACCCCTGCCTCGCGCGCCGAGGTACTCAAAGGGCTGTGGAAACGCATCGAACAACAATATCCCGAAATCAAAACCAGCAAACCCGCCCCACCCCCTCCCTCGCGGCCTCGGCCGACCGAACCGGCACCGGCCACTGCGACAGCGGAAGCGCCACAGCGCGCCCGCCCCTTACCGCCAGGCCGCGCCGAGAGCGTCCCGGGAGCACAGCTGAGCGCCACCCCCGCCGCGCTCAAAGCCCCGCTCACCGTCTTACAGGGCATCGGCCCAAAAAATGCCGCCTACCTGGCCCAACTCGGTCTGCGCACCCTGGGCGACGCCCTCTACTACTTTCCGCGCCGCTACGTTGATTACAGCCAGCTCAAGCCCATCAAAAGCCTGCGCGCCGGCGAAGAAGTGACCATTGCCGGCACCCTTCAGAGTGTGATCTCGCGCTCCTTGCGCGGGGGCAAATTACAAACCGTCGAAGCCATCCTCTCCGATGGCACCGCCGCTTTGCGTCTCACCTGGTTCAATCAACCCTGGATGATCAACCGCCTGAAAGAAGGCGAGGCAATTTACGCCGCGGGCAAAGTGGAACAATACCTGGGGCGCCTGGTGATGAACAACCCCAGTTTTGAACCCATCGCCGTCGAAAACCTGCACACCAACCGCATTGTACCAGTGTATTCGCTCACCAAAAACATCACCCAAAAAATGCTGCGGGAGCGAATGCGCGAAATCGTCAACTACTGGGCACCGGCAGTGGTGGATACCCTACCTGAATCTATCCGTTCCGCTGCCGCCTTGCTGCCCCTGCCTCAGGCCATTCAGCAGATTCACTTCCCCGAAAGCCAGGAAATGCTCAAAGCCGCGCGCGAACGACTGGCCTTCGACGAGATCTTCTTCCTGCAGATGGGCGTCCTGCGCCAAAAACGCGACTGGCAAGCGGCGGAGGCGCGGCGCTTCATCATCCCGGACGAGTGGCTGGGCGCGCGTTTAAGCGGCCTCCCCTACGCCCTGACCGGCGCGCAGCAACGCGCCCTGAACGACATCCGCAGCGATCTGGCTTCTGGCAAGCCAATGAATCGCCTCTTACAAGGCGACGTTGGCTCAGGCAAAACCGTGGTGGCCGCGCTGGCTGCCAGCATCATCGTGGAGGGTGGGGCTCAGGTGGCCATTTTAGCGCCCACCGCCATTCTGGCCGAGCAACACTATCACACCTTCCTCCGCCTGCTGGCCGGCGAAAACGGAATCCTGCCCGAGGGACAGATTCGCTTGCTGGTGAGCGACACACCCGAAGTCGAGAAAGAAGCGATTCGCGCCGGCTTGCAGGAGGGGAGCATCAAAATCGTCATCGGCACTCACGCCTTGCTCGAAGACCCCGTCCAATTCGCCGATCTGCAACTGGCGGTGATTGACGAGCAACATCGCTTTGGTGTGGAACAACGCGCCACCTTGCGCGCCAAAGGCAAGAACCCTCATTTGCTGGTCATGACGGCCACGCCTATCCCGCGTTCCCTGGCACTAACCCTGTACGGCGACCTGGATCTCTCCATCATTGACGAGATGCCCGCCGGACGTCAGCCGGTAGAGACGTATGTGCTGCGCCCACAAGAACGCGAACGCGCCTACACCCTCATCCGCAGTCAGATTCGCCAGGGGCGGCAGGCATTCATCGTTTACCCGCTCATTGATGAGAGCGAGAAAATGGAAGAACTGCGTGCTGCGGTGGCGGATTACGAAACGCTTTCCAAAGAAGTCTTCCCGGATTTGCGGGTGGGGCTCTTGCATGGACGAATGCGCCCGGCCGAGAAAGATGAAGTGATGCTCAGGTTCCGTGATCGCCAGTTCGATATTCTGGTCTCTACGACGGTTATCGAGGTAGGTGTGGATGTTCCAAATGCCACCGTGATGTTGATCGAAGGGGCAGATCGCTTTGGCCTGGCGCAATTGCATCAATTACGCGGGCGCGTGGGACGGGGCGCGGCGCAATCCTTTTGCTTGTTGATACCTACTCATGATGACGCCGTGGAAAACGAGCGTTTGCAGGCCATGGCCGAGACAAACGATGGCTTTGTGCTGGCCGAGCGCGACCTGCAACAACGCGGCCCTGGTGAATTCTTAGGCACGCGTCAATCTGGTTATGCGGCCGGCCTGCGCATGGCCAGCCTTTCGGACGTGAAGTTGATCGAAAAAGCGCGTTCCTATGCGCAGCGATTATTCGAAGAAGACCCCAATTTGCAAAAACCCGAACATGCTTTGCTGGCCGAAGCGCTGCAACGCTTTTGGGAAAACGGCAAGGGAGATGTAAGTTAACCTAAACCTTGTGCCATCAGGAGCGATTTAATGAAAAACGCTTCGAAAGCAAAAATTTGTTACGTGCAAAATCTCGCCCCTGAGGTCGTTGTTCATGCTTTGTCCGCAAGTTACCCAAAAGTCAGGTTAATTTCTATCCAGGCGCAAGTTTCCCCTGGAAAAGGGACGATTTGTGCCTGGGAATTTTTGGAGCATTGATGGTTCGAGCCCTTTTTCCTGGTACGTTTGACCCCATTCATTACGGCCACATGGATATCGCCATACGGGCCACGCGTTTGTTCGACGAAGTCATCATGGCCGTGTACGATAAGCCGCTAAAAAGCCTGATGTTTTCCCCTGAAGAGCGAATGGCGTTGGTGGAGGATGCTTTTCGCGACAACCCGAAAATTCGCGTGATGGGATACAGCGGCCTGACGGTGGATTTCTGTCGGCAAGTAGAGGCGCAGGTGATCGTGCGTGGGTTGCGTGTTTTTTCGGACTTTGAGTTTGAGTTTCGCATGGCGCTGGCCAATCATCGTCTCGCCCCAGATATTGAGATCATTGCCCTGATCACCGCGGAGGAACACACATTTCTTTCGTCGAGTACCGTTAAGGAGATTGCCATGCTGAACGGTGATGTTTCCAGCATGGTGCCGCCGCATGTGGAAAAAGCCTTAAAGCACAAGGTTAGCGAGCTGGATGGACAGCATACCCCGCCGAATGCGCTGCGCGATTAATGTGCTAAAATCAAATTCATGATGGGTTCCCCCTGGTTCGGCCGAGATCATACTGCGGCATTTAATCCGCTCCATGGGAAAGCGAGGAGCCAATGGACATCCTGCAATTAATTGACCGCCTGGAAGAGTTATTCAACGAAGCCAAAGCAGTGCCATTTACGCATAACGTGGTGGTGGATGAAGATCGCATGTTGGAATTGATTGACCAGATGCGCATCGCCATCCCAGAAGAGGTCAAAAAGGCGCAGCAGGTTCTGCTGCAACGCGATCGCATCCTGGCGCAGGCCCAGGAGGAGGCCAATCGCACCCTGCAACTGGCGCGCGAAAAAGCGGAGCAACTGGCCGAACGCGACAACATCGTGGTAGAGGCGCAACGTCGGGCTGAGCAAATCCTGGCACAGGCACGCGCCGATGCTGAGGCCACCCGTCGCGACGCGGATGAATATGTGCTGGATAGCCTCGCTCGCCTGCAAACCGAACTGGAGCGCTTGCTCAACCAGGTACGAAACGGAATCCGCACGCTGGAAGAGGAGCAAATGCGTAAAAGCGTTCTCTCCGCCCAGGAAAAACCGGCCGATTAAAACCAGTCGCGCTTGGCAAAAATTAATATAGCGATGCCGGTGAGGGCAAAAGACAGACCCAAAACGAACAAAAACGCCAGAGGGTGTTCTTCGCCTGGTAATTGCACGTTCATGCCATAAAATGCCGCCACTACAGCGGGGACATTAATCACAATGGTAATGGCAGCTAACGCCTTCATCACCGTGTTTAAGTTATTAGAAATAATCGAGGCAAAAGCATCCATCATGCCAGAAAGGATGTCTGTGGCAATGCTGGTCATTTGGATGGCCTGCTGGTTTTCGGTTAACACATCTTCCAGCAAATCCTGGTCTTCTTCGTAATAGTTGAAAAGTTGAACACGCTGCACGCGTTCCATCATCACTTCGTTGGAACGCAAAGCAGTAGCAAAGTAGGTCAGGCTTTTCTGGTATTTGAGCAATTCCAAGACTTCGCGATTGCGCGTGGAAACCTGCAATTTATCTTCCAGCATCTCGGTGGCGCGGTTGATTTCGCGCAAATGGGCAAGGTAACGAACAGCCGTTTCCAAAAAGATATAAAGTGTGAAACGATAGCGTTTCCCGGTTTTTAAGCCTTTATATTTTCCATTTGCCAGCACTTTAAAAATATCGTTCGGGTAGCGGCAAATGATCACAATCATGTTGCTCAGAATCAAAATTCCTAAAGGGATGGTGATATAAGGAATGTCACTCTGGGGCTGGTAATGAGGGATGCGCAAAAGGATGAAGGTATATTCTTCATCCCGCTCCATACGCGCCATTTCATCCAGGTCCAGGGAATAATTAATGTAATCCATCTCTACCCCCCAATCAAGCAACTTTTGAATCTCCTCAGGGGTCGGGTCAATGGCATTTATCCAGCAACCATTCACCGCCGACTCCAATTGGGTCATGCCTTGTTCAGTGGTTTTGTAAATTTGGAGCATAATCGCCTCCTGTGCGCTGAAATAGCACCGCGCAGGAGGCGATTCACCCTCCTACGTGATGCCTGGCTGATATTGCAACAATAAGAGCCATCCGCTACGGGACAGCAGGTTCGGATCCGAATCTAGATCACTTTCATCATTATTAAGTAACATCATACATTCCTACCGCGTTTGCGGTGTGTCAATTATAACTCTCCCTGGCAGGCGGGGCCTGCTTTGCGCAGGATGAACGCACCATGGGGGTGCGCTTTACGCGCTTCACGTGGGAGGCAGTAGTTGAAACTGCACCAACGAGCTTGCGAAGTCAGCCTGCGCCGACTGGTTTCCAGCCTGCGAAGGCAGGCTTCCCGTTCTTGGCGCTGCGATTTCAATCGCCGGGCACCCCACAAATCTGAAGGGAACCGCAAAAATTTTCATGGGTTGGGCTACAGGTCGCCTCCATCCGCTTTCGGAGGGATGCGCTAAAAAGTTGTTAGTCAGGTGTGAGCGGTGGATGGATGCTCATTTCGCCAGTGCCTTGAGAGATGACGCTGTGGGCGAAAAACGCCGTTTTGTGTCATTGCGAGCCGCCAAAGGCGGCGAAGCAATCTCCTGGTCGGCAAGGAATAGATGGATTGCTTCGGGGCTGACGCCCCTCGCAATGACACTAGCCGTTTCCCTGTTTTCCATCTTACCCACAACCTTTTAGTGCTCCCTTTCGGAGGGATGCAGAGGGACTCTTGTCCCGTCTGGTGCTTCAAACACCCCATCCCCATTCCCCGTCCAAGAGAGGAAAGTTGCGCTGCATGTGTTCACGGGCGGGGGATGGGCAGGGGTGGGGGCGGGCTGTGAAGAGGGTACGTGCAAAATTGCATCATGCTTTGTCCGCCCGTTGCACAAAAATTCGGCGAGAGACCTAAAATCAGGCTATCACCCGTGATTTTGTCCCGCTTTCAAGCAAGCCGTTGAAACACTTGTCAAAACGGGGGAGAAAAAGCCAGGAATCGTGATTGTTTTGGCCGCTGAGTGGGGCAAAAATTCTAAAATGAGCGAACCATGAGTTAATAAAAGCGGAAAACGCTAATTTTCGGGGTCTGCTCTCATCATCTCTCGGACTTGCTCCACATAGGCCAGGCTTTGATGGCGGAAGTAGGTATTGTAAAGGGTGGCATAATGGCCGCCTTTTTGCAACAGGGTAGCATGGCTGCCCTCCTCGATAATTGCGCCATGATCCATGACAACAATGCGATCAGCAGCTTTGACCGTGGACAAACGATGAGCAATCAGAATGCTGGTTGACTGAGCCAGCACCAGATTAAGCGCCTGCTGAATTTGCCATTCAGTAAAGGGATCAATACTGGCAGTGGCTTCATCCAGGATAAAAATGGGGGGCTTTTGCATGAGCACGCGCATCAGGGCCACCAGTTGACGCTGCCCCATCGAAAGCAGAGCGCCGCGCTCGCCCACTTCTGTGTTCAGGCCATTAGGCAGGGCTTCCAGCCATTCACCATCACCAATTTTTTGCGCCATGGCAAGCATTTCAGCATCACTGACCGTGGGGGCGGCATAACGAATATTATCGGCGACTGTGCCAGAGAAGAGGAACGGCACCTGCGAGACAATCCCCAGTTGGCGACGATATTGTTGCAAATCAAAGGTACGAATGTCCATGCCATCGATCAGCAATTGCCCACCCTGAAACTCGTAAAAACGGGCGATCAATTTAGCAATGGAAGATTTCCCCGCGCCGGTATGTCCCACCAGGGCTAGAGTCTCTCCGGGGTGGATGTGCAAGCTAAAGTCCTGCAAGATCGGTTCGTTCTCTCGATAGCGGAAGGAGACCCTCTCGAAACGGATGTCGCCTCGCAGGGGCGGCACCGCGCGTCGATCTACCTGAACGACGTTTGGATCGGCATCAATCAAGGCGAAAGCGCGTTCGGCCGCAGATAGCCCCGATTGAATCTGCGCCCAAAACGCTGAGAGATTCAGCACCGGGTAGAAAAACTGATCCAGGCTCATGATAAAGAGATACCAGGCGCCGATGGAAACAATCCCCTGCGCCGCGCCCAGTCCACCGCTATAGACCAGTACGCCGACAAAAATGCCGCCCAACGCGTTGAGGGTGGGGAACACCAGCGAGAGCACAAAACCCCGCCGCACATTCACGCGATAAGATTGCTGATTTGCGTCTTCGAAAATGCGGTAAATGCTCTCTTCCTGGCGGAAATTTTTGGCAATGGAAATACCACTTACAGTTTCTTTGATCGTCGCGTTGACATTTGCCATAGCGCGCATCCCCTGGCGGGTCACGCGCCGCGCCAGGCTACGAAAGCCGGCAGCCACAGCAAAAATGATCGGCATGAAAGCCATCAGCAAAAGCGCCAGACGCCATTCCGTGCGGAAGAGCACCACCCCCAGCAGAATCGCCTGGATAATTTGCGAAAGAACATCGGTGACAATGACCACCAGCTGGCCAAAATCATTGGTATCTGAGGTAATGCGCGAAACAATACGGCCCGAGGAAAACTGGTCATAAAACGAGAGATCGTGTTCGGCCGCGGCGCGAAAGGCGCGGGTTCGTAACTCCAAGACGACATCGCCGATGATGCGGATGATCAAACTGCGCCGCAGCCAGTTCAACCCCCAGCTGGCTACGCCGATAAGTGCCAATCCCAGCCCCACGAGCGCAATCATTTGCGGGCGGGGCGCGGCTTTGAGCCAATCCACAATGCGCCCAACCAGCACCGGCAAAGCAGCCCCCAGGGCAGCGATGAGCAACACCAGGGCAGCTACACCAAGCAGGCGCCCGGTTTGCGGTCGAAAATAGTCCAGGATACGCGCCAGCAACTGGCGGTCGGTATACTGACGATCATATTTTTCTTCATTCAAGCCGGCAAAAAAACCCATAAGACCTCACAACACATCATTCACGGAAAAGACGGGCATACGCCGGGGAGGATTGCATCAGATCTTCATGTGTGCCCATCGCCACGATCTTGCCTCGGCGCAACACGATGATCAGATCAGCCCAGCGGATTTGAGAAAGGCGGTGCGTGATCAGGATCGTAGTGCGGCCGCGCGCTGCGGTAGCGATCGCCTGCTGGATATGATCTTCGGTTGCCGAATCGATCGCCGAGGTGGAGTCATCCAGGATAAGAATCCGCGGATCCGTCAGGAAAGCGCGGGCCAGGGCAATGCGCTGACGCTGCCCGCCAGAGAGGGTCACGCCCCGCTCACCGATGACGGTATCGTAGCCATTTTCCAAGCCCATAATAAATTCGTGAGCCTGAGCAGCCCGCGCCGCGGCTTCGATCTCCTCCTGTGTAGCCTCAGGCTTGCCAAAGGCGATATTCTCGGCAATCGAGCGAGAAAACAGGAAAATATCTTGCTCGATCATAGAAATTTGTGAGCGAAGGGCAGCCAGATTCCAATCGCGCACATCGCGGCCATCTACTAACACCTGACCAGCATTGGCATCATACGTTCGGTTGATTAATTTAACCAGGGTCGTCTTCCCTGCGCCGGTTTGGCCGACGATGGCCACTGTTTGTCCGGGTTGGATAGTGAAGGTCAGTCCCTGAAGGACATATTCTTCGTTTCGTGAATCCGTGTGAGCAGCAGGATAAGCGAAAGAAACATTGCGAAATTCAATCGCCCCGACCATTGTCCCGGCATAACCGGCTACATTTTGATCGAGGTTGTTTTCGCGATTCATCAAATCCAGGATGCGGCGGGCACTGGAAAGGCCCGAGGAAATTTGGGTGTAGGCGAAAGAGGAGGTAAATGTGGGAAATTCCAGCATGCGCAAAATGCCAAAATAAGCGACTACCGCACCCACATCAATCAACCCGCTGCGAAACAGCCATAGAGCGTGGACCAGGCCAGTCGCATACGCCAACCCCAGAAAAAGAGTGGGCATGAAGCGAGCTTCCAGGTCTCCCTGACGCACAAAGGTATCGCGTACTCTCCGGGCGTTGGTGACGAAGCGCTCGATTTCCGAGCTTTCCTGGGCTGCCCCCTTCATAATTTCAACACCATCCAGCGCTTCGGAAAGATGGGTATTCATCACACCAAAGGTGCGCCGCACTTCATCGGTGATAGGCGCCATGGTTTTCAGGTAACGTCCCAAAGCGAGGAAATATGCCACAAAAAAGACTGCCGGGGTAAGCACCAGGGCGGGGTGATAACGAGGGGCAAAGAAAAAGGGCATGACCAGGAACAAAAACGAGCCCACCACCAGGTTAATGCCCGGGCTAAACATGAAGTTCACCTCGCGCACGTCGTTGGTGGCGCGAGCCATCGTATCCCCTACCGGCTGCAGGTTGTGAAAGGTCATGCTTTTGCCCAACAGGGAAAGATACAATTCAGCACGAATATCGCGCTCCAGTTTTTGAGCCAGCAGCTCGGCGCCAAAGTTTCTTCCCAATTGCAACACGCCACGAATGATTTGTGTACCCCCAATGGTCAGCGCCAGCGGTAACAACACCCGCGTATCAGGATGAGTAGCCAGCATGGCATTGAAAGCCTGACCGGTGAGAACAGGTACAACCGCCGCCAGGGCAGCGTTGCCAATCGCACCGAGGATTAGCATGACGATGATTGGCCAGTAGCGCAAAGCATGAGACCAGATCCAGCGCACCGGCCCGCTTCGATCAGAGCGGAAGGGAGAAGAGAGGGTAAATTCAGCCGGAAGAGAAATGGTGGACATAAGAAGCATTCTACTCCGCGCCGCCGCATTGCGCAAACAGAAATTGCCGATGCGCAAAAAGCGTATGGGGGGACACCTGAGAGGCAGCAAGGCTAAGAAACTCCCCCCACTTTCGCTCCGGTCGGCGAAGGCCGACCTTGCGAGACGGTAGCCCGAAACTTTAGTTTCCGGGCGAATGGCGCTGGCATACCCTCAACTGGGGAAAATCTGCTCAAAGACTTCGGGGCAATATTTTTGCACCATCTCAGAGGAAAGGCCATTTTCTTTGCAGATTTCGGCATACAAATCGGCCGAGGGACGCTTGATGCGCCGTTGTGTTTCGATCTCAAGCCCCCATAAGCCAAAGCGTTGCGTCCAGCCGCGCTCCCATTCGAAGTTATCCACCAGTGACCAGTAGAAATATCCTTTGACTGGCCAGTTGAAATTTACCGCCCGCCAGACCTGGTGAATGTGACGGGCAATGTAGCGCGGCCGCATGTGATCGTCAGCATCCTCTACGCCGTTTTCGGTGATGAGAATCGGGAGGTCCGGGTAAGTGCGGACCGCCCACTTGATGGAGTCAAAAATCCCTTCGGGGATGTTCGCCAGGAAGCGGGTGTCGCTCAGATCGGCATCTGCGGGAAAATCAGCATGAGTGAAGAGTTCGCCGCGCTTGGCAAGGTTGAAGGAGATGGTATCTACCGAATAATAGTTAAGCCCCAAATAATCCTGTGTGCCTTTGGCTTCTGGCACGGGGAGGTTGCCCAATGGCGAGCGCATCAGGCCGGTGCTAATGGCCGTGGGGAAAGCCATGTTGACGCCAGCATAGCGGATGTTGCGCATGAGGGTATCCAGGGGAAACCAGGGGCGTTTGGCCACCATGGGGCGGTAGTGCAGGGCATATCCCACACGCGCCTCGTATTGAATCTGATGAATGGCATGATAAGCAGCCGCATGGGCGCGGAGCAAATTGGCTTCCACCTGAATGGCGCGTTTCAAATCCTGAACGCCGGGAGGAAAAGCGCCATTGGCATAGCCGCTCAGGGCATAGACGTTGGGTTCGTTGATGGTACACCACAAGGTCACATATTCTTTTAAGGCTTCGACGGTTTTACGCACAAATTTCTCGAAGAAAACAACGGCTTGTGGGTTTTCCCAACCGCCCATTTCGGTGAACCAGAGCGGATCGGTGAAGTGATGCAGGGTGACGAGGGCGGTCATGCCGCGATCGCGCAGGCCGCGCAGCATCAGGCGGTAATGCTCCAGGGCATCTTCATCCCAGCGATCGGGAGCAGGCTGGATGCGACTCCACTCGACCGAGAAGCGATGGGCATTTTGTCCGGCTTCGGCGGCGCGGTCGAAATCCTCTTTCCAGCGGCCACCCCACCAGTCACAGGCCAGGCCTGAGCGGCCGTTGGTGTGTCCCTCTTCTTCCCATTTCCACCATTGATTGTTGGTATTGTTCCCTTCGACTTGATGGGCTGCCGTAGCAGTGCCCCATAAAAATCCGCGCGGGAAATGAAAAGTTGCCTGAGGCATAAATTCTCCTGGTTTGTATTGCAGCGAATAACCAAAAATTTGTGGGTATCTCTCAAGCCTCCACTCGGAGACACCGTCATCAGAGGGGAGGCTACAAAGTCTTTCAGACTGTTCGGCAAACCATCTTGCGGCTGTAGTTTACTTAAGGCGTTGCAGATATGCCAGATACAACGCCACCGAGCCAGCTACAGCAGCATTGAGCGATTCAATGGCGCCGCGCATGGGAAGTTTGAGCAAGGTATCGCATTTGGATTTTACCAGCGGGCGAATGCCCTCTCCCTCCGAGCCGACTACCAACGCCAGCGCCCCTTGCAGATGACGTTGGTTACCTTCACCGAGCGTTTCGCCTTCCTGATCCAGCCCCACCACCCAGATGTTTTCCTGCTGCAGCGCTTCGATAGCCTGCGCCAGGTTAGATTGAGCGATTAGCAGGTGTTCGCTGGCGCCTGAGGAGGCGTTGACAACCGCGGGCGTAACCTGGACGGTGCGCGCCAGGGGGATGATCACACCATGCACGCCGCAAGCTTCCGCGGTGCGCAATAATGTGCCAAAGTTTTGCGGGTCTTGCAAGGTGTCCAGGATCAAAATGAAGGGTGATTCGTTTTGGGCGCTGGCGCGCTCAAGGATGCTCAACAAATCGCTGTAAGGGTAAGGGCTAACCTCAGCGACGACGCCCTGATGATTGGGATGAATCTTGTCCAGGCGAGGGCGCGGCAGGCGCTCAACCGGCACGCGACGCGCTTTCGCCAGGTTGATGATTTCGGCCAGGCGGCCTTTTTCCTGGCTGCCCTCGGCAATTTGCAGACGAAAGATTTCCCTGCGCGCGGCACGCAGGGTTTCATAGACGGCGTTACGCGAGTAGATGAATTCGCTGTTCATCCCCAACGCCAGGTGGTGCCTTCGCGGCTGTCTTCGAGGATTACGCCCAGTTCCTTCAGGCGGTCACGAATCATATCGGAAAGCGCCCATAATTTTTGTTTGCGGACTTCGGCGCGCACTTCGACGAGCAGGTCAATGAATTTCGCCGCGCCGAGGGTGTCGGTCTTTTCGGCCAGGCGCAGGCCTAAAACGCCGGTCAATTCGCGCAATATGGCCTGGGCCGGTTGAAGCTGTTCGGCAGTTGCACCAGCGTCGCGGGCGGTGTTGATGGCTTTGACGAGTTCAAAGAGGGTGGCCAGCGCCAGGGGGGTGTTGAAGTCGTCGTCCATGGCTTCGATGAAGGCTTGTTTGGTCGCTTCGGCCTGGGAGATCAGTTCGGCAGCGCTACCAGCGGGGAGTCCGCCTGGGTTGGGCGCGGCCGGCCGAAGTCCAGATTTGAGGCGCTCGAGGCCTTTTTCGGCAGATGCGATCGCTTCGTCGGTAAAGTTCAGGGGGGCGCGGTAGCTGCTGGTCAGGACGAGCATTCGCATGACATCGCCATCGTGTCTGTTGAGGAATTCTTCGATGGTGATGAGGTTGCCCAGGGATTTGGACATTTTTTCCCCGCCCAGTTGCAACATGCCGTTGTGCATCCAGTAGCGAGCGAAGGGTTTGCCGGTGAAGGATTCGGACTGGGCGATTTCATTTTCGTGGTGTGGGAAGACCAGGTCGTTGCCGCCGCCGTGAATGTCAATTTGCTCACCCAAAATGGAGTAATTCATGGCGGAGCATTCGATGTGCCAGCCAGGGCGACCTTTGCCCCAGGGGCTATCCCAGGCAGGTTCGCCGGGTTTGGCCGCTTTCCACAGGGCAAAGTCCATGGGGTGTTCTTTTTGTTCGCCGATTTCGATACGCGCCCCAGCTTGCATTTCTTCCAGCTTGCGGCCAGAGAGTTTGCCATAATCGGGGCGTTTGGTGACACGGAAGTAGACATCGCCATTGCCAGGGGCGTAGGCGTAGCCCTTTTCGATCAGGCCACTGATCATTTCGATGATTTTGTCCATGGTGTGGGTGGCACGCGGGTTGACGGTGGCCGGCAGGACGTTCAGGTCTTCCAGGTTTTGGCGGAATTCGGCGATGAGTTGTTCGGCCAGGTCGTTGGGGTCCATGCCCAATTGTTGGGCGCGGGCGATGATTTTGTCATCCACATCGGTGAAGTTCATGACAAAGCGAACGTCATAGCCACGCCAGAGCAGGTAGCGGCGGATAATATCGAAAACCAGCGCCGACATGGCGTGACCGACATGGGCTTTGGAATAGACTGTCGGGCCGCAAACGTACATTTTGACCACCCCCGGTTCAAGGGGGCGGAACTCTTCTTTGGTGCGGGTAAGTGTGTTGTAAATGCGTAACATGATTTCCCTCCGCGCGATTAGCGCCTTTTCTTTTCTTCTTCGACCCGACCGAAAATCATCCGTCCGGCCGCGGTTTGCAGTACTTTGGTGACATTGACATCGCGATATTCGCCAATATATTCTTTGCCGTTTTCTACCACGACCATAGTGCCATCGTCCATGTAGCCTACGCCCTGACCTGGTTCTTTGCCTTCCTGAATGATGTTGATGCGCAGGGTTTCGCCCGGCAAGACAACCGACTTGACGGCATTGGCCAGTTCGTTGATATTGAGGATGGTGACGCCTTGCAATTCGGCGACGCGATTCAGGTTGTAGTCATTGGTCAAAATGGGACATTTCAGCTGACGGGCCAGGACAACGAGTTTGTCGTCCACTTCACGCATCCCTTCAACATCAATGTCGCTGACGCGCACCAGGATGTTGGGCAGTTTTTGCAGCTCGGCCAACACTTCCATGCCCCGCCGGCCGCGTTGACGGCGCAGGCCATCGGGGGAATCGGCGATGTATTGTAGTTCATTTAGCACAAAGCGGGGAATGAGCAACGTGCCAGGGAGGAAGCCGGTTTTGGCAATGTCGGCTACCCGGCCATCGATGATCACGCTGGTATCGAGCAAGATGGTGCGATTGAGATTCGTCCAGGAGGAGGAATTACCGCCTTCGGCCTTGCCGCTCAGGACGCTGAACAGGCTCATGATGTCTCCCTGACGCATGACAAAGAGCGAAACGCCAAAATAGGCAAAAATCAGTACGCCCACAAAAGGCAGGATGCTGCCGAAGGGAGGAGGCAAGAGCGAAAGCGGAAACGCCAGCAAGGCAGCAATGAGCAAGCCAGTGACCAGGCCAATCAGTGCGGCAAAGAGCGTTTCCGCCGCGATCCGCCCCAGCAGAGCGCGCAGGGCGCGCGCCGGGCGCGTGGTGAAATACGGGGTGAGGATCAGGCCGGCCAGCGCCCCGATCAGCGCCAGCAGAGCAGTGTAACGAACACGCTCGGTAGGGTTGAGTGCCCCTAAATCGAAACCCCAAACCCCCCCTACAATGGACAGAACAATCATGCCAATCAGGCGAAGGATAAATTCAAAACTCATAATAACTCCTTGATTAACAAAAATGATAAATGATAATAGCACGGCTACGGAAGTCCGTCAATTCATGAGGAAGAGACCAACGCCAAAGCCATCGCCCACAAAATTGGTCAGGGCGGCGGAAAAATTCGGAGTGTCCGCCTGTGCATCCGACAAATTGGAGTAAAATAAATGCAATACCATGGCCATTGACCGCTTTGGACGTCACATTCATTACCTGCGCATCAGCCTGACCGATCACTGCAACCTGCGCTGCATCTACTGCATGCCAGAAGAGATGACCTTCCGACCCAATGCAGAACTGATGCAGGACGATGAAATTTTGCGCCTGACGCAATTGTTCGCCGAACTGGGCTTCGACAAAATCCGTCTGACCGGCGGCGAACCGACTGTGCGCGCCCACATTGTGGACATCGTGCGCGGCATCGCCTCCACGCCGGGCATCCGCTCGGTTTCCATGACCACCAACGGGATCCTGCTCTCCCGGCTGGCGCGCCCGCTAGCAGAGGCGGGTTTGCAGCGCGTCAACGTTTCGATAGACACCCTCAACCCGGAAAAATTCCGTCGCCTCACCCGCTGGGGCAGCCTGGAACAGGTCTGGGAGGGCGTGCTCACCGCCGAAGAGGCCGGCCTGACCCCGATCAAACTCAACGCCGTGGTCGTCAAAGGCTACAATGAAGAAGATGTGGTGGATCTGGCCCGCCTGACCATCGAACATCCCTGGCAGGTGCGCTTTATCGAAATGATGCCTTTTGCCGGCGCCACCGATCTGCAACTCACCCAGGTAGTCACCGCCAATCAAATCCAGGAGCGCATCGAGGCCACCTTCGGCAAATTAGAAGTGGCCAACGAGGGCCGTTTAGATGGTGAAGCCCGCCTCTTCCACATCCCCGGCGCACAAGGCGATATCGGCTTCATTTCCTCCGTCACCCAGCCATTTTGTTCAGCCTGCACCCGCGCCCGACTTACCGCTGATGGCCGCTTGCGCCTGTGCCTGTTGCGCGAAAAAGAAGTGGACCTGCTCACCCCCCTGCGTGCCGGTGCGACCCTCGACGATTTACGCCAGTTGATCGTCGAAGGCGTGTGGGAAAAACCCTGGGGACACGGCCTGGCCGAAGGCGTTATCCCGCTCAACCGGGTTATGTCTGAAATTGGTGGCTAACGACCTTCCTTTCCTCACTTTTTCTGGAGATCCATGTTTTCCCCTAATGGAATTAAAACCGTTCTATTCGATTTAGACGGAACCCTTCGTCTTCACCTCCCCCCTGGCGGGGAGGTTTTCACAAATTATGTCATCAGCCTGGGGTTTCCCCTCAGCCAGGAAGATCACCTGCGCAGCGAACGCTGGGAACACTACTACTGGGCTAACTCTCCCGAACTGAAAAGCGATCACGACCTGTATGGCGGCGAAACGCGCGACTTCTGGCGCAACTACAGTCGTCGCCGCCTGATCGCCCTGGGAATTGCCCCGCAAACCGCCTTCGACCTGGCCGAACAGGTGAGCAACTACATGGAGGAAAATTACCGTCCGCAGACGCTGGTCACAGAGGGGGCCATTACCGTCTTGCAAAATCTGCAAGAGGCTGGCTATCGGCTGGCGGTCGTCTCCAACCGCACCAATCCCTATAACGAAGAACTGGAGCGTCTGGGGCTGGATTCTTTTTTTGAATTTGCCCTGGCCGGCGGTGAAGTCAACTTCTACAAACCTCAGCCGGGCATCTTCGAAGCCGCCCTGAAACGGCTGGATTCGCACCCCCGGCAGGCAATTTACGTGGGCGATAACTACTTCGCCGATGTCATCGGGGCGCGTCAGGCCGGACTTTGGCCGGTGCTCTACGACCCGCGCGGCATCTTCTCCGAAGCGGGTTGCCCGGTAATGACTTCTTTCACGGAGTTGCCCCCCATCCTGGCTGAAATCTCAGCAATCACCGAGAAAGGAGAATAAGCATGGCCTGGGAACGGAAGATCATGCGCACCGTGCGCGTGCGAAACGACCAGGAAGTGGGCGTGCTGGCGCGCCTGCTCAGCGCCATTTCAGCCGCAGGGGGGAGCATCGGCAGCATTGTGTTGCTCACCGAGACTTCGCGACACGTGGTACGCGACATCACCGTCTCCGCCGAAGACGAGGCCCAATTGGAGAATGTACTGGCCGCCATGCGTGCCAACCCTGGCACACATGTGATCGAAGTGCGCGATGAAGTGCTGGAACTCCACCAGAAAGGGAAAATTGCCATCCGTAGCCGTTTCCCCATCGACTCGCTGACTACGTTGCGACGGGTTTATACGCCTGGGGTAGCAGAAGTCTGCCGGCGCATCGCGGCCGATCCCTCTCAGGCGCGGCTGTACACCAGCATCAGCCACATGGTCGCCATCGTCACCGATGGGACGGCCGTGTTGGGGCTGGGTGATATTGGTCCCCTGGCGGCCATGCCCGTGATGGAAGGCAAGGCCATGCTCATGGAAACGCTGGTAGGGCTTTCAGGTGTGCCCATTCTGTTGAATACCAAAGACCCGGATGAAATTGTCGCCACGGTGAGGCACATCGCCCCAACCTTTGCCGCCATCCAACTGGAAGATATTTCGGCACCACGCTGCTTTGAGATCGAAGAGCGCTTGCAGGCCGCCCTGGATATTCCAGTGATGCACGATGATCAGCATGGAACCGCCGTCGTCAGCACCGCCGCCCTGCTGGTGGCAGCTCGCGAAACCGGCAAGGACCTCAAGCAAGCGCGCATCGGGCAGATCGGCCTGGGGGCCGCGGGCCAGGCCATCGGTCGAATGTTGATGCGCCTGACGGGCAACCCGGTTTGGGGGGCAGATTTAAGCGCCGAGGCGCTGGCTCGTTTCGCCGCGGCCGGGGGAATCCAATCCAATCTAGAAGAAATTATGCGGTCGTGCGATATTGTCATCGCTACCACCGGCGCGCCGGGTTTGATCCGCCCCGAAATGGTGCGCCCGGGGCAAATCATCCTGGCGCTTTCGAACCCCAACCCCGAAATTGCCCCCGAGGTGGCCCTGGAGCGGGGCGCGGCTTTCGCCGCTGATGGCAAGTCGGTCAACAATGTGCTGGGCTTTCCCGGCATTTTCCGCGGCGCCGTAGATTCGAACGCTCCGCGCATTACCTACGAGATGTTGCTGGCCGCAGCGCACACTATCGCCAACCTGACCCCGGCAGGCGAACTGGTGCCCAACCCGTTGGATAAGCGCGTTCACCAGGCCGTGGCGCGTGCGGTGGCCGAGACGGCGTTTGCCCAGGGCATCGCCCGCGCCGAATACGTGCCGTATGTGGAGGAATAGCCAGGGTTGTTGTTCCAGGCAGCCCTGGGTAGGGGAGGCGCTCTATGGCCTGGCCTGCCCATCCCCCAAAAAAGAGGTCGGCGCTCAGGCCGGCCTCTTTTGATTATGATGAATTAGGGATAAGGGAATCGTTCCGCGTTTTGACCGCGGAGAGCGCCAGGCTCGCAGCGTTTTCTTTTGATCTTCTCTGTGTCTCCGCGCTGAAAAAAGCCTTATCCCAAAAATCTTCTTGCGCCATCTCGCCCGGAGATGTTGAATCTGTCATGCCCGCACAAAGCCGACTGGAAGTCGGCTCATCCGCTCTTGCATCTTTCTGGATGATTCCGACAATCCAGATATGGGCATCTGCGCCGCGGCACATCGTCCCCGAATGGGATTCATGTCGCCCGCCATATCTGGGAGTGCTTGCAGCAAAAGCGAGATACCCTTCGGCAGGCTCAGGGCGAGAATCTCGCGCTATAGTATGGCTCCTGAAAATCGATCATGGCCGCGAAGATTTTGTATCCTGTCATTGCGAGCAAAGCGAAGCAATCTCCCCTCAGGCGAGGAGACTGCCCCTCAGGCCGTGACTCCACGGGGCGAGGCCCCTCGGGCCGTGGCCCTTTGTCGCTGCGCTCCTCGCAGTGACATTGGGTTGCGGCTTGCCGCACTGGTCCTTTTTCAATTGGTGAATTGCTCAACGCCGCACATGGCCATTTTTGTGGAGCAATTCTTTGAGAGTCTCGCCCAGGCGGGTGATACCCTGGCGGATGACTTCGGGCGAGGAGTAGGAGAAGTTAATGCGCATGGTGTTCTCGCCGCCGCCGTTGGCATGGAAGGGCGCCCCTGGCACGAAGGCCACTTTGCGTTCGATGGCCACTTTGAGCACTTCGGCAGCATCCATGCCCGGCGGCAAAATGCCCCACAGGAACATGCCACCCTGCGGCCGAGTCCAACGTACTTCGGAGGGGAAGACTTCATCCATCACTTCGAGCATCACATCGCGGCGTTCTTTGTATGTGGCGCGAATCACCTTCACATGCTCATCCAGGAAGCCGCCTTTGGCCACTTCGTAAGCCACGTATTGGTTGAAAGAGGCGGTATGCAAATCGGCTGCCTGCTTGGCCATGACCAGGCGGCGGATGACTTCCGGCGGGGCAATGACCCAGGCCAACCGCAGACCCGGCGCCAGCAATTTGGAGAAGGTGCTCAGGTAAATGACGTTGCCGCTATAATGACCACCGTTCGGCCCGCGAAATTCGCTATCCAGCGCCACCACCGGCGGCAGGTGGTCACCTTCGTAGCGTAGCTGACCATACGGATCATCTTCGACGATGGGCACCCCATAGCGATCGGCCAGTTCCACCAAGCGTTTGCGGCGCTCCAGGCTGAGCGTCACGCCGCTGGGATTCTGGAAGTTGGGCAACACGTAAATGAACTTCGGCCCCACCCGCAGCGCCTTCTCCAGTTCGTCCACCACCATCCCATGCTCATCGGTCGGGACGGTGATGTACTGTGCGCCATAGGCGTTCCAGGCCTGCAAAGCGCCTAGATATGTAGGCGACTCCACCACGATGTAATCGCCGCGATTGATAAACAGCCGCCCGATAAAATCTAGCGCTTGCTGCGAGCCGGAGGTGATGAGAATGTTCTCCGCCGATACCTCCACACTGTAGCGCGCATTGTGCCGGGCAATCATCTCTCGCAACGGACGGTAGCCTTCTGTGGTGCTGTATTGCAATGCCTGCGCCCCGTGCTCCATCAGCACTTTGTTGCAGGCCTCCTGAAATTCCCGCACCGGAAAGACCTCCGGCGCCGGCAGCCCCCCGGCGAACGAAATGATGTCCGGTTGTTCCGTCAATTTAAGCAATTCACGGATCACGGAGCTGCCCATTCGCTGCGTTCGAAAGGCATAGCGGTATTCCCACGGTGTTTGCATTCGAACTCCTTTTTGCCAGAAAATTTATCAACCTGTCGCGCCACTGGCGCGTACCCCTTGCCACACCCGAAAAAAGCAATAAAAAAGCCTGACAGGTATATGTGTAACCCGTCAGGCTGGTTGAAAGCCCGTCTCAAACAAACCAATAAGCAGGATAAGCGACAAACAGGACATCATGGCATCTTTATCTTACTCAATTTTTTCAGCAGGCGCAACCGTAAAATGCAATTGTAAGGGAAGTGATAATTGTCAAATCACTCCTCCCCGACCGCGCCTTCGCCCAAATCGGGCAACGCCGCCTCAATTTCCTCCGGCGATTGACCCGCTTCCAGGCGCTCAACCACCTCGTCGAACTCCGGCGGCAGGTCCTCGCCCAGCTCCCGCCCCATTTTGCGCATCACCTGCGCCATAGCGCGGGGATCCTCGTCCAGCCCATCAAAATCGGAAAAATCATCCGTCATGCTTTCCAGGCGGCTCTCTTCCGAGCGGGCGATGCGCACCCGCGTCAGCCGCCGCCGCACCTGCTCGCTGCCACAATGCACACATTTCACCGGCCGCGTGCCGTATTCCTGATAGCTCATGAACACTTCAAACCGTTTGCGGCAATCCAGACAAATAAAATCATACGTCGGCATAACACACCTTTCAACGTTCAAAATGGCTCGTCTCTGCCCGCCGCCGCCCGGAAACTAAAGTTTCGGGCTACCCCATACCAGGTCGGCCTTCGCCGACCCCAGAAGGCAGGCAGGAACGCCACCAAAATTTTACCGACATCCCCGCAAAATGGGGAGAGACGCTCTGGTAAAATTCAGGCATGAGTTCCGACCCCCAATTCAACCCCATTCAACCCACCCCTTTGCTCATTGTCATCTCTGGTCCTTCGGGTGCCGGCAAAGACACCGTGGTGCAACGCATGAAAGAACGCGGCCTGCCCTTCCACTTCGTGGTCACCGCCACCACCCGCCCGCGCCGCCCTAACGAGACCCACGGCAAAGACTACTTCTTCATCAGCAAAGAAGAATTTGCCCGTATGATCGAACAAGACGAGCTGATCGAATACGCCATCGTCTATGGCGATTACAAGGGCATCCCCAAAGAACAGGTGCGCGCCGCCCTGGCCAGCGGCAAAGACGTGGTCATGCGTCTTGACGTGCAAGGTGCTGAGACCGTGCGCAAACTGGCTCCGGAGGCCGTGCTCATCTTCATCACCACCGCCAGCGAAGAGGAACTGGTACGCCGCCTACAAGAGCGCAAAACCGAAACCAGCGAAGAACTGGCCCTGCGCATCGCCACCGCCCGTAAAGAACTTCAACGCATCGAAGCCTTTGATTACGTCATTGTCAACAGCGATTATCATCTCGATCACACGGTGGATGTCATTCGCTCGATCATCGAGGCCGAACACCACCGCGTCAAGCCCCGAAAGGTGACCCTGTGAATCAGCCTCCCGCCTCTTCTCCGGACCTCGAGCCGGGCGCGCCCCCTTCGACGGTGAGCGTCTCCCTGCCAGATTCCGCCCCCAATATCACCTATGGCATTCTCTTTCTCACCATCGCCATCTACGTGCTGCAGCTGCTCAGCGTTGCCATTTTCGGCGAAGCCTACCCCGGCCTGGATTACCTGACCCTCTACGGGGCACGCATCAACGAGGCTATTCGTGCCGGTCAGCTTTGGCGTTTTCTCACCCCAGCGCTGTTGCACGCCTCAGTGCCGCATATTCTCTTCAACATGTATGCCCTGCTCTCCTTTGGCCCTGGCCTGGAACAGCACTTTGGGCATAAGCGCTTCCTGTTGCTCTACCTGCTCAGCGCCTTTGCCGGCAACGCCCTTTCGTTTTTGCTCTCGCCCGCCTATTCGGTCGGCGCTTCTACGGCCATCTTTGGACTGGTCGGCGCCGAGGGGATCTTCCTCTACCAGAACCGCAAACTCTTTGGTCAGCAAGCCCGCCGCGCCCTGGGCAACGTGCTGTTCATCGTCTTCATCAACCTGGTTTTGGGCGGAATCCAGCCCGGTATTGACAACTGGGGGCACATCGGTGGCCTGTTAGGTGGGCTGATCTTCGCCTGGTTTGCCGGCCCACGCTGGGAAATCGAGGGGATCTATCCCTTCTTCCACCTGCAAGACCGCCGTCAGGTGCGCGATGTGATCCTCGGCGCGTCACTGGTTATTGTGCTCTTTGGCAGCCTGGCGCTTTTGGGATTTTAGGATTTAGGGATTTTAGATTTAGGGATTTTAGGATTTAGGGCTGTTGGTTCGCTCCTTTTCGAAGAGCTTTCAAGATTCGCCTTGATTTGTCCTACTCGTCCTACTCGCCTACGAGGCAGCAGTTGAAACTGCACCAACAAGGTTGCGAAGTCGGCCTGCGCCGACTGGTTTCCAGCCTGCGAAGGCAGGCTTCCCGTTCTTGTCGCTGCGATTTCAATCGCCGGGCACGGGGGAGAAAAAGCCAGGAATCATGATTGTTTTGGCCCCTGAGTGGGGCAAAAACTCAAAAATGAGCGAACCATGAGCACGAAATCAAAAATTAAGTGCCCTTACGGGCATTCTTGAGGTGCATACTGACATTGCGCCCCCTCTTTCCGCTCAAAATTTGAGGCGAAAGAGGGGGCGCAAACATCGTTCAGCTCACGTGCGCCAGACGGGGGTCAAGCGCATCGCGCAGGCCATCACCCAGCAGGTTAAACGAGAGCACCGTCAACATGATGGCCAGGCCGGGGTAAAACACCAGGTGGGGGGCGGTAAAAACCTGGTTGCGTTCCGCACCGAGCATGGAACCCCATTCCGGGGTCGGGGGTTGAGCGCCCAGGCCCAGGAAGGAGAGCGCCGCCGCATCCAGGATCGCCGTGGCAATTCCCAAAGTGCCCTGCACGATGAGCGGAGTCAGGGCATTGGGTAGAATGCGCTTGAAAAGAATCTGATAGGTGTTGCCGCCCAGGGCACGCGTCGCCGAGACGAAATCCATCTCGCGCACCGAGAGCACACTGGCGCGCACCACGCGGGCATATGCCGGGATGGAGACAATGCCAATCGCCAGCAGAGCGTTGATCAATCCCGGCCCAAGAACCGTGACAATGGCGATCGCTAGCAGTAGGGAGGGAAAGGCAAGCAGCACATCCATCACCCGCATGATGACGTTGTCAATCCAGCCGCCAAAATAACCAGCCAGGGCGCCCAACACTGTGCCAATGACAATGGCAAAGGTCACGGTGGAGAAGCCGATCATCAGGCTGAGGCGCGCCCCATAGAGCAGGCGGCTGAATTCGTCGCGCACGTTGCCATCAGTGCCCATGATATGTTGCGGTTTGTCGGCAGGGCAGCCCAGCAAGTGGATGCAGGGGGCTTCCCGCTTGCCCACCGGCTCCCGCCCGATCAATGGCTCGTAGGGGCTGTAGGGTGCCAGCCACTGAGCGGTGAGGGCAATGAAAACCAGAATACCCAAAATGACCATCCCCACAATGGCCGATTTGCGACGGAAGAGCCGCCGCCAGGTGATTTGCCACAGACTCACCGATTTGAGGGAGAGGCCTTCGGCATCGAGTTTGGTGACTTTGAGAGTTTCGCTGCTCATACAAGGGTCCTATTCCAGGCGAATGCGGGGATCGAGATAAGCATAAGAAATATCTACCAGCAGGTTCAAAATGACAAAGAAAATGGCAATGACCACCGTAAAAGCCTGGACAATGCCGTAATCGCGAGCGGTGATGGCGTCATAGAGAATGCGCCCCACGCCGGAGAGGTTGAAAACGGTTTCGGTAAGCACCGCCCCACCGAGCAGGCCGCCCAGCGAAAGACCAATAACCGTCACCAGGGGCAACAGCGCGTTGCGGAAAGCGTGTTTCATGATGACCACGTTTTGGCGCAAGCCCTTGGCGCGTGCCGTACGGATGTAATCTTGCCCCAACACTTCCAGCATGGCAGAGCGCGCCATGCGGGCGATCAACGCCATGGGGATGGTGCCGAGCGCCATCGCCGGCAAGATGAGATGGCGAATGGCATCTATCAGCACTTCGAAATTGGCCGAAAGGATGGCATTCAGGATGTTCATCCGGCTGATGAAATCCAAAATACTATACAAAGGGCCTTGCGGCGCCAGGCTGATCCCCCACACCTCCCAAAAAGGCGTGGTCAGTAACCCCGGGCTCAGGCGCCCCGAAGGCGGCAATTGGAATGGCGTATCTTTCAGCGTAAGCGAGAAGAAGTAGGCCAACATCAGCCCCAACCAGAAGACCGGCATGGAAACGCCGATATTGGCCCACAACATGGTAAGGACATCAATCCAGGAATTATGGCGCACAGCGGAAATGACCCCCAGGGGGATGCCCACAATCAGGCTGACCAGCAAAGCGGCAAAACTAAGCTCAACGGTGATCGGCAAACGCTCGACCAGCAAATCCGTCACCGGTTTAGAGAAGCGGAAAGAGCGGCCGAAATCACCGCGGAAGATCTCGCCGACATACACGGCAAACTGCACCGGAATGGGCTTATCCAGCCCGTGACGATGGATGAATTCATTGCATACGGTTTCGGTGGCCTTTTCGCCCAACATGGCCCGGCACGGATCCCCCGGGATCATGCGCGCCAGCGCAAAAGTGGCGAACAGAATGCCAAATAGCACCGGAATACTGGAAAGAAGACGACGTAAAATGTAAGTGGTCATATGTTCTCAGAACCCCCGGCGAGATGAACCCGCCGGGGGCATCGGCTTTAGAAAAAATAGAGAACGGGCTATTGGGCCGGAGCGTTCAGCAACGGACCCCACAGGCCACTCCAGTAGGAGAAAGCGCCCGTGTTGCCCTTGTGGAGCGGGTGAGCCGCATCCCATTGCAGGGCAAGGGAGACGACCACATCGCCAGCGTCGAACGAGAAGCCATTGTGGAATTTCACGCCCTTGCGCAGGGTGCAGGTCCACACCGTCAGGTCGTTGTTGGCTTCGCACTTCTCGGCCAGGCTGGGCACTACCGCCGTGCCACCCACCTCATAGGCCAGCAGCGATTCGACCACCTGCTCGCAAGCGCGCAGGGATTCGCCATCGGTCTCATCCGGGCAGTAGAGGGAAATCGGCTCGGCGTTCTGCATCCAGACAAAGGTCTCCTGTCCTGGAATGGACATGACCTTGAAAGCCTCGTTGCCCAGTGGGCTGGCGTGAGCACCTTCCACGCTGGCTTTGTAGGCTACCGCCGAACCACCGTGGGCCACCGGGATCATCGGCACATGCTTCTTGATCAGGTTGTTGGCCTCTTCGTAGTAGGGTTTGCGCGCCTCGTCGGTCGAAAGCTGGGCGCCTTTGTCGAGGGCAGCCACGATGTCATCGAACTTGTTGCCGAATTGCTTGGAAGCGCCAGCGCCAAAATGGTAACCGAGGAAGTTGGTCTGGTCAGGATAATCCGCACCCCAGCCGAGCAGATGCAGGCCATCCAGCTGACCGGAATCGGCCGCATCCAGGAAGGCGCCAGATTCCATCACCACGATTTCCACATCCACGCCCAGGTTTTGTTTCAGCTGCGCCTGAATATCCTGCGCCACCACGTTCGGATCGGGCAGGTAGCCGCGCACTACATCGCGGTAGTAGAGTTTGATTTTGGGGAAGGGATTGGAAGCATTGTAGCCAGCCTGTTCGAGCAGGGCTTTGGCCGCTTCGGGGTTGAAGTCATACCACTTCTCGCCCACACAACCGTTGGGGATAGCGCACGGGGTGAAGTAATCGGCCACTTCCGATCCAGGCGGATAGAAGTTATCCACAATGCGCTTGCGGTCAATCGCCTGCGCAAAGGCCTGGCGCACCAGTTCGTTGTCGAACGGCGGGTAAGTGTTGTTCATGCCGATGTACATGATGTTCAACGCCGGACGGACAACCAGCTTCAGGTTCGGGTCGTTCTTGACGGTATCGAAATCATCTGGGCCGACGTTGTCGATCGCGTCCACCGTGCCAGATTGCAGCTCAAGCAAACGCTGCGCCGACTCCGTGCCCCAGCGGAAGACCAGCGTGGGCATCTTGGCTTTTTCGCCCCAATAATCATCGAAGCGCTTCAAGACCAGCTGGTTGCCGCGCTCCCATGAGGCGACATAATACGGCCCGGTGCCGATCGGCTTCTCCAGCAACGCCCCGCCGCCACCATTGGCCTCCAACCACTCTTTGGGCTGAATGGAGAAGGAACTGAAGGCGATCTTGGACGGGAAGGCCGGGTCGGGCACGCACAGGGTGAACTTGACGGTGAATTCATCCACAGCTTCGATGGATTTCATCTCACCGCCATAATTACAATCGGGAGCCGAGTAGCTCATCGGCTCAAAGGCTTTTTCCTTCAAGCCCTCGGTCTGGACAGCCGGCTTGACGCCGCCACCGCAGGCAGCCAGCAACATACTTGCCAGCACCAGGAGGGACAGCAGGACAAACAGTTGACGTTTCACAGGATTCTCCTCCTAACAGAGATTGGATGGGTTGAACGAGCAATCAGCAAACATCGTGCCACTTTCCAGCCTCTCACCTCCTTTCCTGTTCCACAAAGCCGCTATTGTGAAAATGCCGAATGCCGGCAAATCTGCCCAAACAATACATTCGGCACACGAACAAACTGGTGAAATTATACAGCAAAAATCTCACCACACCGGTTCTGGGATGCCGCGCCCGTGCAAACGAACCTGCTTGGGTTCCGTTGGCCAAATACCCGGAATGTGCTCCCCGCACTTTGGGCAACTCCCCTGCGCCGTCAGGTGATATTCCAGGATGATATACCCCATGCGGCGAATCAAGCGCGTGTTGCATTGCGGGCAAAAAGTATCCTCATACTCTCCTACTTCGCCCGGCAGGTTGCCCGCATAGACGTAGCGCAGGCCAGCCTCGCGGCCAATCTCGGCGGCGCGCAGCAACGTGCGCGCATCGGTGTTATCCGGATCCGTCATTTTGTAATCCTTGTGGAAAGCCGTCACATGCCAGGGAATATCGGGCGAAAGCGAGGCCAGGAAGCGGGCAGCCTCCCACAGTTCCGCATTCGAATCATTGAAGCCAGGGATGACCAGCGTCACCACCTCCACCCACAGGCCCAATTCCCGCGCCCGCCTGATGCCATCCAGCGTATTTTGCAACGTGCCGCCCAACTTGCGATAATTTTTGTCGTTCATGCACTTCAAATCCACTTTGTAGGCACTCAAATACGGGCGAAGATATTCCATCACCTCTGGCGTATTGTTGCCATTGGAGACATAAGCGCACAACAGCCCGGCCTCTTTAGCCTTCTTGAAAATGCTTACCGCCCATTCACTGGTAATCAGCGGCTCGTTGTAAGAGGAAACCACCGCCGCGGCTCTCGTCCGCTGCGCCAGCTCGACCATTTGCTCCGGCGTGATGCGCCGCACCAGCTGGATCGCCGCATCCGCAGCCGGATCACGCATCGCCTGGGAGGTAAACCAGTTCTGGCAAAAGGAGCAGTGATAATCGCAACCCAGCATTCCAAAAGTCAACGCATTGGAGCCAGGCAACACGTGAAAGAACGGTTTTTTCTCAATCGGGTCGCTTTGCAACGCCGCCACGTAACCCCACGGCACGCGTAACTTGCCCCCCTCATTGAAGCGCACCTGGCAAATGCCACGCCGACCGGGGCGGATCAGACAGCGATGCCCACAGGCAAAACAGCGCACCGCGCCATCCGCCTCGGCCTGATACAACTCGCCTTCCACAGTCAGGCCATCTAAAATATCAGCCAACGTCGTCATAGAACACCTTCAACTTTCACACTATAATTCGCTCATGCTGACAGTTTCCCTTCAAGCCGGCGGTCAATCCTCACGCATGGGCGAAGACAAGGCCCTCAAACCTTTTTTGGGCCGCCCTCTCATCCAGCGCCTGGTAGACCGCCTCACCCCAATCGCCGATGAGATTTTGATCACCACCAACCGCCCGGCCGATTACGCCTTCCTGGGGCTGCGCCTCGTGCCAGACCTCGTGCCGGGGCGCGGCGCCCTGGGTGGACTCTACACGGCGATCGCTTCCGCCCGCGGTGACTTCGTCGCCGTGGTGGCCTGCGATATGCCCTTCGCCTCCGCACCGCTCCTCGAAGCGGCCACCCGCCTCCTCATCCAGGAAGAAGCGGACGTGGTGATCGCCAAAACAGACGAAGGCTACGAACCCTTCCATGCCGTGTATCGCCGCGTCACCTGTGTCCCGGCAATCGAATCAGCTCTGGCCGCGGATCAATGGAAAGTCATTGCCTGGTTCCCAAAGGTCAAAGTGCGCCATCTCACAGCCCAGGAAGTCAGGCAATTCGATCCAGCCGGGCTGGCCTTCCTCAATGTGAACACGCCCGAAGAGTTCGCCGCCGCCGAGCGCCTGGCACGTGCCTCCCCCTGAGGCCCACTCACCTAGCGGACGATCAATACCGGGCAAGGGGCATGGCTGACCACCTTCTGGCTGGTGCTGCCTAATACCAGCCCCGCCAGCCCACTGCGGCCACGCGAACCCATCACAATCACATCACTTTGATGGGTAACAGCCACTTTGATAATGGCCTCCGCCGCCGGACCCTCGATCAACTCCGTGCGCACGGTCGCGGGAACTTCGCCCACGGCCTGGCTGGCCGCCTGTAAAATGGCGTTGGCCTCGTCCAGGCGGGCATCAATGGCTTGTTGTAAATTTGGCTCGCCTAAGTAAGGGGGAATGGGCTCATAGGCCACCACAATGCGCAGCTCACTGGCTTTAACCGTGCGCGCCAGATCTCCAGCCAGGCGGGCGGCACGCAACCCGTGCTCCGAACCATCCACTGCCAGCAGGATTTTCTCAAACATGGCGACCTCCTTTACCGGCACATCACGCCTGTTTGCTTGGTGGCTTCTATCATTTAGTATAACTTAACCTAAAAAAATTCGCCCGAATTGGGTTGTCATGGCGAGACGGCGTTCTTCCGTCAAAGCCATCTGCCGGCAGGCCAGCCTGACTTGTGTGCCACTGGCAGGCAAAGCGTGAAAAACGACCTCAGGGACGAGATTTTGCAAGTACCCTCTTCACGGCCTGCCCCCACCCCTGCCCGTGAACCCATGCAGCGCAACGTTCATCTCTCGGACGGGGGAGGGGAAAGCCCGGCGGAGGGCCTCGTCCGAGGCGCCATCTCCAAGATGGGCTTTGCGAGATTGCTTCGGGCGCTTCGCACCCTCGCAAAGACCCTTGCAGAGAAAACTGTCAGGCAGCCAGAGCGTTTTTCAGTAAATCGCTCCTGATGGCACAAAACTCAGGTTAGATCCCCTCAATACCGCGAGATTTTCTCACATTTTCAAGCGACATGCCCTCCTGTGAGGGCAATGCGCCATACCAGGGGGAACGGCATAACCTCAATAACGGCTCATAAGTGAAATTTTTAACAAAATCTCATTTAAACTTTCGCAAACTTACATACCCTCTTGCTTCCTCTCCGGCTATAGTTGGCGCAGAAACATCGCTACAAGGGCATTTCATGCACATCTATTGCATCGGACTCAACCATACCACTGCGCCATTGCACTTGCGTGAGCAATTGGCCTTCAACGAAGAGCAGGCGCGCGCCGCTCTGGCTCGCCTGGGGTGCGGGCAGAGCAGCGAGGCGCTAAGCGAATTGATCATTCTTTCCACCTGCAACCGCACGGAACTGTACGCCGCCTCCAGCCAGCCTGCCGAAGACAGCCTGGAAACCTTCCTGGAAGAGGCCAGCGGTGTCCCTCGTGCGGTTTTTCACGCCCACTTGTATCACTACCACAACCTGGAAGCAGCCCGCCACCTGTTTGAAGTCGCCGCCGGTCTGGATTCGCTGGTGATCGGCGAGCCACAGATCCTCGGCCAGGTCACTCGCGCCCTGGAGCTGGCACGCGGACAGGGCGCCGCCGGAGCCATGCTCAATCGCCTGTTCCTGGCAGCCATCCACGCCGGCAAGCGCGCCCGCAGCGAGACAGCCATCAGCCGCAACCCGGCCTCGGTCTCCTCGCTGGCCGCTGCCGTGGCCGAAAAAGGGATCGGCGACCTCCGCCGCGCCCACGTTGTCATTCTGGGCGCCGGCGAAATGGCCGAACTGACCGTCGAAGCCCTGCGCAAGCGCGGCGCCGGGCAGATTCGCGTCATCAACCGCACGCTGGAGCGCGCCCGCATCCTGGCCGAACGCTGGAATGCCGAGGCCTCTACCTTCGAATCCCTGCCCCAGGCGCTGAGCGAAGCCGACATTCTCATCGCCTCCACCGGCGCACCCCACACCCTGATCTCTGCCGAGATGCTTCGCGCCATCGGGCGCACCCGCCCCCTGGTGCTGATCGACATCGCCGTCCCTCGCGATATTGACCCTGCCTGCGCCGACTTGCCTGGCATCACCCTCTACGATATCGACAGCCTCAACGCCCAACTGGAGCAATCCCTGGCCGAACGTCTGGCCGAAGCGCCACGCGTCCGCACCATCCTGGAAGAAGAACTGACTCGATTCGCCGAATACCTGCGCTCTCTCGACCTCCTCCCCCTCATCGCCGATCTACATCAGCAGGCCGAGCAAATCCGCCGCGCCGAACTGGAAAAAACCCTGCGCCGCCTGCCCAACTTGAGCGAAAGCGAACGTCAGCGCATCGCAGCAATGAGTGAAGCCCTGGTAAAAAAATTGCTGGACCTCCCTACCCGTCGTCTACGCGCCGAAGCGGCCTGCCCCCATGCGCCAGAGTATGCCACCGTCGCGCGCACTCTCTTTGGGCTGGGCCACGACGGCCTGTGTGCCTTCTCCAATGAACCCTGCCCCGTTTCGTCTCATTCACAAGCGGTAGATTTCCTCCCCACCGCCGCCGACTAACCCAACCATGCGACAGATAACCAGCCGACCATGAACATCCTCTTTGCCACCCGCCCCTCCGCCCTCGCCCGCTGGCAAACCCAGTGGGTCATGCATGCCCTGCAAAGCATCCACCCCGCCCTGACCTGCGAGGAAAAGATCATCACGACCCAGGGCGACAAAATCCTGGATAAACCCCTGCCTGAAATCGGTGGCAAGGGTCTCTTCACTCAAGAGCTGGAAAGCGAGCTGCTCTCCGAAGCCGTCCATTGCGCCGTACACTCGCTCAAAGATCTGCCTGTGGAAAACCCAACCGGTCTGACAATTGGATGTGTGCCCCGGCGTGCCGAAGTGCGCGAGGCGCTGATCTCCGCGCGTGGCTACACCCTGGCCACCTTACCTGCCGGTTCGCTGGTCGGGACCTCCAGCCTGCGTCGCGCCGCCCAGCTGCTTGCTCTTCGCCCCGATCTACGCATCGCCCCGCTGCGCGGCAACGTGGATACTCGCGTACGCAAAGCCCTCGCAGGGCAATACGACGCTATTCTCCTGGCCGGCGCCGGCCTCACCCGTTTGGGGCTGACCGAACATATCACCGAATGGCTGCCGCTTGAAGTGATGCTCCCTGCCCCCGGGCAAGGAGCGCTGGCAGTGCAATGCCGCGCCAGCGACAGCCTCACCCTGAATCTGCTCGCCCCGCTGGAAGATACCGCCACCCGCCTGGCCGTCACTGCCGAACGCGCCTTTTTGAGTGGCCTGGGAGGCGGTTGCGCCGTGCCGGTTGCCGCCCATGCCAAATGCGACCTGGAAAATGACAAAGCGCGCATTGAACTGGTCGGCCTGGTCATCTCGCCCGATGGCAAAACCGCCATCAAAGTCAGCGGCGCAGGGACAAATGCCGAACAGCTGGGACAATCCCTGGCCAACGAAGCCCTGCAAAAAGGCGCAGCAGCGATCTTAAACTCCTCCCCCCATTAACCCCCAATCTGCTATGCTCCGTGTGCTGATCACCCGCCCCCGCGCTCAATCCGCCGAATTCGGTGCGGCCTTGCAACAAGCCGGCTTTGAACCAATCTACTTCCCGGTCATCGAAATCCGCCCGGCGCAAGACCTTACGCCGCTGACAGAGGCCCTGGCCCACCTGGCACAATACGCCTGGCTGATCTTTACCTCGGCCAACGCGGTGGAAATCGTGCTCCAATCCTGGCCCGCTCTCGTCGCGAACCTCCAGCAGAGCAAGACCAAAGTCGCCGCGGTTGGCCCAAAGACCGCCGAAGCGTTGCAGCAAGGCGGAATTGAGCCCGATTTCATCCCTGCAAAGTTTACCGGCCTGGATCTTTTGCCCGGTCTGGGCGATGTGCGCGGACAACGCATCCTGCTTCCCCGCGCCGACCTTGCCCGCCCCGATCTGCCGCGTGCTATCGCTGCGGCTGGCGGGCTGCCGGAGGAGATCATTGTTTATCACACCTTGCCAGCCGCGCCTGATCCGGTCGGATGGCAAGCCCTGCAACAAGGCGTAGATGTCATCACCTTTACCAGCCCATCTACCGTGGAAAATTTTTGCGCCCTTTTACGCCAGCATCAGATGGATCCGCTCCACTTGCCTGGAGCGCCGAAAATTGTCTGCATCGGTCCCATCACCGGGCAGGCAGCGCGCCAGGCAGGGTTTTCAAACATTGTGATCGCCAAAGAATCCACCAGCAAAGGATTGCTCCGCGAAATCAGCGAAGAAGTAAATCAATCGTTTTGAGATGGAGAACCTATGAAATTCCCTGAAGTGATGGATCACCCCACACGGCTCACAAATCACAAAGCGCAGCTCATCGCCCGCCCTCGCCGCTTGCGCGCCAACGCCAATTTGCGCGCCATGGTGCGCGAAACCGAACTCAACCCGGCAGATTTCATCTACCCCCTGTTCGTGCGACACGGCTCCGGGCGGAGTGAGATTCGCTCCATGCCGGGGGTCGAGCAGCTCTCGGTCGCTGAAGCGGTACGAGAGGCCGAACGCGCCGCGGGGTTGGGCATCCCAGCCGTGATCTTGTTTGGCATTCCGGCCGAGAAAGACCCGATCGGGCTGGAAAATTTCGCCCCCGATGGCATCGTGCAGCAGACCATTCGCGCCATCAAACGCGCCATCCCCGAACTGGTCGTCGTCACCGATGTGTGCCTGTGCGAATACACCGAGCACGGTCATTGTGGTATTTTGAACAGCGGCGAACACTATCACCCCCACCTGCCAGAAGGCTACGTGCTCAATGACCCGACTCTGGAGGTGCTGGGCAAAGTGGCCGTTTCACACGCCGAATGCGGCGCCGACATCGTCGCTCCCAGCGGGATGATGGATGGCATGGTCGCCGCCATTCGTCAGGCGCTGGACGAGGCCGGCTTTGAGCACACCCCGATTCTCTCTTATGCGGTCAAATACGCCTCGGCATTTTACGGCCCTTTCCGCGAGGCGGCCCAAGGCGCGCCCAAATTTGGCGACCGCAAGTCGCACCAAATGGATCCGGCCAATGTGCGCGAAGCGCTGCGCGAGGCTGCCCTCGACGTTGAGGAAGGCGCCGATATGCTCATGGTCAAGCCAGCGCTGGCCTATCTGGATGTGATTCGCACCGTGAAAGAAGCCTTCCCGCAGCTCCCCCTGGCCGCCTACAACGTCAGCGGAGAATACGCCATGATCAAGGCCGCCGCGGCCAATGGTTGGCTGGACGAGGTCAAAGTGACGTTGGAAACGCTGACCGCTATCAAGCGCGCCGGCGCCGATCTAATCATCACCTATCACGCCCTGGATGCGGCGAGGTGGTTGAAATAATTCCCCCTCACCCCACCCCCAGGGACAAGGAGATACCATGACTTTAGAAACTTTATCCCCCCGCGCCGCAGCCGAGCGGCAATACCAAAACGAGCGTATGGTGCACGCCGACTTCGACCAGGCGCCCTTCACCATCGCCTGGGAAGTGACCCGCGCCTGCGCCTATGCCTGCGTCCATTGCCGCGCCGATGCACAACACCACCGCGACCCGCGCGAGCTTTCTACCCACGAAGCCAAAGCCTTGATCGAGCGCCTGGCTGCCTTCGGCAACAACCCCATTCTCATTTTTACCGGCGGCGACCCGATGATGCGGCCCGACTTGTTCGAGTTAATCGCCTACGCTGCCGAGCGCGGTCTGCGCTGTTCACTGACTCCCACCGCCACCGCCCTGCCCACTGTGGAACGGCTGGAAAAGGCGCGTCAGGCCGGGATTCGGCGCGTGGCACTCTCGCTGGATGCTCCTCGCCCCGAAATTCATGATGACTTCCGCAAGGTCAAGGGGTCGTGGCAGCGCACCATGGACATTCTGCATCGCGCCCAATCGGTTGGGCTGAGCGTACAGGTCAACACCACTGTCGCCAAACACAATGTGGACATCCTGGACGAGATGGTGCCATTCATCCAGGAAGTCGGTGCAGTGCAATGGTCGGTCTTTTTCCTGGTGCCCACCGGGCGCGCCATGGCCGAGCAGATGATCACCGCTGAACAACACGAACGCGTCTTCAACTGGCTCTACGATCTGGCGCAGGTGGCGCCCTTCGACATCAAAGCCACCGCCGCACCCATGTTTCGCCGGGTGGCCATCGAGCGCAAAAAAGCCGAAACCGGTGGGCAAACGGTCACCTTCCAGGGGGCCGGCTTCCAATACGCCGATGGCCTGAATCGCCCGACCAAAGGCGTCAACGACGGCAACGGCTTTCTCTTCATCTCCCACATCGGCGAGATTCAACCCAGCGGCTTCCTGCCCGTCACCGCCGGCAACGTCCGCAGCGATGATGTCGTGGAGGTCTATCGTCACCATCCCATCTTCAAAGACCTGCGTAACCCCGATAAACTCAAAGGGCCGTGCCGCCTGTGCCCCTATCGCGAGGTCTGTGGCGGTCAACGCGGCCGGGCTTACGGCCTCACCGGTGATTATCTCCAAAGCGATCCCGCCTGTATTTTGGTGAGCAAATCTCAGTAAGCAGAGTTTAAACCCATGTCAACCGCATCTGCCCCTCTGATCCCTGATCAACCCTTACTGGCCACCAGCAACTTCCTGCGCGCCTGCTACCGCCAGCCGGTTGAAGTGACCCCGGTCTGGTTCATGCGCCAGGCGGGACGCTATATGCCCGAATATCGCGCCATACGCGAACGCTTCTCCCTGCTGGAAATCTGTCAACGCCCCGAACTGGCCGCCGAAGTGACCCTGCAACCGGTGCGCGCCCTGGGCGTAGATGCCGCCATCCTTTTCGCCGACATCCTGCTCCCGGCCATTCCCCTTGGCGTGGGTCTGGAATTTGCCAAAGGTGAAGGCCCCATTTTGCTTCATCCGGTTCGCACGCTGGACGATGTCCGCCGCCTGCACCCGGTGGACCCGGTCACCGACCTGGGCTACGTGCTGGAGGCCATTCGCATCCTGCGCAGCGAACTCGGCCCCATTCCCCTCATCGGCTTTTGTGGGGCGCCGTTCACCGTCGCGTCCTATATCATCGAGGGCGGCTCCTCGCGAGACTTCGTCAAAACCAAGCAAATGATGTATGCCGCCCCCGAAGTCTGGCACGCCCTGCTGGATAAGCTCGCCACCGTGCTGAGCGATTACCTGGTAGCGCAGATTCGCTGCGGTGCACAGGCCGTGCAGGTCTTCGATTCCTGGGTGGGCGCGCTCTCCCCAGCCGATTACGAGACCTACGTCTTGCCCTACTCACAGCGTGTGTTGCACGCTGCCCAGGCAGCAGGCGTTCCGGTGATCCACTTTGGCACCAACACCACCACCCTGCTCCCGTTGATGAAACGCGCCGGCGGCAACGTCATCGGCCTGGATTGGCGCATCCCCCTGGATGACGGCTGGCGCCTGCTCGGCACGGAGGTCGCCGTGCAGGGCAACCTCGATCCGGTCGCCCTCTTCGCTCCATTGCCCGAACTCAAGCGCCGTGTCCACGACGTTTTGCGGCGCGCCGGCGGACGTCCTGGCCACATCTTCAACCTCGGTCATGGCATTCTACAAGGCACGCCCGTGGAAAACGTCCGCGCCGTGGTGGAAATGGTCCATGAGTGGACGATAGACAGCAGACACCAGGATAGCGACCATCCGACCCCGGAGTTACCATGAACTTTGTTGGCCTTACCGCTGCTCTCACCGCCTTCCTCAGCATCTGGTTTGGACACGTGGCCGTGCGCAAGATCGAATTCATTTCGCCAACGACCTGGCTGCCCACGGTGATTTTTGCCCTCCTCGGCTTGCTCACAGAATACAGCGCCTTCCTGACAAGCAACCGCGCCCTGTCCATCGCCGGCGGCATTCTGGGCATCACCTTCCTGTGGGACGCCCTCGAAATCCTGCGCCAGGAAAAACGCGTCCGCAAAGGACACGCCCCGGCCAACCCGCGCAACCCGCGACACGCCCGCTTCCTGGCCGAACCTGGCAGTTTGGCCACCACCCGCGACCTGCTCAAACGCGAACCGCAAGAGACACCTGACCTTTGAACCATGTCCCTCCTCATCGGCATTCTCACCCTCCTGATCATCGGCCTGGGCTTTCCCCTGGTCATCCTCACCGAACGTTATCTCGGCTACCTGTGGTGGCCCTACCTGCTCACTTTGGGCCTCATCATCATCGCCATCTCCCTCTTCCTCCCCACCGACCTTCCCTCCGCCCTGATCGGCGTCCTCGGCGCCACCTTCGTCTGGGGCAGCACCGAGCTCAAGGAACAGGCCATTCGAGCAGAATTAGGCTGGTATCCGTTCAACCCCAGGAAAATCTCCCCCCCATTTGCGAAGATCATCAAAAAGTGGAAAGCGCCGCACTTGTAGTCTCCGCGTTGGATAGAACATCGCCGGCGCACCCTCACCCAGCGAACCAAAGGCGCTCAGATCATAAGACTATGCGACTAACCATCATCGGTGGCGGCATCTCCGGGCTTTCAGCCGCCTACCACGCCCTCCAGAAAGCCCCCCAAACACAAATCACCCTGCTCGAAGCCAGCAACCGCTGGGGCGGCAAAATCACCACCGACCGCGTCCCCTACGATGGCGGACACTTCATCATCGAAGGCGGCCCCGACACCTTCCTTGCCACCAAACCCCACGGTGTGGCCCTCTGCAACGCCCTCGGCCTGAGCGAGCGCCTGCACGGCACCAACCCACAGCACAAAAACACCTACGTCCTCAAACACGGCCAGCTCCTGCCCCTACCCGATGGCCTGGCGATGATGATTCCCTCCGACATCCCCTCCATCCTGCGCTCTCGCCTGATCAGCTGGCCGGGCAAAGCCCGCATGGGATTAGATTTTCTCCTCCCACCCCGCCACAGCGAAAGCGACGAATCCCTCGGCGCGTTTATCTCCCGCCGCCTTGGCCGCGAAGCCTACGAAGCCCTCATCGAACCGCTCATGTCCGGCATCTATGCCGGCGATGGCGACCGCCTCAGCCTGAGCGCCACCTTCCCCTACCTGCGCGACCTGGAACGCCAACACGGCTCACTGGCGCGCGGCGCCATCCTCATGCGCCAGAAAATGACGGCCAGCGGACAAAAAGTGCAAGGCTCACGTTCCGCCTTCCTCACCCCCACCACCGGCCTGGCCGAGATCGTAGAGGCCCTGGTCACCCACCTCAGCACCCACGGCGTGCACATGCGCCTCAACACCACCGTGACACGCCTTAGCCAGCAAAACGGCCATTATCTTGTGGATTTGGCGGACGGCGCGCCCCTGGAAGCGGATACCGTCATCCTGGCCACCCCGGCCCCCGTGAGCGGATCCCTGCTCGCCTCGCTCGACCCCCAGCTGGCTACCGTACTCCAGAGCATCCCCTACGCTTCGACCGCTACCGTTTCCCTGGCCTACCGACAGCGCGACCTTCCCCGCCCCCTGAATGGCTACGGCTACGTCATCCCCCGCCGCGAGGGGCGACGCGCCCTGGCCTGCACCTGGACCTCGACCAAATTCCCCCACCGCGCCCCCGAAGGCTACGCCCTGATTCGCGTGTTCATCGGCCGCGCTGGTCAGGAAATCCCCTGGGAAGAGCAAGAACTCCTGGACATTGCCCAAGAAGAGCTTAAACTCACCCTGGGCATTACTGCTCCGCCACTCGTCCAGCGCGTCTTCCTTTGGGAAAACGCCATGCCGCAATACAACCTGGGGCACCCCGAAAAATTAACCGCCATCGAAACCGCCCTGGCCAAGCACCCCAGGCTGGCTCTGGCCGGCAATGGCTACCGCGGCATCGGCATCCCCGATTGCATTCACTCCGGTCAGCAAGCTGTTGAACGCATCCTGGCACTTGCCGAGCGTAAGTCGAAAGGTGTGTAAATTTGTACTGCGAGATTAATCTCGCACCACCTTTACATAAAAATCGAGACCCGATCCATGAGCATCTTCCACCCCTGAAAGGCAAACAACAAATGAACATCTCCAAATCCATTTCCCTCTTCCAACAAGCTCAAACCCTTTTCCCTGGCGGTGTCAACTCACCGGTGCGCGCCTTCCGCGCCGTTGGTGGGCAACCACTCTTCATTCAACGCGGACACGGCGCCTACCTTTACGACGTGGACGGCAATCGCTACGTGGATTACGTGCTCTCCTGGGGGCCGCTAATCGCCGGCCATGCTCACCCTTTGGTCGTCGAAGCCATTCATCGCGCCGCTCTGGATGGCGCCAGTTACGGCGCGCCCAGCCCACTGGAGATCGAACTGGCGCGCAGCATCATCGAATTCATGCCCAACATCGAAATGCTGCGCTTTGTCAACAGCGGCACCGAAGCGACCATGTCTGCCCTGCGCCTGGCCCGCGCCTACACCGGCCGCGAGAAAATCATCAAATTCGAAGGCTGCTATCATGGCCATGCGGATCTGCTCCTCGTCCAGGCCGGTTCGGGGGTAGTCACCCTGGGGTTGCCAGATTCGCCCGGAGTCCCGGCTGCGACCGCCGCTGCCACCCTGGTGGCCCGCTACAACGACCTGGAATCCGTCGAACGGCTCTTCCGCCAGTTTCCCGATCAAATCGCCGCGGTCATCGTAGAACCGGTGGCGGGCAACATGGGCGTTGTCCCGCCTGTACCTGGCTTCCTGGAAGGTCTGCGCACTCTGACCGAACGAGAAGGCGCTTTGCTGATCTTTGATGAAGTAATGACCGGTTTTCGCGTCCATCCAGGCGGCGCGCAGGCGCTCTTCAACATTCGGCCCGACCTGACCACCCTGGGCAAGGTCATCGGGGGCGGTTTGCCGGTAGGTGCTTACGGCGGCCGCGGCGAGATTATGGAAAAGGTCGCTCCTGCCGGGCCGATGTATCAGGCGGGCACGCTTTCGGGCAACCCCCTGGCTATGAGTGCCGGCATCGCCACCCTGGCGTTGATTCGCCGCCAACAGGTTTGGGATGAGATGGAGGCGCGGGCGCGGCAATTGGAGAGCGGCATCGCCGCTGCGGCGGGGCGCGCGGGCGTGCCCATCCGGCAGACCCGCGTGGGAACGATGTTCACCACCTTCTTCAGCGAAACGGAACCGCGCGATTGGGAAAGCGTCAAGGTAGCCGACAAAGAACGTTTTGCGAAATTCTTCCGTGCCATGCTACAAAACGGGGTGTACCTGGCCCCCTCGCAATTTGAGGCAGGCTTCCTTTCCATCGTCCACGATGAAAAGATCATCGCCGCAACGATCGAGGCCGCGGAAAAGGCCATGAAAACCCTCTAAGTTGCGAAAAGCCTTCCGAATTTCGCAAGATTTCGGAAGGCTGAGAATATCCGTGTGTAGAAAGAGACCTCCACAGTCTGCGAGACCGTGGAGGTCTTGTTTGTTTACAGGTTCTGAAGGGCAGATTGCAATCGTTCCACTTCGTCCAGGGTGTTGTAATGGACGGCGCCAACGCGCACCATTCCGCCGCTTTCTTCCAGTCCCAACCGCTCCGTGACGTTGATGGCATAGTAGTTGCCATCCCAGACATAAATGCCCTGCTGCGCCAGCTTTTCTGCTACCTGGCGGGGAGATAGCCCCTCCAGCCGAAAAGAGAAGGTAGGCACACGTTCTTCCAGGCGGCGAACGTCGGTCAAGCCATAAAGGGTGAGGCCGGGGATAGCTTGAAGCGCCTTCAGCAGCGCCCGACTCACTTCAAATTCATAGGCGCGAATGGCGAGCATCGCTTTTTTGAGAGCCAGGCGGCGGCCGGTGTAGTTTTCTTTGCGCAAACCTTCGATCTGTTCGCCGCCGAACTCCTGTCCCAGCCATTCCAGGTATTCGATTGCGCCGAGCACACCAGCAATCCCTTCATGGTTGAGGGTGCCGGTCTCAAATTTCCCCGGCAGCTCATTGGTGGCCGGGCGCACTTTGTAGGCAAACAATTCTTCTAACAAAGCGCGCTTGCCATATAAAATGCCCACATGTGGGCCAAAAAACTTATAAGCCGAGGAGACCAGAAAATCACAATCCAGGCTTTGCACATCAATCGGGCCGTGTGGAGCGTATTGAACCGCATCCACATACACCAGCGTCCCGACCTGATGGGCCATCTCCACAATTTGCGCCACGGGGTTAACCGTGCCAAGAGCATTGGAAGCATAGCCCACAGCCAGCAAACGCGGCTTTCGCTCCAGGGCCCGTTGCAAGTCATCCAGTTTCAGGGTGCCGTCTTCCACATCAAAATCCACCCAATTGACCTTCACGCCGCGATCCTGGGCTGCCAATACCCACGGGGTGACGTTGGCATCATGGTCAAGACGGGTGACGACGATCTCATCTCCCTGATCCCAGGTGCGGGCAAGGGAACGGCTAATGTGCAGGGTGAGGGTGGTCATGTTGGCACCAAAGATAATCTCCTGCGGAGTGGCCGCATTGTAGAAATCGGCCATGGCGCGATGGGCCTCTTCCAAAATTGCATCCGATTCGATGCTGGTAGCAAAAGCGCCTTCGTGATTGGCATTGCATTCCAGCAAATACCTGTTGATGCGATCGAGCGATTCCTGAGCAATTTGCGTACCGCCGGGGTTATCGAAAAAAATTGCCGGACGATTGAGAGAGGGGAAATGACTACGGACGATAGCGGGGACAAGAGACATGGGGATCCTCCAGGAAAGAAAAAGGCAACAAAAATGGCAAGCGCCAGGGTGAGGGGGGCACCCTAGCGCTTGCCGTTCTTATAATACTATAACTCCGGTTAAGATGCAAGACTTTTTAGATAAGAATTTCATTAAAAATTTGAGCGCCCCTGGCGGGAATCGAACCCACATCTTGGCCTTAGGAGTGCCCTGCTCTGTCCATTGAGCTACAGGGGCGAGTGGGAAGATTATAGCACGAATGGAAACAGGAAGATGTAGAACAAAGAGCACGTTGTACACCCATAAAGGGTCAAAAAATCTTTGTAGAGCGCCTGGAGCCTTCCTTGCATCAACCATCGCCCGCCGATCCATCGTTTAGCATAAGTAAAGAAAGATGCATTGCCCAGGCCCACATCAGCCCACTTCAGTAAGGTTGGCAACTGTAAGCGGGGATTCTATCGGCCTGCGCATCACCTGCGGCGAGCCCGCAGCGGCAGGGTGCGCGAAAAAGTTGTTAGTCAGGTGTGAGCGGTAGATAGATGCTCATTTCGCCAGTGCATTGAGAGATGACGCTGTGGGCGAAAAACGCCGTTTTGTGTCATTGCGAGCCGCCAAAGGCGGCGACCTGTGCCCCGCAGGGGTAAGCAATCTCCTGGTCGGCAAGGAATAGATGGATTGCTTCGGGGCTGACGCCCC
>DAOUAN010000137.1:0-63451 GCA_034433385.1 Anaerolineales bacterium | reverse complement strand
TACAACCCCGAAGTGGACAAAAAATTCCACTACGAGACCTACACCCTCGAAGCCGAGGAAACCGATCGCGTCCTCGATTTGCTTGAGAAAGTTAAGGGCTTATACGATGGCTCGCTCTCCTTCCGCCGTTCTTGCGCCCATGGCGTTTGCGGCTCCGATGCCCTGCGTATCAATGGCCGCAACCACCTGGCTTGCAAAACCCTCATCCGCGATGTGGGCGATAAGATCACCGTGGAACCCCTACTCGGCCTGAAAGTGATCAAAGACCTGATCGTGGACATGGAGCCATTCTTCGACAACTACAAGAAAGTCCTGCCCTGGTTTATCAACGACTCGCCGCTGCCCGAAGACGGAAAAGAGCGCCTGCAAAGCCCGGAGGAACGCGCCCGATTCGATGACACTACCAAATGTATCCTGTGCGCGGCCTGCACCACTTCCTGCCCCTCCTTCTGGGCCAGTGACGATTACCTCGGCCCGGCTGCTCTGGTGGCTGCCCATCGCTTCATCTTCGACAGCCGCGACGAGGCGGCTGCTCAACGCCTGCAAATCATCAGCGAGACCTCGGGAGTGGCGCGCTGTCACACCGTTTTCAACTGCACCATGGCCTGCCCGCGCGAAATTCAAATTACCAAAGCCATTGGTGAATTGAAACTGGCCACGATTACAGGCAAGATTGATTGAATTCTAAAAAACAGCAAAAAAAAGACGCAGCCAAAGCGCTGCGTCTTTTTTGGTTTACTTCGCTTCTTTTGGAACAAAATACACATCCGTCGGCTTCAACTTGGAATTACGCAAAAAGCGCGGCCGAACTTCCATACCGATCCAATCCAGTGAGGGCGATTCGGGGTCAACCCCCATGAGCCGGGTTAGCAAAAGGGTATCTACACCGTCAAATTCAATCAGCGCCAGCACGAACGGCGTCTCGGGCAAGAATTCCTCCGAGCCAAAGTAACAAACCGTAAAGGCGTGCACCCGCGCCGGACGATCCGTGATGTCAATCCATTTCGTCTCTGCGCCCGAATACATATCGTGGCCGCGCGGATTGGCGTAGGTATACCCGCTTACGGGGTCGCGCGAAGCGAGCAGATGTCTGTTCGCCAGGCCGGCGAACCAGGGGCTATCCTGGCCGTAAGAATGGAGGTACGTAATCTTGTATTCCTGTTCAATCAAAATAGGCGTCATCTTTTTCAGAAATTCCAGCGCCTCTTCACTGGTTTCCACCGGAAACGGAATTCCATGCACGATGTAACCACCCAGGGTTTCTTCTCGATGTGCAGGTAGCTTTGCCATAAGTCTCTCCTTACGTGTTACTGCGTGAGGCATGAAAAAAGAAACGAAATTATCCCTCGCGCTCAAGCACCGAGACGGTGACATACGTCCCCGTCCCGGCGTGACTGTGAATAGCGCCTCGCTTCGCTGCCGGGACCTGAAGGCGGTCGTCGCGAAAATGTTTTTTGATCGCCCCCTGAAGTTGCCACAGTGCAAAGACGCCCTGCATCAGGCCGGTCGCACCGACCGGGTGACCGCAGGCGAGCAACCCACCGGAGGGGTTGATTGGGCAAACTGGCGCCTCTTTGAGATTCAGCCCATAGTCAATGTTGGGCATAAACGCTTTCCCCGATTCGGCAAAGGGGCCTCCTTCACCATAGCGGCACAGCCCTAAATCTTCATATGTCTGGATTTCTGACGAGGTGTAAGCATCGTGTAACTCAACGAAATCCAGTTCATGCAACGGGTCCAAGATGCCGGCCATTTTGTAGGCCATGTTGCCCGCCGTACGCCCGGCGCGAAAGGAATGGACACCCGGGTAACGCGTGCCTTTCTCCCATAGTTTTTTGTAATAGGCGCGTGTCTCATCGGACGATTTCTCCTGCTCCGTGGCATACTCGCGCATGAAAGTATCGTAATCAAGGTGGGGACGATCGGCCATGCGCATCGCATCCGTGCCGCGCCCGATTCCGGTCACCCGCACCAGAGGTCGTGGAATGCGCGCCCCGGCTGCCTCCAGCCGACGAATCCCCTCCTCGGAGGCCAAAATGACTGCCGCCGCGCCATCCGACATCACGCAAATATCCAGCCGGGTCAGTGGCCAGGCCACCATCGGCGCATTGCGCACATCCTGAATGGTGATTCGCTGACTTTTTTGGGCGTATGGGTTATGGAACGCATTGATGTAATTCTTCACGCTGACGTGTGCCATTTGCTCGACCGTGGTACCGAACTCCTTCATGTGCCGGGTGACCATCATGGCATAGTAGCCCGAATAAAAACCTCCGACGGGGTAGTCAAATGACACGTCGGAGGCTAATGCGATGAACTCGTTGCCCTTCCACGTTTCCACGTGTGACATGGTCTCGAACCCATAGGCCACGCACACCTCCATATGACCGGAGGCGATGTTCTTCCAGGCCTCCTGAAAACACAGTCCACCGGTGGCGCCGCCACCCTCCACGCGGTGACCTGGCTTGGGGCAAAGCCCCAGGTAATCCTGGGCCATAATCCCCGCCATCAGCTGCCTGGCGAAGTGATCCGAAAAATACGAGGCCACGGAACCATCCACCAGTTGGGTGAATGTCGGAAAATCCAGCCCTATGTCCTGGATGGCATAGTCATAAGCCTCTTTGATAATCGCCTGAAACGTCTTATCTGGGCGGGCTTTGGCGAATTTGGATACCCCTCCTGAAATGACGTAAACCGGTCTCATCAGCACACCTCCTCTTCGGATGAATTAGGCTCACGCATCCATCTTTGCAGAAAATTGGTCAAAAAACAACTGACATTCGTCCCGTTTTGCGGCGGGCACTCCGGGCTTCTGCCTGCCAGCACTTTGCCGGTTTCCCCTGGCAATTTCCCCTCACGCCCACAGGCAGGTTATGTTAAACTGTACCTGATTGCTTGCCTGGCCCCCGCCCCGAAACTGAAGTTTCGGGCTCCTTCACACCAGGTCGGCCTTCGCCGACCGGTGAAATGATCCGCTGGACATCATTATGCCATGTGGCATATTGGAAAATAGATGCAGATATTGGTGAAATTTGAGGCTAAAAATCGGCATGATGGTCATTCCCAGGTAATATGCAAATCCCTCTCACAGAAGCGAGTGAAATGGAAACCCTCTCTACGTCCGTTTCGACTTCCTCCCCCGAATTCATTGCCAATTTTGAACATCACCGGCGCCTGGCCGAAGAATTGCGTCAGCGCCTGCAACTTGTCCGTCAGGGCGGTGGGGAGACCTACCGCCGGCGCCACGAAGCCCAGGGCAAGCTCTTTGTGCGTGAGCGCATCGAACGGTTGCTAGACCCTGGCTCGCCGTTCCTGGAACTCTCTCCGCTGGCGGCCTGGGGCATGTACGGCGACCAGGCTCCCGGCGCCGGCATCGTGACTGGCATCGGTCGGGTCAGTGGGCAGCAGGTGATGATCATCGCCAATGACGCTACGGTCAAGGGCGGTTCGTATTTCCCGATGACCGTCAAAAAGCACCTGCGCGCCCAGCAAATTGCTGAGGAAAACCATCTGCCCTGCCTGTATCTGGTTGATTCGGGCGGGGCATTTTTGCCCTTGCAGGATGAAGTCTTTCCCGATGCCAACCACTTTGGGCGCATTTTTTACAATCAGGCGCGCATGAGTGCCAAAGGGATTCCCCAAATTGCTGCCGTGATGGGCAGTTGTACCGCGGGGGGTGCTTATGTCCCGGCGATGAGCGACGAGGCGATTATCGTCAAAGGGACGGGAACCATCTTTTTGGGCGGCCCTCCCCTGGTCAAGGCCGCGACCGGCGAGGATGTCAGCGCGGAAGAACTGGGTGGGGCTGACGTTCACACGCGGCTCTCCGGCGTTGCCGATCATTTCGCCGAGGATGATGAACACGCCATTGAGATTTTGCGTGGGATTGTGGAAACGCTGCCCGCTCGACCATGGACGATGGCGGGACGCTGGCCAATGGCTGATGGCCTATCCTCTGCTCCTGAAGAACCGCTCTACCCCGCCGAGGAAATCTACGGCATTTTGCCGCGCACCTTTCGCGAAACCTACGATGTGCGTGAGATCATTGCCCGCCTGGTAGATGGTAGCAAATTCCGCGAATTCAAAGCGCGTTACGGCACGACCATCGTCTGCGGCTTTGCCCGCATCTATGGCTATCCGGTGGGGATCATTGCCAATAATGGTGTGCTGTTCAGCGAGTCTGCCCTTAAAGCGACCCATTTTATCGAGCTCTGCGATCAGCGCGGCATCCCGCTTTTGTTCTTGCAAAACATCACCGGCTTCATGGTCGGACGCGAATATGAAGCCGGCGGTATCGCCAAAGATGGCGCAAAGATGGTTCACGCCGTTGCCACGACCCGCGTCCCCAAATTGACTGTCATTATCGGCGGTTCATTTGGAGCAGGAAATTACGCCATGAGTGGCCGCGCCTATGGTTCTCGCTTTTTGTGGATGTGGCCCAACGCCCGCATTTCCGTCATGGGCGGAGAACAGGCAGCGAATGTCCTGCTCACCATCAAACAAGATCAACTCCAGCGCGAAGGCCGCCCGTTGCTGACCCCGGAGCAGGCCGAAGAATTCAAGCGCCCCATTTTGGAAAAATACGAAAACGAAGGCAACCCCTATCATTCTACGGCCCGTTTATGGGATGATGGCGTGATTGATCCGGCGGATACCCGCCAGGTGCTTGGGCTGGCGTTATCTGTGGTTTTGAATTCGCCGCTGGAAGAGCGGGGGTTTGGCGTGTTCAGGATGTGAAAAATGTTTTCCAAAATTCTCATTGCCAACCGTGGCGAAATCGCCCTGCGCATCTTGCGTGCCTGCAAAGAAATGGGCATCCAAACCGTCGCCGTCTATTCCGAAGTGGACCAAAACGCCCCACATGTTCAACAGGCCGATGACGCCGTGTTCCTCGGCGCGGCGTCGCCCCAGGAATCTTACCTGAATATCGAAAAAATCATCGCCGCCGCCAGGCAAAGTGGCGCTCAGGCCATTCACCCCGGCTACGGCTTCCTTTCCGAAAATGCTGCCTTTGCCGAGGCCGTCGAAGCCGCCGGCCTGACCTTCATTGGCCCGCCCGCCCGCGCCATCCGTGCCATGGGCGATAAAGCCGAAGCCAAAGCCCGCATGGCCGCGGTTGGCGTTCCCACCATCCCTGGCGCTCAGGGGCTGGAATCCGTGGCCGAATTCGAGCAGGCGGCACAGCAGATCGGTTACCCCATCCTGCTCAAAGCTGCTGCCGGCGGGGGCGGCAAAGGAATGCGCATCGTCTGGGAGGCCGACGAGTTGCCCGAAGAAATCGCCGCCGCCCGCCGCGAAGCCCTGCACGCCTTTGGTGATGATCGCCTACTCCTCGAAAAATTCATCCCCAATGCTCACCACATCGAAATCCAGGTGCTTGGCGATCGGCATGGACACCTTGTTCACCTCTTCGAGCGTGAATGTTCCGTGCAGCGGCGCCACCAAAAAATCATCGAAGAGACCCCCTCCCCGCTCCTTACGCCGCAAATTCGCCAGCAAATGGGTGAGGCTGCCGTGAAAGCTGCGCAAGCGGTGGGTTATTCCAATGCCGGAACGGTTGAGTTTATCTTTGACCCCACTCATTCCTCGTTCTTCTTTCTGGAGATGAACACCCGGTTGCAAGTGGAACATCCCATCACCGAGGCGGTTACCGGCCTCGATCTGGTGCAATGGCAAATTCGCCTCGCCGCGGGAGAACGCCTCCCCTACGCCCAAAATGATCTCAGCCAGCGCGGCCATGCCATCGAATGCCGCATCTATGCGGAAGACCCGGCCAATGGTTTCCTCCCCAGCACGGGCACGTTGCTGCAATTCCGCCCGCCGCAAGGCCCCGGCATTCGCCTCGATTCCGGTGTTTCAAGCGGCGATCAGATCACCCATCACTATGACCCTCTGCTGGCAAAACTAATCGTCTATGCAGAAGACCGCCCGGCCGCGATCCGCCGCATGCAGGCTGCCTTGCGCGACCTTATCATTCACGGCGTGCAAACCAACATCAATTTCCTTCAGGCGGTTTTGGCGCATCCCGATTTTCTCAAAGGGGAAGTCACCACTCGTTGGGTCGAGACCTCCTTCGACTGGACGCCCCCCGCCCCCTCGCTTTTTCACCTCATCGGCGCGGCGCTGGCGGACCTGGCGGCGGCTCCCGTTTCGACGAGCGAATCCAACCCCCAGGCGGATCGGTACAGCCCCTGGATCACCCTGCAAGGTTTCAGAAACTGATGAAACTCACGTTCCATCACACCCCTGTGGAAGTCAACCGCGCCGGCAAAGACTACCTCCTCACCCTCGGCGAGCAAACGGTGCAGGTGAAAGTGCTACACAGTGAAAACGGGCGTCTGGTGCTGCAAGTGGATGGTCAACGCCTGGTCGTCCACGTTTCGCTCCAGGGCGCCAAACGCTGGGTAACCGTCCATGGTCAGACCTTCCTCCTGGTCCCCGCGGCGAAGCGCCCGGCAGTCAGCGCGGGGCAGGAACGCGCCTCGCAGCTGGTCGCGCCCATGCCGGGTCAGGTGCGCAGCGTCAATGTTCAACAGGGAGAGACGGTGAGCAAAGGCCAAACCCTTCTCGTGTTGGAGGCCATGAAGATGGAAATCCGCATCCAGGCCCCCGCCGATGGGGTGGTGAGCAAACTGCTGGTTCGCCAGGGGCAAACTGTAGAACGCGAACAACTGCTCATCCAGTTTGAACCTCTCATTTCCTGAAGGAGAACCTATGCCTGGTAAATATTTTGAAGAGTTGCAAGTCGGCATGATCTTCAAGCACCCGCTGGGGCGCACCGTCACTGAAATGGACAACGTGCTCTTTTCTGCTTTGACGATGAACACCCAGCCCTTGCACCTCAACGAAGACTTTGCCTCGCGCACCGAATTTGGGCAGCGCCTGGTCAATGGCTTGTTCACCCTGGCCCTGGTTGTTGGCCTGACTGTCGCCGACCTGACTGAGGGCACGATTGTGGCCAATTTGGGCTATGACAAAGTGGTACACCCCAACCCGGTTTTCCATGGGGATACCCTTTATGCCGAGAGCGAAATCCTGGAAAAGCGCGAATCGAAATCGCGTCCCAATGTGGGCATTGTGCGCATCCGCAGCCGTGGCCGCAAGGCGGATGGTACGGTTGTGGTGGAATTTGAGCGTACGGCAATGTTTCTGAAGCGTCCGCAAAGTGAGTAAGGAGAAATATGCATTCGCGAAGAGCCTTATTGTATATGCCAGGGGATGACTGGAAAAAGATCACCAAGGCCATCACACTCGGCGTAGATTGTATTTGCATGGACATGGAAGATGGCGTGGCGATCAGCCGCAAGGCGGAGGCGCGCAGCACCATTGCCCGCGCCTTACAGGAACTGGATTTTGGCAAAAGCGAAAAACTGGCGCGCATTAATGCCGTTGGTTCAGGTTGGGAAAACGACGACCTTCAGGCCGTGTTGCCTTACCGCCCCGATGGTATTGTGATCCCGAAGGTGGAAGAGTATGCCCAAATTGAATGGGCCAGTCAGATCATTGAGGCGGCGGAGTTGAAGTATGGTTGGCCGCTCCAATCCATTCGCATTTTGATCGGGGTGGAGACAGCGCGAGGAATTTTGAATCTCAAAGAGATCGCCGCGCATCCCCGCCTGGATGCTATCATTTTTGGTGGCGAGGATTTTGCGGCTTCCATTGGAGCAACGCGCACACCCGAAGCGATTGAGTTGCTCTATGCGCGGGAGGCGGTGGTAGTGGCTTGTGCCGCTTTTGACTTGCAGGCCATTGATATTGTCACAATTGATTTCAAAAACCTGGAGGCTTTGCGCGCGGAGGCTGAATTTGGTGCGCGTTTGGGTTTTAGCGGCAAGCAAATTATCCACCCGGCGCAGGTTGAACCGGTGCAAGAGGCTTTCACGCCCTCAGCGGAGGCGATTGCCTATGCTCAACGCATTGTGGAGACCTTTGAGGCCAGTCAGCGGGAGGGCAGGGGGGCTTATGCCCTGGATGGCAAGATGATTGACATGCCGTTGCTCAAAAATGCTCAAAAGGTGTTGGAACGCGCCAGAGCAGCAGGGAAGGTGTAGGCATGTTCGCGGTTCTCCTGGGGCTGGCCTCGGCGCTGAGCTGGGGCGCAGCAGATTTTGCCGGTGGGCTGGCCAGCAAGCGGTCTCGCCCTTATCAGGTGCTCTTTCTGGCAGAAATTGGGGGGTTGGTTCCCTTGTTCGTCATCACCTTGTTGGTTGGTGAGCCAATCCCCTCTTTGCCGGCCTGGCTGTGGAGCGCATTTTCCAGTGCGTTGGGGACCTTTGGTTTGCTTATTTTGTATCGCGCCCTGGCAGAGGGGCAAATGTCTCTTGCTGCGCCGGTTTCGGCGTTGCTGGCGGCCATTGTGCCGGTGATGGTTGGCGTGTTCAGCCAGGGTTTTCCCGATCTGGTTACTTTTTCGGGCTTTGGGCTGGCGCTGGTAGCCATTTGGGCGATCTCTCAAACGGGGGATCAATCTCAGTGGCGAATTGACTTTCATCAGTTACGTTGGCCATTTCTGGCGGGTTTGTTCTTTGGGTTGTATTTTGTGCTGATTCATCAGGCAACGCAACAGGCCTTTTTCTGGCCGTTGGTGGCGGCGCGCCTGACCGGCACGTTGATCATGCTCGCTTATGTGGGTGTGGTGGGCGGTTCCCCTTTGCCGGAGCGGAGCATCTGGCCGCTTGCGGTTTTGGGTGGGGTGCTGGATGTGGGCGGGAATGTGTTTTACATTCTAGCGGCTCATTTTGGTCGCATGGATGTGGCCGCGGTGTTGGGTTCGCTTTATCCGGCTTCAACGGTGTTGCTGGCCTGGCTGCTTTTGAAGGAGAAACTCAGCCGGGGGCAGTCCCTGGGGGTTTTGTTTGCGTTGGGTGCCATTGTTTTGTTGACGGTGTGAAACTCAGGAGGTGAATATGGGTAAACTGACTGGCAAGACGGCCATCATCACCGGGGCGACCTCCGGGATTGGCAAGGCTACAGCGCTTCTGTTCGCCGAGGAGGGGGCCGATCTCGTTTTGACGGGGCGCCGCGTGGATTTGGGCCAACGCGTCGAAACGGAATGCCGCCAGAGGGGAGTCCGCTGCGTGTTTGTGGAGGCGGATCACACCCGGGCAGAGGATTGTCAAAGGGTGGTGGAGGTTGCTTTGAGGGAGTTTGGTCGCATTGATATTTTATTTAACAATGCCGGCATTGTTACCAGTGGCACGGCGGAGACGATGTCGGAGGAGATCTGGCGGGCCACGCTGGAGATCAATGTGACGGCGGTGTGGCGGATGTGTCAGTTGGTCATTCCGCACATGAAGCGACAGGGCGGTGGGGTGATTGTCAACAACGGTTCGGATTGGTCGGTGGTGGCCGGAAGAGATGCGTTTCCGTACATTGCCAGCAAGGGGGCGGTGGGGATGATGACGAAATCTATGGCGCTGGATTTTGCCCGCGATGGAATTCGGGTGAATGCGGTTTGCCCCGGAGATACGTTTGTGGAACGTTGGCTGGAGAGGGGCTATTTTGAGCACTCAGACCCGGTGACGCTGGAAGAGGCAATGCGCGAGGCCAGCGCTTATATTCCCATGGGGCGCTTTGGCAAGCCGGAGGAGATTGCCCGGGCGGTTTTGTTCCTGGCCTCGGATGATTCCTCGTTTGTGACCGGGCATTTGTTGCTGGTGGATGGGGGCAATACGGCGCAGTGAGGCTATCATTCATAAAAAAAGTCAATTCGGGATAAAATCCATCTAAAAATTCGCCCGAATTGGGTTGTCATGGCGAGACGGCGTTCTTCCGCCGAAGCCATCTCAAATTACCTGCAAAAACGTGATTGCTGCGCCGCTTTCAGCGGCTCGCCATGACAGGGATGAAAAAGAATTGGCTCTGTGCAACAGAGCGGCAGAGAAACCAAAAATCCTTTTCAGGAGGTCTAAAATGGAGTTTGATTTCGGCGGCGCGTTCTTTTTTGTTCAAATCATCAATCTGCTGATTTTGTTTGGCTGGTTGATTGTGGCGTTCTTTGCTCTTTTCAGATTGCGCGACTTGAAAATGCCTTCAACGGCCAAGGCGTTGTGGACGTTGATCATTTTGCTCATTCCCCTCGTCGGCGCTCTTGCGTTTTTCCTTGTCCGCCCTGGCGAGGAGACACTCGGTTAGGCAGGCTCTTTAAACAGACTTCCGAAGTCTTATAGACTTCGGAAGTCTGTTCCGTTGCCCGCGTTACCCCAGTTTTTCGCGGATTTTTTCTGCGGTTTCCAGAAAACCTTGCAACTTTTCACGCTCTTTTTGGACGATGGCGGGGGGCGCCTTGCGAGCGAAGTCGCTGGCGAGTAACTTCTCCAGGCGGGAAATTTGTGCTTCCACTTCGCTCAGTTCTTTTTGCAGGCGTGCTCGTTCGGCGTTTTCATCCACCATTCCGGCCAGCGGCAGGTAGATTTCTACCGGCCCGACGACCAGAATGGCAGCGTTTTGCGGCTTTTCGGCCAGGGATTCCTGAATGGTCAGCTGCCCCGCCTCCAGTCCGGCCAGCGAGGCGATGACGGGCGCTTGTTGGTGGAGTAAATCGGTCTTCGCTCCTCCCAGCAATGTGGCGGGCAGTTTCTTCGAAAGGGGGATGTTCTTTTCGGCGCGCAGGTTGCGGATGGCGCGGATGATTTCCTGAATCAATGTAAAGTTTGCGATCTTTTCTTCTTCCCAACCTTCGGGTTGGCGCGGCTCAGGCCAGCGGGCGATGATGAGGGCTTCGGGCCAGTCTTTGGCGAGGGGGGATAACAGGCTGTTTTCCTTGACCGCCTGGCGCAGGTGTCCCCACACTTCTTCGGTCACAAAGGGGGTGAAGGGATGCAACATGCGCAGAATCATGTCGAAGACCTGCACCAGTGTTTGAGCGGTTAGCACGGCGCGCTGTCCGCCCTGCGCCAGCTGCCCTTTGGCAATTTCTACATACCAGTCGGCGAATTCGCTCCAGAAGAAATCGTAGATCAGCTGACCTGCCTGGCCATACTGGAAAGTCTGGAAGAGGCGTTCTACATCGCGAATGGTGGCTTGCAGGCGCGCCCAAATCCACGAGTCGGCGAGGGTGTAGAGCGGGAAATTGGTATCTGGGATATTGGTATCTGGTAAATTGGTATCTGGGAAATTGGTACCTGGGAAATTGGTGGGTTGGTCGCCAGTTCCCGACTCCCGATTTACCGAGTTGCCATCTCCCAATGTGCCAATTGCCGAAATCACAAACCTCCCTGCATTCCATATCTTATTGGCAAAGTTGCGGTTGGCCTCTACTTTTTTCACCGAGAGGTTCATGTCGTTGCCTGGCGTGGAGCCGACCAGCAAGGTGAAGCGCAGGGCATCGGTGCCGAACTCGTCCATCACGATCAAGGGGTCAATCACGTTGCCTTTGGTTTTGGACATTTTTTGCCCGTGCTCATCGCGCACCAGGCCGTGCAGGTAAACGGTGTGGAAGGGCGCCTCGCCGGTAAACTCCAGGCCCATCATGATCATGCGCGCGACCCAGAAGAACAGGATGTCGTAGCCGGTTTCCATGTAGGAGGTGGGATAGAAATAGCTGTAATCGGGTGTTTCTTCGGGCCAGCCGAGGGTGGAGAAAGGCCACAACCCGGAGGAGAACCAGGTATCCAGCACGTCGGGGTCTTGGGTCAAATTGGGCGAGCCGCAGGTGGAACAATGGGTGGGGTCTTCGCGGGCCACCGTCATATGCCCTTCGGGGCAATACCACACCGGGATGCGATGTCCCCACCACAACTGGCGGCTGATACACCAATCTTTGATGTTTTCCAGCCAGTTGAAGTAGATTTTCTCAAAGCGCTCTGGCACGATGCGGATGCGGCCATCGCGCACCGCCTCGAGGGCGGCTTTTGCCAACGGTTCGATGCGGACGAACCACTGCTCGGAGATCATCGGCTCGACGATCTCGCCGCCACGCTGGGAGCGCGGGATGGAAGTGCGGTAGGGTTCGGTCTTGAGGGTCAGGCCGGCGGCTTGCATGTCGGCCCATAGTTTCTCGCGGCAGACGAATCGGTCCAGACCTTGATACGGGCCGCCGTTTTCGTTGATTCGCGCCGCCTCGTCGAGGATTGAGATGATCGGCAGACCGTGGCGTTGGGCGATCTCGTAGTCGTTCGGGTCATGACCGGGGGTGATTTTCAGCGCGCCGGTGCCGAACTCGCGGCTGACGTATTCATCGGCGATGACAGGGATTTCTCGCCCCAAGATGGGCACGATCGCGGTTTTGCCGATGTATTTCTGATAACGCTCGTCTTCAGGGTGCACGGCCACGGCGGTGTCGCCCAGGATGGTCTCCGGCCGGATGGTGGCAACAGGGATATAGACTTCCGAAGTTTCCGAGGCTTCGGAAGAATCCGGCTTAATCATGTACTTGAAATAGTACAGGGTTGCCTCTTCTTCCTCGTATTCCACCTCCAGGTCGGAGACGGCGGTTTTCAGGCCGGGGGACCAGTTGATCAGGCGCGGGCCGCGGTAGATCAATCCCTTTTCATAGAGGCGGACAAAGGCCTCGCGTACGGCGCGACTCAGCCCCGGGTCCAGGGTGAAACGCTCGCGCGACCAATCGCAGGAGGCGCCTAATCGCCGAATCTGGGTGGTGATCAGGTTGCCATATTTTTCTTTCCATTGCCAGACGCGTTTAATGAATTCCTCGCGCCCGAGCTGCTCGCGGGTGATGTTTTCGGTCTTTTGAAGATGCCGCTCGACCATCAGTTGGGTGGCGATTCCGGCGTGATCGGTGCCGGGTACCCAGAGCGTGGGGATGCCTTTCATGCGGTGGTAGCGGATCATCAGGTCTTCAACCGAGACGAACATGGCATGACCGAGATGGAGTTCGCCGGTGACGTTGGGTGGGGGGATGGAGATGACGAATGGCTTGATGTTGGGGTTGAAGCCAGGTTTGTTGGGGTCGTTCCAGGGTTTGAAGTAGCCGGCTGTCTCCCACATGGCGTAAATGCGCTGTTCGGTGGCTTTGAAGTCGTAGGCTTTGGGTAATTCGTGTTTGGTCATTTGTGGTTCTCCTCGAGTTTTGTTTTGCGTCGAATGAGGTCTTGTGAAAAATAAAATACGCTTCGCCTCTATGAGGACGAAGCGTGTGCTCCGCGGTACCACCTCAATTCAGTCCAATGACTGCTCTCTGTGGCTGACGTGTTCATCAGCCTGCGCGCTAACGGGCGCTCCCGTGACGGTCTACTCATCAGGTTCAGTTGCTGAACGCCGATTTTCTTCGTCACATGCTCCAGGCGACTTCGGCGCTGCTTTTCCTGTGGAGACTTCCACCGTTTGTCTCCTTCTCTGTCAGGCTGCTGTGCGCTTACTCCTCCTGGAGATAAGTGGATTATACGCGGCGGAGGAAGGGGAGTCAAGCAGGATTTTCGTCTTTGGCTAAAAACGCGACCGCCCGGCTTTTTTGCGAATCCATGATTAGATCGATGTGGTGGGCCGGACGATAATCGGCGACGGCAATCAGGCGTAGCGAGGCGAGAACGGCCGGATTTTCCACGCGGATGAACTCTGTGAGACGATTCGGGGTGTTGTAGAAGAAGGGGCGGTTGAAGAGGGTGTCGGGATCATCGAGGAAAACGGCCAGCGGGTAAATGCCGGCTTCCATCAAGTCCTGAAAGAAATGGGTTCCAAAAGAAGGTTCGGGGGAAGCGCCGATGGCCTCACCAGTCAGCTCGACCAGGGCACTGGCGTTGTAAATGTCACTGTAGGCGATGTGTACTCCCAGGTCGGGTGTGGATGTGCCCCAGCGACCCGGGCCAACGGCGATGAAGGTTTCCTCTTTCAACGCCTGGTTAACCTGTCCAATGGCGCGTTCCAGGGCGATGCGTTCGGTTTGCGATGCGAGGCGGAAATAGCCCTCCGCCGGCACGAAGAGCACATAGCGGATATTCTGCACAACACCTTGAGGCACCATGCGGTGGGTGGAAAAGATGATGTCTTCCACAGGCAATTCAGCCGGGATGGTGACCTCGCCCGCCTCTTGAATATGGCTTTGGGGGCGGCATTGTAGCAGGGTGATGCGAATGTCGGAGCGCGCCTCTTCTGGCTGAAGAAGTTGAACCGTAAATTCGGTATCCACAGGGACGCCGTAATGAGTTTCGAGCAGTTTGAGCGCCTCGCGCATGGTCTCGGCAAAGGGGGTGTGGGTGAGCAGGCCCTCGAAGGTCAGGAGCATTTTTTCTGCTGGGGCCATGCGGGAGCGGATGGGAACCAGGTAACCGTCCTCTTCAACCTGGGCAATGTAGCGTACTGGCGGGTAGGTGGCCCGGATCAGGTCCCGCACGGCTACGGTGGCGAATTGATTGTTTTCCAGGTCAATGGCATCCACGTATTGCTGCGAATACCTCCGTCGCGAGCGAATATCCTGCGAGGGGACGAGATACGGGTGACTGAGCGCCACCAGCCGCGGATAGTCATCGGCGACCATTTCGACAGCGCGCGTGCCCAGCCCCCAAACCAGGCGCAAAAAGCCATCTTCCTGTTTGATTTGAGGCGACCAGCGATACAGATTGCGGCTGAAGGCGACGCCGGCGGCATGGGGAAGGTAGTAGTGTCCCCAGGGCTCGCCTTCTACAAACTGAATCAGAATGCCGATGCGTTCGTCATAATCTGCCAGGTCTTTGATGTGACGGTAGAGTAACGCATCTGGCGCCAACACGCTGGCATAGACGCGGGCAATGGCCAGGGTCAGAGCGCTGAGATTTTCTTCCAGGCTACCTTGATTGGGTAAAAAGATGCTTTCGTATTTCCCGGCAAACGAGGTGCCAAAGTTGTCCTCCAACAAACTGGAGGAACGCACAATCAGCGGGGTTTTCCCGGCCTGCTCAATGATCTCTTCGAGACGTTCCAGGATTTCAAGGGGGAAATGCCCTTTTTCGAATTCTTCACGCAAAATCGGATACTCGGCCCGCATTTGCTCTTCGGTTTTGTATTTCTGGTCGTTCCAGTGCATTAAACCGTTGAGGGACATGAAGTTGTAGAATACATCCGAGCCGAGATAATAAGAGACCGGGATGCGGAAGCGCTCGCGGATTTGGGGGGGAGCAACCTCTTTGAGAATGCGATAGGCCAGCAACATACCGGCTGCTTTCCCGCCGATCTTTCCGCCGCCAATTTTGCGGGTGCGAATTTCTTTGAAGTCTTCCATCGTGAACCAGTGCCGTGCCATCTTGATGTATTTCAGCTGGTCACTGATCATCGTGCGGATGAGCACCACTTTCAGCTCTTGCAACCGTGGCTCATACTTTTGGCGCTCGGCGGGTGGCATGGCCTCGATCATTTCGGCCTGCTCAAAGATCAGGTCTTGCGGGGCTAGTTCCGGGTTGAACCAGATGAACTCTGAAGTACTGCCGCGCTCGGTCAATACCTGGCGGACGATCTTCTCAAATTCAGAGTAAGGCAGGTTGTTTGCAAAGTAAAAATCAGTGAGCGAATCGCGCACCCGCGCCAGGCGTGTTTCCCACACGTCGGCCTTTTCTTCCACGTAGGGATCGTGCAATCCCTCGCGTTGTTGCGATTCGATCGCTTTTTGTCGCGCCTCCTCGTCGAAGGCTTCTTTGGAAATAATGCCGCGGGTGAATAGCTCCTTTCTCATCCGTGAGCGGATTCGTCCGCTCAAAATGGGATACTGACTCAGAGCGAGCAAAATTTTCAAGACATTATCGGTGGAGGTATGCGGGAAGTTCATACGCAAAATTATAGCCTGAAGTAACTCCCTTGCCGCTGCTGCTTTTTTCAAATTCAGCAAGCCGAAGTTCCGTTATAATCAGACTGACCCACTCTAAAAACGGAGAAATCCATGTCTAAAAGCAAGCATGTTGTGCCCCTTCCCTTGCCTCCTGAGGAGATTATTAAAGATTACCGCATTGCTTATCAATCTCGCCAGGCTTCGCTCATTGGGCGGCGCGAAGTCCTGAGCGGGAAGGCCAAATTCGGTATCTTTGGCGATGGCAAGGAGCTGGCCAATATCGCCATCGCCCGAGCCTTCCGTAAAGGAGATTGGCGCTCTGGCTACTACCGCGATCAGACCTGGATGTTTGCCCTCGGTGCGGCAAGTATCCAGGAATTTTTTGCCCAGCTGTATGCGGATGCCGACGTGAATCATGATCCCGCCTCAGCGGGTCGGATGATGAATGCTCATTTCGGCTCGCGCTACCTCAACCCTGATGGCTCCTGGCGCAACCAGACAGAAATGTACAACATTGCCAGTGATGTTTCGCCTACCGGCACACAAATGCCCCGTTCGGTGGGGCTGGCATACGCCTCTGTACTTTATCGTCAGCTCGATTCGCTCAAGCCGTTCATCCAATTCTCTCGGAATGGGGATGAGGTCGTTTTTGCCAGCATCGGGAATGCCTCCACTGCGGAGGGCTTGTTTTGGGAAAGTGTGAATGCCATTGGCGTTTTACATGCTCCGGCGATTATCACCATTTACGATGATGGCTATGGTATCTCTGTCCCCAATCAATTTCAGATGGTGAAAGAAAACATCGGTGCCATTCTCAAAGGCTTTCAGCGCGAACCCTGCCCGGCGGAAGAATGCGATCGCGGTTACGACCTCTATACCGTGCGCGGCTGGGATTATCCGGCGTTGATCGAAACTTATCAGACAGCCGCCGAAATTGCCCGCCAGTATCACATCCCCGCCCTGGTGCATGTCATTGAGGTCACTCAACCGCAGGGGCATTCCACCAGTGGCAGCCATGAGCGCTACAAGTCCCCCGAACGGTTGAAGTGGGAAGAAGAATACGATTGCCTCAAGCGGATGCGCGCCTGGATGATCGAAAACCGCATCATTTCGGACCCTGAGCTGGTCGCCCTCGAAAAAGAGGATTACGAACTCGTCGAGGGAATCCGCAAGATGGCCTGGGAAGCGTATTTGAACCCCATTCTGGAGGAGCGTGCCCAGGTGATGGACATGCTGGATGAGATCGCGGCAACATCGAGTCGCGCCTCAGAGTTGAATCAAATTCGGGGGCGGCTGGCCAGCCTGCCGTCAGTGACGAGGCGGGATATTCACAGCGCGGCTCATGAGGCTTTGCGCCTCCTGCGCACGGAGGCGCACCCCGCCAAACAGATCCTGATCCAGTGGAAGAATGAGCAGGATGCCATTAACCTGGAGCGATACGGCTCGCATCTTTACAGTAAGCGGGCGCTGAATGTGCCGGAGGTCAAGCCGGTTTATTCGGCCGATTCGCCAACGGTGGCAGGATTTGAGATTCTCAATGCCGCTTTCGATGCCCTGCTGGCTCGAGAGCCGCGCCTGATTGCATTTGGGGAAGATGTGGGGCGACTGGGGGATGTCAATCAGGGCTTCAGGGGGATGCAGGAAAAATATGGCGCATGGCGAGTGACCGATACCGGTATTCGCGAAGCGACGATCGTGGGGCAGGCGATTGGGATGGCCATGCGGGGCCTGCGACCTTTGTGTGAGATTCAGTACCTGGATTATTTGCTCTATGCTCTTCAGCTGATGAGCGATGATCTGGCGACGTTGCGCTGGCGCACTGCGGGCGGGCAGGCTGCGCCGGTGATTGTGCGCACGCGCGGGCATCGCCTGGAGGGGGTGTGGCATTCTGGCTCGCTCATGGCTGGCATCATTCACCTGGTGCGCGGGATGTATGTGCTGGTGCCCCGCGATATGACTCGCGCCGCGGGCTTCTACAACACGCTGCTTCAGGCCGATGAACCGGCCATTGTGGTGGAAGTGTTGAACGGCTATCGCCTGAAAGAGCGCTTGCCCGATAATCTCGCTGAGTTCACCGTGCCTTTGGGCGTGCCAGAAACGTTGCGCCAGGGCCGTGATGTTACCATTGTCACCTATGGGGCCTGTTGCCGCATTGCCCTGGATGCTGCCGAGAAGTTGAGCAAGGTGGGCATTGAGGCGGAAGTCATTGATGTACAGTCTCTTCTGCCCTTCGATATTCACGGCAAGATCGTTGAATCGTTGAAAAAGACCAACCGCATTTTGTTTGTGGATGAAGATGTGCCCGGCGGAACCACGGCTTATATGCTGGAGCAGGTCATTGAGCGACAGGGCGGCTACTACTGGCTGGATTCTCCGCCGCGTACTCTGCCCGGCGCGGAGCATCGCCCGGCTTATGGCTCGGATGGCGATTACTGGTCCAAGCCCAATGCCGAGACGATCTTCGACGCCGTGTATGAGATGATGCACGAAGTGGAGCCTGAAAGGTTTCCAGCGATTAAATAACGGTGGAGAAAGTTCTACCTCCTCCACGCCTCTGTGGCAAATAAGGAGAATTTATGGCAACCAAAGTATTTGTCCCTCGTCTGGGTGAAGGCGTAGAAGAAGTTACCATTACCAAATGGCTCAAAAAAGAAGGTGAACCCGTTCAAGAACTGGAGCCCTTGCTTGAGGTAAACACCGACAAGGTGGATACCGAAATCCCTGCTCCGGCCTCGGGGGTGTTGCTCAAAATCGAATTGCCCGAAGGCAGGCCGGCAAAAGTGGGGGAATTGCTGGCGGTGATCGGTCAACCTGGCGAACAAATGGAAGACGAAAAAACGCCAGTTGCTCCACCCCCAAAGGAAGCGAAAGGCGAGTTTCCTGCGAGGGGAGCAAAGCCCGCTCCCGTTGCCGCGTCTGCGCCAGCGGATCTGGGTTTTATTTCGCCGGTCGTGGCGCGCATCGCTGCCGAGCACGGGGTTGATCTTTCCCAGGTGCGTGGCACCGGCCTGGGGGGGCGAATCACCAAAAATGATGTCTTGAACTACATCGAAAGTCGCCAGGCCGCGGCGCAGGTCCTCCCGCCAACGCCGAAACCGCAACCTGTCACCGCAGCCAAGATTGTCTCGGCGGGCGATCAGCTGATCAAACACAGCCTGATCCGAAAACAGATTGCCGAGCACATGGTGATGAGCAAACACACTTCGCCACATGTGCTTACCGTGATGGAAGCGGATATGTCCAATGTGGTGCGTCACCGCGCCGAAAATAAGGCCGCCTTTGAGCGCGACGGGGTTAATCTCACCTTCACGGCTTATTTCATGATGGCCATTGTTGCCGGGCTCAAGGCGTACCCGATGGTGAATTCCTCCTGGACGGAGGAAGGCCTGCTCATTCACAAAGACATCAACATTGGCATGGCGACTTCGCTGGGAGAGGAAGGGCTGATCGTGCCGGTTATCAAACATGCCGATACGCTTTCGCTGCTGGGGATGGCGCGGGCAGTCAACGACCTGGCCAGCCGCGCCCGGGCGAAGAAACTCCAGCCCGAGGAGGTCAAAGGCGGCACGTTTACCCTGACCAATCACGGCATCAGCGGCTCACTGTTCGCCTTCCCTGTCATCAATCAGCCGCAGTGCGGCATCCTGGGAGTTGGCGCGATGCAAAAACGAGTGGTGGTCATCACGGATAGCCGTGGTCAGGATGCCATGGCCATTCGCCCAATGGTGTACCTCTCGTTTGTGTTCGATCATCGCATCCTGGATGGCGCCTCGGCGGATTGGTTCCTGGCAAAGGTCAAAGAGACGCTGGAGAATTGGGCGTAAACCACCTCGATTTTGTTTTTGGGCCTACCTTTTGCCCTCATTTATGTCCCTGGTGGAATTCGATGCATAGCAGTGATTGTTTGAATTTTATTGGTGAAGGCTGCCGTTTCTTTCTGGGTGTTACTATTCGTAGGGTAAAATGAATTTAGACTACTTTTGAACGGAGTTAAATATGCCTGAAAATTTTGATGTCGTTGTCATCGGCGCCGGGCCGGCGGGATATGTGGCCGCCATCCGCGCCGCGCAATTGGGTCAAAAAACCGCTATCGTGGACAAGCAATGGCTGGGCGGCGTGTGCCTCAATGTGGGTTGCATTCCGTCCAAATCATTGCTCAAAAATGCCGAAGTCGCTCACATTCTACGCGAGCGCGCCAAAGATTTTGGCTTCTCCTTCGAGAACCTGAAGCTTGATTACAGCGTGGCGGTCAAACGCTCGCGTCAGAACTCGGATCGCCTGACCAAAGGCGTGGGTTTCCTGATGCGCAAGAACAACATTGCCGTCTTCATGGGCGAAGCGAAATTCAAAAACAAAGAGACGATCACCGTGACCGATAAAGACGGCAAGGTCACCGAACTGAACGCACGCAACATGATCGTCGCCACCGGCGCCAGCCCCATGGTACCTGCCGGCTGGAAAGTGGACGGCGAAAAAGTCCTCACCTACCTGGAAGCCATTTTGCAGGAAAAACTGCCGCAATCGGTCATCATCATCGGGTCGGGTGCGATCGGCGTGGAATTTGCCACCGTGTGGAATTCCTATGGCGTGGAAGTTACCATCGTCGAAATGCTCCCGCGGCTGGTGCCCCTTGAAGACGAAGAAATCTCCAAAGAACTGGAGAAAGAATTCAAAAAGCGCGGCATCAAAGCGCTCACCGGCCACAAAGTGGAATCTGTGGAAGCCACCGCCAGCGGCGTCAAAGTAACGGTCTCTGCCAATGGCCAACAAACTGCCCTCGAGGCAGAACAGGCTCTGGTTGCCATTGGCTTTCGCCCGAATTCCAAAGGCCTGGGGCTGGAAGAAATTGGCGTTAAAATCAATGAGCGCGGCTTTGTCGAGATCAACGAGAAGATGCAAACCAGCGTGCCGAACATCTATGCCATCGGTGATGTGACCGGTAAACTCATGCTGGCCCACGTTGGCTCGGCCATGGGCATTATCGCTGCCGAAAACATCGCCGGCGTCGAAACAGTAACCCTCGATTACGAAATGATGCCGCGTGCCACCTACTGTCAGCCGCAAATTGCCTCGTTTGGCCTCACCGAGGCACAGGCGAAGGAACGCGGCTACACTGTCAAGATCGGGCGCTTCCCCTTCCAGGCGAACGGCAAGGCCCTCGGCCTGGGCGATTACGCCGGATTCGTCAAACTTGTGGTGGACGAAAAATACGGCGAAATCCTGGGTGCCCACATGATCGGCCCCGAAGTCACTGAATTGCTGCCCGAACTTACCCTGGCGCACATGATGGAACTTACCCCGCACGAAATCGCCCGCAACGTGCATGCCCACCCCACCCTGAGCGAAGTCCTGATGGAAGCCGCTCATGCTGCGGAAGGTGCTGCCATTCACATCTAAAAATGCCTGAGAGCCTGCAAGGAAGATTTACTCTTCTATTTGTCGCCTTTGCCCTGCTTGTCCTGGTCTCCGTGGGGGCGACCTACTTTGGCCTGGAGACCCAACGGCAAGACGCCTTGATCATCAACCTGGCTGGGCGGCAACGCATGCTCATTCAACAAATGGGAAGATTGGCCTTTGAAGCCGGGGCCGGTGAAGATACCGTCAATACCGCTTTGCAGGAAAGTGAAAAGATGTTTGCCCAAACCCTGCAAGCGCTGCGGCAGGGCGGACCGGCCCCCTACCCACCTTCTGGCGAGGTCACCCTTCCGCTCCCGCGGAACCCGCAGGTGGGCGCGGCGCTGAATCAGGTTTCCCTCGCCTGGAACGAATACCGCTTACTGCTGGATACCCTGCAAAATACTTCGCCCCAATCTCCTGAATTTCTCCCCCTCCTGCAAACCGTTCAACAACGATCTTCGGCGCTGGTGCAGCAAGCCGATACGGTCGTACGACTATATGAGGCCACCTCTACCGCCAAAGTTAACCGCCTGCGCCTGATTCAAATCGTTTTTTTACTGAGTGCCCTGGCACTGCTGGGACTTGGTGTGACGATCACCCGTCAATCGGTATTGCAGCCGCTCCAGCGGCTGGTGGCGGCAGCTGCCCGTTTGGGCCAGAACGACCTGGAAAACGAGGTGCGCGCCGAGGGTCCGGCAGAGATGCGAGTGTTGGCAGAAGCGTTTGATACCATGCGCTTGAGTCTGCGCTCTTCTCGTCAGGAATTGATCTCCCTGAACGAAAGTCTTGAAGAACGCGTGGCCCGGCGTACCCATGAATTAGAGATGCTCAACGAAGTCAGTCGCGAAATTTCCTCCCGCCTTGAGCTTCAACAGGTATTGAACTCTGTGACTGAGAAAGCGCGCCTCTTGCTGGGCGGCGAGGTGGCTTCGCTGTGCCTGGTGGATGAAGAGCGGCACTGGCTGAAATTGCAAGCCTTAAGCGGGCCACAACAGGCCATTCATACCCCGGTGGTGGCGATCGATGACGAATTGGTGGAAAACGTCTTACAAAGCGACCATGCCTTACCTTGTGGTCTGGATACCTGTCGCGGCGGGTGCCGGATGTTAAATGATCCCTACCGTACCAGTCATCTGGCCGCGCCGTTGCGGGTGGGTGAACATGTCATCGGCGCGTTGTGTGTGGGCAGCGCCGCACCGCGCCAGTTTGCAGAGGACGCAGCCAGTATGCTCACTAAACTGGCTAACGTGGCTGCCATTGCGCTAGAAAACGCCCGCCTGTATGCACAGGTTGAACGGGTGGCCACGCTGGAGGAGCGTCGCCGCCTGGCTGCCGAGATGCACGATGGGCTGGGACAAACCCTCAGCTATCTTGGCTTGATGACCGACCAAATAGTGGAGTTTTTGGCGGAAGGCCAGGATGAAGCTGCCCTGGAACGTCTGTACAAGGCCCGTGAGACAATTGGCAAAGCCACCCGCGAGGTGCGCCGCGCCATCAACAGCCTGATGGATGAGACTCCCCCCGCCCAAGATTTGTCCAGCCGTCTGCGCGAGATGGTGGAAGAATTCGCCGCCGAACATGATCTGAAAGTAGCCTGGCAGATGGAGGCCGGGTTCGGGCCCAAATGTTCGCCACAAACTGCTGAACAGGTGTTGAATATCGCTCGCGAGGCACTGAACAACATCGCCCATCATGCCCAGGCACAACGAGTGACGATGCAGTTGGGGCAGGAAAGGGATCGGTTTTCTATCCTTATCGAGGATGATGGGCAGGGATTCGACCCCTCGCAAGCCACAGCGAGCGGACATTTTGGCTTGCAAATCATGCGGGCACGGGCGGCGCACATCGGCGGGCAGTTGGAAGTCGAGTCGGCGCCGGGGAAGGGCACGCGAGTCAGGCTGAACTTCTCCGATGGAGAGAATCAATGAGCCGCGTGCGCGTTCTCCTGGCCGATGACCACGCCCTCTTTCGCGAAGGATTGGCAGGCATCATCACCGCCCAACCCGATATGGAGGTGGTCGGCGAAGCCAGCGATGGGCTGGAAGCCCTGGTCAAAGCCCAGGAACTCAAGCCAGATCTGATTCTGATGGATGTGCAAATGCCGGGCATGGATGGGCTGGAGGCTACTCGCCAGATCAAGCAGGCCTTGCCAGAGACCATTATCGTCGTGTTGACCGTGCGCGATGACGACGAAAAATTGTTCCAGGCGCTCAAAAATGGGGCGCAGGGTTACCTGCTCAAAGACATTCGTTCACAGGAAATGCTGGCGATGCTGCGTGGCGCGCTGCGCGGCGAGGCGGCTCTTTCCGCTATGCTGGCGGCGCGAGTGCTGGCTGAATTCCGTCGTTTGAGCGCAGGCGGCCTTTCTGCGCCGGAAGATGATAGCGGCCTGACCGAGCGCGAACAGCAGGTGTTGATCCACGCGGCCCAGGGAGCCACAGATAAAGAAATTGCCGCCGCCCTGAACATCAGCCTGAACACGGTCAAAACGCACATGCGGAATATCCTGGCGAAGTTGCATGTTCGCACGCGGCGTGAGGCTGCAAAAGTGGCAAGGCACAAAGGGTTGGTGTAGTTGGAACTAATTCTTTTGCCAAAAGAGTGACCTGAGGGTCACTCTTTTTTCATTCCTGGCGCGGGAAGGAGAGGGATTCTATTGCGCCGCGTTTTCCAGTAACCTTGAAAACGGCGCCAGAAATCGTATCGCGCCCACCTGAGAAGGCCATGTCAAAGCATCGCGTCCTGCTGATTTGTTCCCAACACCTCTTCGGCGAAAGCATGGAAACGCTCCTGCGCGCTTCTGAAGAGGTGGAGCTGCTCGGCCCCTGGGATCTGGAACAGGCAAATTGCGCCCACATTGCCGCGGTGCATCCCAGCCTGGTGGTGATTGCTGACGACGAAGCCCACGAAGAAACCATTGCTCGCCTCATGACAGAGATCTTGGAGCACTGCCCCGAACTGCCCCTCATCCGTGCTGGGCTGAACGAGAATGTTTTTCGTGTGTTTTCCACCCATGCGCTACCGGCACGCGGCGCCAACTTACTCGAGGTTATTCGGAATCTGCCGGCATAAGGTGGCGAAATAGAAACTACTTTTGAGGAGATGAACTTGATGACGAAATCTTATTCCCCTTTCCTCTCCTGGCTGAAGCAGAGCCTTCTGCGTCTCGGTCTGTTGCTTTTTTTGCTGGCCGCGACTTTCACCCTGGCCCAGGCCGCTTCGTTGACGCAAACCGCGGCGGATGGCGAAGCCCTTTTTAAGGCCAAATGCGCGGCCTGTCATACCCTTGGTGGGGGAAAACTGGTCGGCCCCGATTTGCAGGGCGTGACCACCCGGCGCGACATCGCCTGGCTCACGCGTTGGCTAAAAGAACCAGACAAAATGCTGGCAGAAAAAGATGCCATTGCTGTTCAGTTGCTGGCCGAAAGCAATAATGTGCCCATGCCCAATCTGGCTTTGAGCGATGCCGATGTGGCTGCTTTGCTGGCTTATTTCCAAAGCACGGTTGCTCCCGCTACGGCACCCACCCAACCAGCCCAGGGAATGGCGCCAACGGCAGGGCAGCCGCTCAGCGGGTCGGCGCTGGTTGCCGCCCTCAACGGCGATCCTGATTATGGCCAAAAACTTTTCACAGGTGAAATCTCGCTGACCAACGGCGGAACGCACTGCATGGCCTGTCACTCTGTGGAAGGAGTGGGCTTGCTGGGTGGCGGTGCACTTGGTCCGGATTTGACCCATGTTTATACCCGCTATGGGCGCGAGGGATTGGCATCTGCCCTGGGCACACTGCCTTTCCCTACCATGCAGGGCGTTTTTGCCAACAAAATGTTGACCACCAGTGAGCAGGCCGATTTGCTGGCCTTCTTCGCCCGCGCCGATACATTCGGTCAGCCGCGCACGCAGCAAAATCTGCAAATTATTCTGGGCGCAGGCATTGGCCTGGCGCTTGTTTTGCTGGCAGGCATGGCACTGTTCTGGCCGCGTCAAAGCCTGAGCCTGTCGCAGCGATTGCGCAGGTATGGAAAACTCTAAACGAGAACAGATGCCAACGTCAGCACGTTGAGCCGATAACGAAATGAAAGTGCTCTGTTGCAATCCTGAGAGAAACGGATTCCTGGCGTCAGCGCAAATAAGGGGGCCGCTTCGGCCGCCTCTTAGTGACACAGCAACGTGCTTGCCAGAGAGTAACCTGAAACCCTAAACGGAGGAAGAACGATGGCAAAATGGACGAAAGAATACGCTGCACCGATTGAGCGCAAATGGGAAGAATTCTACCGTAACCGCTTTGCCCACGATAAACGTGTTCGCACCACGCATGGCGTCAACTGCACGGGTTCGTGTTCGTGGGAGGTCTTCGTCAAAGATGGCATTGTCACCTGGGAATTGCAGGCCACCGATTACCCGCTTTTGGAAGAAGGACTGCCGCCATACGAACCACGCGGCTGCCAGCGCGGGATTTCGTACTCGTGGTATCTCTACAGCCCGATCCGCGTCAAATATCCCTACGGGCGCGGTGCGCTGCTGGACCTGTGGCGGGCGGCGCGCCAAAAATTTAGCGATCCCGTCGAAGCCTGGGCGTCCATTGTCAACAGCCCTGAGCAGCGCGCCCGTTATCAGCAGGCGCGCGGCAAGGGCGGCTTTCGCCGCATCTCCTGGGACGAAGCCCTGGAGATGATCGCAGCCTCGGTCATTCACACCATCAAACAACATGGGCCAGATCGTGTCATCGGTTTTTCGCCCATCCCGGCTATGTCGCAGATCTCCTACGCGGCAGGTTCGCGCTTTTTGACCTTGCTTGGCGGTGTACCGATGTCATTCTATGACTGGTACTGCGACCTGCCGCCGGCCAGCCCCGAAATTTGGGGCGAGCAGACCGACGTGCACGAATCGGCGGACTGGTATAACGCCCGTTTCATCGCCATCATGGGATCGAACATCAACATGACGCGCACACCCGACACGCACTTCATCTCCGAAGTGCGGCATTCGGGCGCTAAACTGACTGTCTTCTCGCCCGACTTTTCGCAGGCTGCCAAATACGCCGATTACTGGATTCCCGTTCACCCTGGCCAGGATACCGCCTTCTGGATGGCGGTCAATCATGTTCTTTTGAAGGAGTTTTACGTCGAGCGGCAGGTGCCGTATTTCCTGGATTACGTCAAAAAATATACCGACTCGCCGTTCCTGGTGGAGATCTCCCCTCTCCCCGCAGGAGAGGGGGCGGGGGTGAGGGCAGGTAAATATCTACGCGCTAACCTGCTCCAGCCCTATGCCGACCAGGAAAACGGTGATTGGAAACTGCTCGTCTGGGATAAAACTTCGGGACGGCCGCGCATGCCCAAAGGGACAATTGGCTATCGCTGGCAAACCGAAAAGGGCAAATGGAATCTCGAAATGAAAGATGGCGTCAGCAATGAAGATCTGGACCCTGAGCTCTCGTTTCTCGAGACGCACGATGCGGTGATAGAAGTCGAATTCGATGACTTTGCCGGGGGCGCGGTCACCCGCCGCGGGGTCCCGGTGCGAATCGTTGAAACCAGCCGCGGCAGGGTCGCCGTGACCACCGTCTTCGATTTGCTCATGGCGCAGTTCGGCGTGGATCGCGGCCTGGGGGGTGAGTATCCCCAATCTTACGATGACGATGCCTGCTACACTCCGGCCTGGCAGGAGAAGTTCAGCGGCATTCACCGCGATACGTGTCTCCGTTATGCCCGCGAGTGGGCGGTCAACGCTGAGAAGACTCATGGCAAGAACCTGGTCATCATCGGTGCGGGCGCCAATCACTGGTATCACAACAACCTGCTGTATCGCTCGGCTATCGTTGCCTTGATGTTGACAGGTTCGGTGGGGGTGAGCGGCGGCGGGCTGGCGCATTACGTGGGACAGGAAAAACTTGCCAACCAGGCCTCCTGGGGCGCAATTGCGTTTGCGGGCGATTGGAAATTGCCGCCGCGTCAGCAGAACACACCCTCTTTCCATTACGTCCACACCGACCAGTGGCGTTATGAGCGCGGCTTTACCGCCTACGACGCCCTGCCAGGCGAAAAGAAGAAAGAGCATACGATTGACTATCAGGTACGCGCTGTGCGTCAGGGGGCGCTGCCGTTTTTCCCGCAGTTCAACAAGAGTCCGTTGGAAATTGTGAAAGATGCCGAAGCAGCAGGGGCGAAGAGCGAAGCGGAGATCATCCAATACATCGTTTCTCAGCTCAGAAGCGGCGCGCTGCGCTTTGCCGTCGAAGACCCCGATGCGCCTGAAAACTGGCCGCGTGTCTGGTTCATCTGGCGTGGTAACGCCATTGGCACGAGCATGAAGGGACACGAGTACATGCTCAAACATTATCTCGGCACGCACTCCAACAAAGTGGCCAATGAGATGGCGCAGGGCTTTGTCAACGAGGTGACCTTCCACGAGGAGGCTCCAACAGGCAAACTCGACCTGGTAGTGGATTTGAACTTCCGCATGGATACTTCGGCGTTGTATTCGGACATTGTCCTGCCCGCGGCTACCTGGTATGAAAAGACTGACCTGAACTCCACCGATTTGCATTCCTTCATCAACCCCATGCAGGCTGCTGTCCCGCCCGCCTGGGAGTCGAAATGCGATTGGGATATTTACAAAGCCATTGCCAAAAAGGTGAGCGAACTGGCAAAGGTGCATTTGCCCCAACCCCTACGGGACGTGGTCATGATTCCGCTGCAACACGACACGCCCGATGAGGTCACTCAGTCCACTGTGGCCGATTGGAAAACAGGCGAATGCGAAGCCATCCCCGGTAAGACTATGCCCAAATTCCGCATTGTCGAGCGCGATTACACCTTGCTTTACGAGCGCATGGTCAGTCTTGGCCCGGGGGTAGAAGAAAGCGGCGTGGCTGCGCATGGATTGAAAATTCCTGTAGCCGATGAGTATCAAGCGCTGGTCCACGAGCAGGGGCGCAAACTGGGCGAGCGAACCTATCCCAGCCTGGAGGATTCGATCCACGTGGTAGAGACGATTTTGCGTCTCGACCCTGTCACCAATGGCGAGCTGGCTTATCGTGCCTTCGAGGAAGAGGAGCACAAAACGGGACGTCCGCTCACCCATCTGGCTGAAGGGACGCGCGCCGTCAAATATTCCTTTGCAGATATTGTCGCTCAACCGCGTCGCTTGCTGACCAGCCCGACCTGGTCGGCCAATATCAACAAAGGACGTGCCTACTCGCCCTTCACCCTCAACGTCGAGGAACTGATCCCCTGGCGCACGCTGAGCGGCCGTCAACACTTCTACCTCGATCACGAATTGTACCTGCAATGGGGCGAACATTTGCCCACGTACAAGCCGCGCCCCGACCACACGATGCTGGATGAGACTCAAATGACCGAAGCCGAGGCGCAGGGACGGCTGATGAACTACATCACCCCGCACGGCAAGTGGAGTATCCATTCGACCTATTCCGAGAATCATCGCATGATGACGCTCTCGCGCGGCGATTACCCCATCTGGCTCAATGACAAAGACGCCGAAGAGCTGGGGATCAAAGACAACGACTGGGTGGAATTGTTCAACGATAACGGCGTGTTCGTCCAGCGTTGTAATGTCTCGGCGCGCATTCCCAAAGGCACAGTGTTCGTCTATCACGCTACCGAGCGAACGGTGGGGATTCCCATCTCACCGCTGCGCGGCAAACGGGCAGGTATGAACAATTCCATCACCCGCGCCCGGCTCAAGCCCGTATTGATGGCGGGGGGCTATGCCCAGTTCACCTATGCCTTCAATTATTGGGGCCCGACGGGCGTCAATCGCGACACGAATGTGTTCGTGAGAAAAGTGGAGAAAGTAGAATTCTAGCGTCATTGCGAGGAGGGTGTTTTTCCCGACGAAGCAATCCCCTCGCACAAGGAGATTGCTGCGGGGAGAACGCTCTCGCAATGACGGATACAGGAGGCCTAAACCATGAACGTACGCGCACACATGAGCATGCTCTTTCACCTGGATAAGTGTATCGGCTGCCACACCTGTTCGATCGCCTGCAAAAATTTATGGACGGATCGTAAGGGGGCGGAATACATGTGGTGGAATAACGTCGAGACCCGCCCTGGAACGGGCTATCCCACCCAATGGGAAAACCAGGAGCACTTCAAAGGCGGCTGGAAATTCAAGAAGGCCGATGGTTACGGCGAGAAGAACAAACTGGAACTGCGCCTGCACACGCGCACAGGCGCGCTGGCGAAACTGTATTACAACCCCGACCTGCCCAGTTTGGAAGATTATTACGAACCCTTCACTTTCCGTTACGAAGACCTGTTCAACACGCCCGAAGGCAAAGACCAGCCAACCGCCATCCCTGTTTCGATGGTGACCAACAAGCCGCTCTACATCGAATCTGGCCCTAACTGGGATGACGATCTGGGCGGATCGAACCTGTACGCCCGCAATGATCCCAACCGCCAGAGTCTGCCCGCTGAAGTTAAAGCTGCCCTGGATGAAGTAGAGCGCGTGGTCTTCAACTACCTGCCGCGCATTTGCAACCACTGTCTCAACCCTGCCTGCGTGGCGGCCTGCCCTTCAGGCGCCATCTACAAGCGCGCTGAAGATGGCATCGTGCTGGTCAATGAAAACAAGTGCCGCGCCTGGCGGATGTGCGTCGCTGCTTGCCCTTACAAAAAGGTCTATTACAACTGGAACACGGGCAAGTCAGAAAAGTGCATCCTCTGTTTCCCACGGCTGGAAACGGGGCAGGCTCCTGCCTGTGCACATTCCTGTGTTGGGCGTATCCGTTACATGGGCGTTTTGCTCTATGACGCCGATCGCATCCCCTCCGCCGCGGCCGTCCCCGATGAGGAGCTGGTGGCCTCATTCCTGGATACCATCCTCGACCCCTTCGATCCCGAAGTGATCGCCGCCGCCAAGGCCAACGACATTGACGATGGCTGGATCAAAGCCGCTCAAGAAAGTCCTATCTACAAGTTCGTCAAAGTCTGGAAGATCGCCTTGCCGCTGCACCTTGAATATCGCACGATGGCGATGATGTTCTATATCCCGCCGCTCTCGCCTGTGATGAGCAGCCTGCAGGATGGCAGTGTGCGCCTTGATTTGGACGATACCCCCCAGCACGAATTTGAGCTCTTCGATAATCTCGATAAGGCGCGCCTGCCTGTCAAATATCTTGCCAACCTGTTCAGCGCCGGGAACGAGGATGTGATTCGGCAAATTCTGCGCAAACTCTACGCCGTGCGTATTTATATGCGCCGCAAGACGGTGGATCAGCAAATTGATGAAGCCACGCTTCAGGCCCTGACCCAGGCGGGGTGCGGCCCCGAGGAGGCGGAAGCCATCTATAAGCTGACCACCCTGCCCACCGTCCCCGAGCGATTTGTCCTGCCGCCCTATCACCGCGAGATGTCGGTCGAAACGTGGAAGGACCCGCTGGCGCATAAGGGAGAAGTCGGTGTGGGGTATTTGCAGCCACCCCAGCGAGGTGAGTAAAGATGACCACTACTCTTCATCTTCGACCTCTCTCCCAAAATGGGAAGAAGGAAGATATACGCCTGTTATTGGCAGAGGCCTTCCGCTACCCGCGTCCGGGTCTGCTCGAGCGGCTGGAGGCCGGTTTAGCGGAATCCGCCCAAAGTCCCGCGCGCAGCGGATTGGCGGCTTTCGTCAAAAAGGTGGCGGCGCTATCGCTGTCGGAATGGGAGGAACTCGCTACGCGCACGCTTGACCTGAGTCCCGCCGCTGCGCCGTATGTCGGCTTCCAAATCTGGGGCGAGAGCTATCCGCGCGGTGAGTTTATGGCGAAGTTGAACCGCGCCATGGCCGAACTGGATATTGATCTCGAAGGTGAGTTGCCCGACCACCTCGTGCCGGTTTTGCGTTACCTGGCGCTTGCCGAACAACCCCTGCCCGAATTGCGGGAGCATTTTGCCCCTGCAGTGGAACGCATGTTGGCGGTGTTGCGCGAGAAGGATAGAAACAACCCGTACCTTCACCTGTTCGAGGCTGTGTTGAGCCTGGGCGATTGACGCTGCGATTGAAATCGCTGCTACGCCAGGCAAGGCCGACCTTCGTCGGCCAGTCCGCGCAGGCGGACTTCGTACTTGTTGATGTGACTTGAGTCACTAACAAGCTGAATACATCCATTTGGAGGCAGCATGGATTGGAACTCTCTTCTCTTTGTGGTCTTCCCTTATGTGGCGTTGTTCACGGCCATCATCGTGACCCTCTATCGTTCGTGGTATCGCCCGTTTAGCATTTCCAGCCTGTCTTCGCAGTTGTTGGAACGACGCTGGCTCTATTGGGGTTCGATTCCCTTTCACTGGGGAATCACCATCATCCTGACGGGACACCTGGTTGCCATTTTCATCCCGCAAAGCATCGTGTTGTGGAACGCCCATCCGCTTCGGCTCTACTTGCTGGAGCTCAGCGGCATCGGGCTGGGACTATGGGCGACAGTCGGCATGACCGTCCTGCTCTGGCGACGTTTGACGCAACCGCGCGTGCGGGTGGTCAGCACGCCGATGGATTACATTGTCATCGTGTTGATTCTGGTTTCCCTGGTGACCGGTGTGATCATCGCTTCGTACTACCGCTGGGGTTCGTACTGGTTTACGGGCATCTTCACTCCCTATATTTGGTCCATTTTGACTTTTCGTCCGAATGCTGCACCGCTGGCGCCCCTGCCATTTACCATCAAACTGCACGTTTTTAACTTCTATTTGCTGGCGCTGGCGTTCTCGTTTTCGCGGCTTGTACACATTATCACCTGGCCGTTGGGCTATCTGCTGCGCCCCTGGCAAATTGTGATCTGGCTGAGGAAGGTAAGAGCATGATTTTCCTCATTCAACCCTCCCCCTGCCTGGGATGGGGTGAGAAGGAACTTGAAGCCTGAAAATATCAGCAGTCTTCATCAGAGTCTCAGGAGATTTTCCATGAACATCAAAGGCACTCCCCAACGCGGTCTGTTCGGCGCAACGCTTGGTTTTTTCATCGGTTTTGCGGCGGTGGCGTTGTTCGGCACCACCGCCCAAAAGCTGAAAGATGTTATGCAGTTAACCCCCGTCATGGTCGGCTTTCTGGTGGCGATTCCGTCGTTGACCGGCTCGCTGCTGCGGATTCCTTTCGCTGCCTGGGTGGATATCACCGGTGGACGCAAGCCTATGCTGGTCTTGTTAAGCCTTTCCATCGTCGGCATGGCCGGGCTGACCTTCACTATTTTTAGCCTTTACCCGCAGCGCCTGACGCCGGCCATGTATCCGTTGATCCTTTTGCTTGGAGCATTGAGCGGTTGTGGCATTGCTACTTTTTCGGTAGGCATCAGCCAGGCCTCCTATTGGACGCCGAAAGCGAAGCAGGGCTACGCCCTCGGTATTTACGGTGGTGTGGGCAACCTGGCGCCGGGAATCTTCACCCTTGTCCTGCCGCTGGCGCTGACTGCTGCCGGGCTGGCCGGAGCTTACCTGATCTGGCTGTGTCTGCTGGTCCTTGGCACCATTGGCTATTATTTCACCGGCCTCAATGCCCCCTATTTTCAACTGCGCCAACATGGTCTTGACCCTGAAGCGGCGCGGCGCGAAGCGGCCAAAGCCGGCCAGGAAATCTTCCCTTCGGGCAATATCAAAGATAGTTTGCTCTTTTCTGCCAGGGTGTGGAAGACCTGGGCGCTGGTGGCGATTTATTTCACTTCCTTCGGTGGTTTTCTGGCGATGACCGCCTGGCTGCCGACGTATTGGAAATCCTTCCTTGGCGTTTCGGCTGTGCTGGCTGGTATGCTGACCGCGGCCTATTCTCTGCTGGCCTCCCTGGTGCGCATTTGGGGCGGTTCACTGGCAGACCGTTTCGGCGGCGAGCGCATTGCCATCCTTGCCCTGATGGTGATGCTGATCGGCGCGTTCGCCTTGACCTTCTCACACACCTTCGGGCTTTCTCTGGCAGCAGAACTGCTCATGGCGTTGGGCATGGGCATGGCCAACGCCGCAGTTTTTAAACTTGTCCCCAAAGAAGTGCCGCAGGCAGTGGGCGGCGCCTCAGGCTGGGTGGGCGGCCTGGGTGCTTTTGGCGGTTTTGCTATCCCGCCGTTGTTGAGCGCCTTCGTCCGCTGGCAGGGAGAGGGTGGCTACGCCACGGGCTTTGTAACTTATATTGCTCTGGCATTAGTTTCGCTGGGACTGGCATTGTTGTTGCAAAAATCCCATGCCAGGTCCCTGGCTCTGCAAACTGTTGATTGAGAGAGCAGGATAGGGTATTGACGCTCTCGAATGACCTGGCAAATAAAAGGCCGCCCCAACGCGAGGCGGCCTTAATCCTTTCAGCGAACGTAGGAAAGGGGCATTATCCCATGTGCTTGATCACCGCATCCCCAAACTCGGAGCATTTGACCTCGGTGGCGTCTTCCATCAGACGGGCGAAGTCGTAGGTCACTGTCTTGGCGGCGATGGCGCCTTCCATACCCTTGATGATCAGGTCGGCGGCCTCGGTCCAACCCATATAGCGCAGCATCATCTCGCCGGAGAGAATCACCGAGCCCGGGTTGACCTTATCCAGGTCAGCATACTTCGGCGCAGTGCCGTGGGTGGCCTCGAAGATGGCGTGACCGGTCTCATAGTTGATGTTCGCGCCCGGAGCGATGCCAATGCCGCCTACCTGGGCCGCCAGCGCATCGGAGAGATAATCGCCGTTCAGGTTCAGGGTGGCGATGACATCGTAATCCTTGGGGCGGATGAGCACGAATTGCAACGTCACATCGGCGATGGAATCTTTGATGAGTAGCTTGCTCTTCCACTTGCCATCACCGTGTGTGGGCCACAGGGCGAGGGCGGCTTCCACTTCTTTCATCACCGCAGCCTGCTGATCGGGCGCCATCATTTCGAAGCCGGGTTCGATCATGCGGGCGTTGGCCTCCACGCTCAGGTTGGGGTCTTTTTCTTTGTTACCCAAAATCCATGATTCGCGCTCGGTGACGATTTCATTGCGGAACTCGCGCTTGGCCAGGCCATAGCCCCAATCTTTAAAGGCGCCTTCGGTGAACTTCATGATGTTCCCTTTGTGCACGATGTTGACGCTCTTGCGTTTATTTGCCAGCGCCCATTTGATCGCCGCGCGTACCAGGCGCTCTGTCCCCTCCACCGAGACCGGCTTCACCCCAAACCCAGCCGTCTCCGGGAAGCGAATCTTGGCATACTCATTAGGGAAGTTTTCCTTAAGCAGTGTCTTGAATTTCTCGGCTTCTTCCGTGCCCTGACGAAATTCAATGCCCGTGTAAATATCTTCCGTGTTCTCGCGGAAGATGACCATATCCACGTATTCCGGGTGTTTTACCGGCGAGGGAACGCCGGGGAAGTAACGTACCGGACGTTGGCAGACATACAGATCGAGTAGCTTGCGTAAGGCCACGTTCAAGGAACGAATCCCGCCGCCCACCGGTGTGGTCAGCGGGCCTTTGATGCCCACCAGGAATTCTTTGAAGGCCTCCGTGGTCTCATCTGGCAGCCAGGTATTGAACAATTTGAAGGATTTCTCCCCGGCGTAAACTTCCATCCAGTGGATTTTGCGCTTACCGCCGTAGGCTTTTTCTACCGCGGCATCAAAGACGCGCACCGAAGCGCGCCAGATGTCGCGTCCCGTCCCGTCGCCCTCCACGAAGGGGATAATGGGATGATCGGGAACCTGTAAAACGCCATCTTTGATTGTGATCTTTTCCCCGCCTTGCGGGACTTTGACGATTTTATATTCCATACTATCTCTCCTGGCAAAAATTTTCAGGGCGATTATAACATCCGGCACAAATGCCCCTCAGTGACAATTGTCACGACGTTGTCGCCAGCCGGTCACGGAAATATGCCCATACGAGAGGCCTTGGGCATGGAGATTTGGAACGAATGGGGGGATTTGCGCGACGAGGTTTTCGCGAAACTACTCGGCCTTCGCTTCGGGGGCCGGACCTGGCGCGGGGCGCGGCAACCCGATTCGGGTCCAGCCCGAGGCGAGGCGCCGCCGCACCCCGGGCAGCCGCGCCAGAAGCAGAATCCCCACAATGAACCCGTAGAGCAACGGCTTCAAAATGTCGCCCTGCAAAGCAAAGAGATTGCCCTTTTTACTCCAGGCATAGTGCAACACGGCCAGCGGCGCAATGAGATATACCAGCCGGTGCAGGCGCTTCCAGCTTTTGCCCAGCCGCATCTTCCACACATCAAACGAAGTAATGGCCAGTGGCAACAGCAACAGAAAGGCGGTGGCTCCCACGAGGATAAAGGGCTTTTCAAAGATCGTCTGCACTAGCAGGCTCCAGGCCAGCCCGTAATCCAGGTCAACGAAAATCAGCATGTGCAAAGTGGCATAGAAAAAAGCATACAGCCCCAGGGCGCGGCGACGCTTGATCGCCTCGCGCCAGCCGAAGAAAGTGTTGAGCGGGGTGCAGGCCAGCGAAAGCAGCAACAGCGTAATGGCGGCGCGGCCAGTGCGCTGCTCCATTTCTTGAATTGGGTTGACAGTTAGCCCGCCGCTGAAAAAATCAAACACCAGGCGCATCAACGGCAGCCATGCGCCCAAATGAACGAGGATTTGCAATGGGGTGAAGCGGATCTTTTGCATTGGCCGGGCTAGTAGTTTTGCATCAAATCCATGCCGGTGTACAAGTGGGCTACCTGCTCGGCGTACCCATTGAACGGTAGAGTTGGGCGGCGCCCCAATTCGCCAATGCGCCGCTCGGTAGCCTGCGACCAGCGTGGGTGCGGACGATCCGGGTTAACGTTGGAATAAAAGCCATATTCATTCGGCGCAATGGTGTTCCAGAAAGTAGCCGGTTGTTCCGCCACCAGCTCGATTTTGACAATCGCCTTGCTGGATTTGAAGCCATATTTCCACGGCACGACCAGGCGTATCGGCGCCCCGTCTTGTTTGGGCAATTCTTCCCCGTACAGGCCCGTCGCCAGAATAGTCAGGTCGTGCATGGCTTCGTCCAGGCGCAGGCCCTCCTGATAGGGCCAGGGATAAAACGGGCTGTTTTGCCCCACCATTTCTTCAGGGCGAGAAACGCTGACAAAGCGCACGAATTTCGCCGCCGAGGTGGGTTCAACTTCTTTGAGCAAACGGGATAGCGGAAAGCCCATCCAGGGGATGACCATGCTCCAGCCTTCCACGCAGCGCAGGCGGTAGATGCGCTCTTCCTGAGGAAATTTCTTCAGCAGATCTTCAATGGCATAGGTTTTGGGATTGTGTACCAGGCCACCTACCTCTACCGTCCACGGATGGGTGGTGAAGTTTTCGCTCAGAGTGGCCACGGCTTCTTTATCGGTGCTGAATTCGTAGTAATTGTTGTAATGCGTGATCTGATCGAACGAATTGAGCGGATCACCCAGCTCATCGCTGCGCCCGGTGGCCTGCGGTTCGCTGCCGGGACCCGGGCCGGATGCAGCCACCCCCGGCATGCACGCTGCGAGCAGCGCGCTCCCGCCGAGGAAACCAGCGGCTTTGAGAAAATCGCGTCGCGAAAGATAAAGATGGTGCGGGGTAATTTCAGAAGAAGGGATGGAAGAAAATTTCATGAAAGTAAACCTGAAATATCCAGTTTCTCTCCATTTTAACAAAACAATCTGATGAAAACATGAAAGGGGATTAAACACAAATAAGCCCCAATATTCCCCAAAGGATGAGAGGGCCAGCCTTCCCGGGCTGTTGCCACACCCTAACGGCTGATCGACATCAACGCCGTTTCCAGGCTCTCGTAAGCGTGCAAAGATTGCAAAAAGCCAGCGATGTTCAGCACATGGTAAATATGTGGGGGCACGTTGTACAGTTTTACCCTGCCTTGCGAGGCGAGGTCGCCCGCTGGTGAATACAACTGATAGACTTTTTGCATGGCACGCATTCCGGCGCTAGTCAGGGTATCCACTTCACTCAGGTCCAGGAGCAAAAAACGCACCCCTTCTTCGTAAGCGGCTTGAGCAGTGGACAGGAATTGTTCTTCGCTTTGGGCATCCAGCCAGCCGCGCAAATGAAAAATTTCAACTGCTTCATAGCCGGTTACTTTTTCAGCGATAATGCTCAGGTTGACGTTCATGGTTTCTACTCCTCGATAAGGTAAATTCGACTAACCCGGGTTGGGCTACAGGTCGCCTCCATCCGCTTTTGTGGGAGAGATGCAGAGGGGCTCTTGTCCCGGCTGGTGCTTCAAACACCCCATTCCCCCGCCCGCGTCCGAGAGAGGAACGTTGCGCTGCATGGGTTCACAGAGGAGGGAGGGGCAGGGGGGCGGGCCGTGAAGATGGTACGTGCAAAATCTCGTCCCTGAGGTCGTTGTTCATGCTTTGGCCGCCGGTTGCACAAAAATTAGGCTAAATTTGAATTTCCTGCCCCTGTCCGTAAACGCCGACTTCGCCACGGCGATACACAGTGACGGTGCCGCCTCCCAGCACGCGCCAGCGCGTGCGATGGGCGTTACTCAGCAGACCGGTCTGCTCGTCAATGCCGATCAGGGTGTAATCGGGCCATCGCTTGTGCAAGGTAGAGGCCCAGGATTTTCCAAAGCGATTGTGGTGGGGCAGGATGAATGTGCGCGGTAGTAAATTCAGCCCGTGGAAAAACGCTTTTTCGTAGGGGTCGTAATATCGTTCGGCCAATACCATGGCCCCGGCGCTGCTCCCGGCGATTACTGCGCCTTGGGCGTAGGCCTCTAAAATCGCCTCCCAGGCGCGGCTGGCAGTCAGGGTAACACCCAAATGGTGGGGAAAGCCACCGGGAAGGTAGATCAGGCGCGAGGTCCGCAGCGAGGCGGCCAGAACAGGATCGTTTGCACTGGCCTGATCAAGAACGTTCACCACCTCCACGTTGCGGGCACCCAATTTCCAAAACCAGCGCAGGGCGTTTTCGCCTACCCGTTGTTCGTTGTGATCGGGGGCGGCCGCAGTGGGCAGAACGCGGATCGGGGCATCGAACCCCCCGGCCAGGATGATGGCATGTTCATCGGCCTCGGCCATCTGCCCGCCAAACTCAGCGCCACCTTCAAGCAAGAGGAATCCCATGGCTATTCAGCAAAAGATGCCAGGGCATCATCCAGGTAGGAGAAAATGGGGATGTTGTGCAAAAAGCCGGCCATGTTGAACAAGTAATAAAGCTCGGGCGAGGGACAGCAAATTTTGAAATAGGGGGATTTAAACATTTCGCCAGGGTGGCTGGCGTGCCATTTCTCTATTTCAGCAGCGGGCGTGAACATTTTGTAGATGCTTTGTAGGGTCTGCAAGCCGGCGCTGGTAAGGACGGCGACATCGCTCAAATCAATCAGAATTTTTTGTGCCCCCTCCTTGTGCGCCTGATGAGCGGCATCTAGCAGGTATTTAGATGTTTCAGCATCCAGCCGGCCATGCAAGTGCAGAATCGTGACCGGTCCTTCGGTTTTTGTGATGGTTAATGTTTTAATCATCACGGGCCTCCTCACGAACGAGATCTCCCCCAGCACGAACGATTTAAGAATCTATCATGACCACGTGGGACAACTCAACGAGTTGTCCCTTTTACTGCGATTATGTGGAACAACATTGAGTTGTCCCACTCCCGCTCTTGACCACATGGCTGCGGCTCGCCGTACTATGATCATTATACTCTCAAAGATTCGGCCAGAATATAGGTCAGAAGTCCCAGGGTGCATCCCTGCTCTAAAATCGCTCATTTACCCGGCCTGTGGTTTATAATTCCTTTGACATGGATGCCAAAACTCTCTCTGTTCTGGAATATCCGAAAATTCTGGCGCGGCTGGCCACTTATTGCGATTTCTCGGCCTCTAAAGATCTGGCCCTGGCACTGGAACCTACCAACTCATATGACCTGGCCCTGAGCCGCCTGGCGGAGACGAGCGAAGCGCGGCGGCTGCTTGCTGTGCAGGAAGTGGGCGTTGGTGGGGCGCGCGATATTCGTCCTGCTGTTGATTTGGCCGCCCGGGGCGGCGTGCTTGAGCCGCAGCAACTTTTAGAGATCAAGGCTACCCTCATCTCTTGCCGCGAACTGAAAAAAACGCTGGAAAAGAAAGCCAGCGATTACCCCCACCTGGCTGAAATTGCTCATGGTCTGCCCCAGACTTATGGCCTGGTCGAGGCCATTTCGCGCGTCCTCTCGGAGCGCGGCGAGGTGCTCGATTCAGCCTCCGAGAAGCTGGCCCGTTTACGCCGTGAGATCAAGGCCACGCACGATCGCCTGATGGGTCGTTTGCAAAGGTATCTCACCGAACTGGCGCCGAAATTGCAGGAGCAAATCATCACCCAGCGCGATGGTCGCTATGTCATTCCCCTGCGTGCTGAATTCAAGGGACAGGTGAAAGCCATCATTCACGATCAATCGGCCTCCGGGGCAACCCTTTTTGTCGAGCCGTTGCCGATTGTGGAAATAAACAATCAACTGCGCGAACTGCAGTTGCAAGAGCGCGACGAAGAGCGGCGCATTCTGGCCGAGCTCTCCGCCCAAATTGGTCAGCATCACCAGGAATTGATTTACGGCGTCGAGAATCTGGCCGCGTTGGATCTGGCTTTTGCCAAAGCCAAATACGCCGAGGAACTCAAAGCCAGCGAGCCAATCCTCCGCCCTCTTGCCCCGGCCAAAGGTCAGAAAGCCAGCGAGCCCCCCACCTTCAAATTGTTGCGCGCTCGCCATCCCCTTCTGGACCCCGAAACTGTCGTGCCGATTGATTTCAATCCCCCCGCCGGCACGCGAGCGGTGGTTATCACCGGCCCCAACACCGGCGGAAAGACCGTAGCCCTTAAAACGGTAGGGCTGCTGACTCTGATGGCGCAAAGCGGTCTGCACATTCCGGCACAGAGCGGCTCAGAGTTGCCTTTCTATCGCTCGGTCTATGCCAATATTGGCGACGAACAATCCATCGAACAATCGCTCAGCACCTTTAGCGGCCATATCACCAACATCATTCGCATTTTGAAAAACGCCGACGAATACTCGCTGGTGATTCTGGATGAACTTGGTGCCGGCACCGATCCGCAAGAGGGGGCTGCCCTGGCGCGCGCTATCCTCTCTCATTTGCTGGCGCGGGGCATTACCACCCTGGTCACCACCCACCATCCCGAACTGAAAACTTTTGCCCATGCTACAGTAGGGGTGGTCAATGCCAGTGTGGAATTTGATTTGAAGACCTTGCGCCCCACCTACCAGTTGACAATCGGCCTCCCAGGACGCTCCAACGCGATCGCTATTGCCCAGCGCCTCGGCCTGGACCCAGAGATTGTCGCCGCGGCAAAGAGCGAAATCCACCCCGATGAGCAACGCGCCGATAAATTGCTCGACGACATCCGCAAAGAACGCAATCGTCTGGCCCGCGAGCGGCAAAAACTGGAAAAAAGCCGTGCCAAACTGGAGGCCCAGGCTCAGGAATTGCAAAAGCGCCTGGAAAAGATTGAAGAGGAGCGTCGTGAAATTCTGGCAAAGGCGCGTGCCGAAGGTGAGCTGGAAGTGGAGATCCTCAAACAAAACCTGGCCAGCCTCAAGGCGCAATTGAAAAAAGCGCGTCAGCCCCTGGAGGCGTTGAAAGCGGTGGAGCAGAAGGTGGAGGCGCTCGAAGACAAGATCACTCAACCGGTGGAGCGGCAGCCTGCCGAAATGACCATCGCTGCGGTGGGTGGGCAAACGCTTGCGCCGTTCTCCCCGGGAGACCGCGTCCTCGTCAGCACGCTGAATGCTGAAGGGGTCATCTCCGCCCTGGGGGAGTCCGAAGCGGAAGTGCAGGTGGGCAGTTTGCGGGTGAGGGCGCGGTTGAGCGATCTCAAGCGGAAAGGCGAGGCTGGTGCCGCCGTCCAACATGAAGAGCCGCTGGAAGTCAGCGCGCGTTACCAGCCCAAGACATCGCCAGGGATTGAGCTCGATTTGCGCGGCCAGATGGCCGAGGACGCTCTCGAAATCCTGGATCGTTACCTGGAGCAGGCCTATCTGGCGCGTCTGCCCTTTGTGCGCATTATCCATGGCAAGGGCACAGGAGCGCTGCGTCAGGCGGTCCGCCAGGCGTTGCGGGGACACCCGCATGTGCGTTCGTTCGAGGACGGTGATCCGCGCGAGGGCGGGGATGGCGTTACCATTGCCAAACTGGTCAATTGAGCAAAAACGGAGGAGAGATGGATCTAGCGGAGGCCATTCAACAAATGCAGAGCAAAATTCTGGCGGTCTCCCCCGGTGCAATGATTAAAGTGGCGCGGATCTCAGCCGAGGAGGCGCGCCTTTCGGTGTATGCGCCAGCAGAGGAGATGCAGGCCATCAAGGATGCTACCTTTCAGCCTGCGCTGGATTTTTTGAATCATGAGGGGTTGGATGTGCAGGTATTTGTCTATGATATTGCCTCTGCGCCTTCGTGATGAGTTCAGGATAGCCAATCATGCGGATCACAAAAATTTTGCGTAAAGATCAGGAAGTCATTTTGCGGTTTCTGAACGCTTTTGGGGGCGGCTCGGTTGCTCTGGGAGCAAACAATCGTTATGCCACGCCGGGGTTTTTTATCTACGCCAACACGTTTATCCGCGAATATATCGAGAAAGTCTTTTTCAAAAAAGAAGAATTGTTACTCAAGGCGCTGGCGGAAAGTGGTTTGCCGACCGAGGAAGGACCGCTTGGGGCAATGAAAAAAGAGTGGGAGAAAAGCAAAGAGGCTGCCGATCTGTTGCTCAAGGCGGCACGCGCCTGGCAGGCCGGCGAGGCGAATGCGCGCGTGGAGGTGGGTTGGGCTGCCAGCGAATATGCGGCTATTCTGCGTCAGCATTTGGAGCGCTTGCGAACCCTGGTCTTTCCGTTGCTGGAACAAAATCTTTTGCCTGAAGATGAGCGTAAGATTGCAGAGGGTCTGAACAGCATTATGTTTGCCGAATCGGTGAATGAGGCGGGTGATCCATACCTTCGCTTGATTGAAGCGCTGGAGGAAGAACTCGCAGATTGGAAATAGGTCTGCCCGGCGTTGCCGGAGCCGTATAAATTTTGGCTGGAAAGTACGCCGACATTGCTTTTTGTCAAAGGTTCTCTATGTTTGAATTGAAACGCACTCCTTTTCACGAACGCACTTCTAATCTTTGCCGGCCGCAAAACTGGCGGCGTTGGGCGGGGTATCTCGTCGCGGGCTCGTATGAGCTGGCACTGGATCGCGAGTATTGGGCTATTCGCAACGCGGTTGCCTTGATTGATGTCTCACCTTTAATGAAGTATCTTATTCGCGGTCGGGATGCGGCTCGTTTGCTTAACCGGGTGGTGACACGCGATATTGAAAAATTACAGGTGGGGCAGGTGTATTACACCGGCTGGTGCGATGAGGATGGCAAGATGATCGATGATGGCACGGTTGCCCGCCTGGATGAAACGACTTTCCGGCTGACGGCTGCCGAGCCCAACCTGCGCTGGTTGACGATGAATGCCTTTGGCCTGGATGTGGAAATTTTGGACGAAACCGATCGCCTGGCCGCGCTTAGTTTGCAGGGACCCCATTCACGGTCCGTTTTGAGGCGGGTTTGTGAGTTTGATGTGGAGGGGTTGCGCTATTTCCGTCTGATGTCCAATAAAATTCAGGGGATCGAGGTCACTATCTCCAGAACCGGTTACACCGGTGACCTGGGCTATGAGATCTGGCTGGATGCGAGAGATGCCCTGCCGGTGTGGGATGTCCTGATGAGCGCCGGCGGAGATTACGGTATCACGCCGGTGGGTATTCTCGCCCTGGATATGGCGCGGGTGGAGGCCGGTCTGTTCATGCTGGAGGTGGATTACACTTCTTCTAATCAGGCCTGGATCGAGGCGCAGAAGTCTTCGCCGTTTGAGTTGGGGCTGGGTTGGACGGTGGAGTTGGACAAGCCGGGGTATTTCGTGGGGCGGCGCGCCCTGGAGCGTGAGAAGCAAACAGGACCAGCCTGGAAAATGGTAGGGCTGGAGGTGGATTGGGTGGGAATGGAAAGGTTGTTTGCCGCGGCGGGGTTGCCACCACAGATTCCGGGGATGGCGGTGCGGGCGAGTTTGCCGGTGCTGGTTGGGGAGGTGCAGGTGGGATATGTCTCTACGGCTACCTGGTCACCCCTGTTGAAGAAGTATATTGCCCTGGCGCATTTGCGGAAGCCTTATTTTGAGATTGGAACGGCGGTACGCATGGAGGTAACGGTGGAGCATCAACGCCGCTATGCGCCGGCGCGGGTGGTGCGCTTGCCGTTTTATGAGCCGGAGTGGAAGAAGAAATAAAAAATGCAGGGCAACTTGTGAAGAGTTGCCCTGCCGATCTTTGAAAACATTAGTCATTCTTTGCAATAGCCAACTCCGCATCGAATGACACGAATACGGCAAATTTTTTCGGGAAATTTGTAAAAATTCGATGCAGAAGAGAACTGAGCCTTATTGCAGATAAAGTCTATTATTTTTCGGGTGCGCCGGCTTGAATCCAGGCGATCAGTTGGGCGATTTCTTCCGGGAGTAATTGGCCGGGGTGACCGCCCGCTTTTTGTTTTTGGATAAGCAGGCTGTTTTCGGGATCGCCCGGGAGGATTGCCGGGCCGGATTGCCCGCCTTTGATGGCGTCGGCATAGGTGGTGAGGTTCAAGCCGCCGAGGGCGGCTGCGCCATGGCAGGCAACGCATTTTTGTTGGAAGAGGGGACCAACGTAGTCGTTCCAGGTGGGCGCGGCGGCCTGGGGCGTGGTAGCGGTTCCTTCAGCGGTAGCCGGCTCAGGCGTCGGGGATGGAAGCGGGGTGTTCGTTGGAATCGGAGTGGGCAGGGGGGTGGCCGTCTGTGGGACGAAGACCTCCGGGCCGACGGTCGGTCGCGGGATGGTGGTGATGGCGGTTTGTTCGCCCGCGACGAACAGGTAGACACCTGCCAGCATGAGGGCAGTCAGGAGGATGGCGATGGGGAAGTAGATGCGCTGGCGTTTATACAGGGTGGCCGGTTCTGGCAGGCGTTCGGCAATGCCGGCTTTGAGGTCTGCCAGCTCAAGCGGGTGCTCATGGAGCATTTCTTCTTCGGTCAGGTGACCGGTCCACATGGCTTTGTTGAAGCGTTTGATGTGGACGCCGTACATATGCCAGACGATAATGGCCAGTACGGCCAGGACGGCTTCGCCTCCATGAGCAGCTTTGGCGGCTGGAATGAATTCACCAGGCAAGAAGCGGGTAGCCATGAGGGGATTCCACATGAGGAATCCGGTCAGGCCCATGACGATGATGCCCCAAACCAGCGCCCAGTATTCGGCTTTTTCTTCAAAGGTGTAACGCCCCATTTGAGGTCGCTTTTTGTTCAGGCCAAGATTGTAAGTGAAGGCTAGCCAGGCGTCTTTGATGTCTTGCAAGGTGGGGAGCATGGTCGGGCGGACGCGCAACACAAAGATTTTGTAGCCGATTTCAATGATGTGGTAAATGGTAACCAGCATCAAGATGGTGGCTGAGATGTGATGAATAGTGCGCGCCATTTCGATGCTGCCCACCAATTTGATGATGAATACGGAGACAGCGTTGAGCGGGTATTTTTGGGGCAAGCCGGTAACCGCCAAAGCGGTAAAGGAAAGCAGCATGATGAGGTGCTGTAAGCGCTGCGACAGTGAGAAGCGCAAGTAGGTGCGTACTTGACCGGAAGTGGGTTTGTTTGTGCTCATGAGTGCGCTGCTCCTTTCCGGCGTTCGATAATGCGTCGGGCAATGTCGCTGAGAACAAAGATGAGCATACCGCCGATAACGGTGGGAATGAGTATCTTATAAAAGAGATTGACGTAGTAAACGATGGGATAATGTTGTGGACTGGGGATGTAGTGACTCATCCAGGCATCGGGGAAGTTCGCCGTGGCATCGGGGTGGCAAACCTGGCATTTGGTGAGTAGATTTTGTTTGATGGCAACACCGGTTTGGGGGTCGTCGGTGCGAGAAATATTGTGGACCCCATGACAATCGGTGCAGACCGGTTTGTTGGTGGGCAATTGTGGATTGGTCTGTTCAAAGAGGACGACGGTCGTTCCGTGGAAGTCGGAAACGTAGGTGTTCAGTACGTCTGTGGAAATGCCATATTGTTTCATAATGGTTTCGTTGGTGTGGCATTTGGCACAGATGAGAGGGGTGTTGTTGCGGAAGTCAACGGTAGTCGGGTCTTGAATGTTGTGCACGCCATGGCAATCGGTGCAGGTGGGGACGTATTGATTGCCTTCCTCGGTCAAGGCAGCGCCATGGACGCTCGTCTTGTAGGTATCGTAAATGGTGCTGTGGCAGCGGGCGCAGGTTTGTGGGATCTGTAAGCGGGCGCCGAGCAATAATTTGCCGGTCTCTTTATCGGTGAGGCGGGTTTGGGTGTGTGGGTTATGGCAGTCGGTGCAAATGGCGGCGTTTGTGTTGCCGGCTGCCAGAGCGCGCTGATGAACACTATCCATGCTTTTTTCGTATTGTTCGGCATGGCAGCTTTTGCAGGTGGTGTAGTTTTCGAGCGAAAAATCGCGTGGTGTACCCGCTGTGACTTCGGGATGGGGAAATTCGGTGATGCTGGTGTGGCAATCTACGCAAGCAATGTTTTCCTGGTTGTGCACCGAATCCGCAAATTTTTGCGGGTCAATCGTGAGATAGAGGATCCCATCACCGAGTTTGCGGGTCATATTGGCTTGTTGGTGGCAGGCCAGGCAGGTCTCGTTGGATGGGCGCTGGGCCGGTTGGGCGGCTGCAGCGGGGGATAGGGTGCCAGTGAAAAAGAGGAGGATGATTATCCCAAGAATACTTGCCAGAATGCTGGGATACTTCAGGTAATCAGGTATTTTATTTGGTCTCATCGCATTCTCCTGAGAGACAAGTCATTAAAGGTACCTGGGCACAAATGACCCCATTTTTTGTGGGGCAATCACCCCAATTTTACGCTGACTGTGTTTTCTAATATAGTGCTAAATATCACAAAACCATGATGACGCAAACATGATGCCTATTCGTTGAAAGAAAAAATGGCGGGTGAGATCCTCACCCGCCATGGGTTGAACCAGCCGGTTTATGGCCGGGTGTAAGCCGAAATGTTGCCGCCCAGGCTCTCGATCGAGTCAATCAGGAACTGGATGACGTATTTCGGGTTGTGGACGAAGGCGCCCGGATCCTTCTGGACGTATTGGTAGTTGTAGGCGGCTTTGAGCAGTGTCGGTGTCCAGGCAGCGTAGGGCTTTCCATCGGCGCCGAAGTAGTAAGGATAAGCGTTCGGGTTGTAGGTGATCGCACCGCCATGGGCTTCGGCGTAGGCCTGAATTTGGGCGTACAGCGCCTCGGCCAGGGTATCAATTTCACCTTTGATGCCTTCGGTTACATTGCCGTCGCCATCCCAATCCGTTGTGTCGGTGTTGAAGCGGATGTCTTCAGGTTTGGCGCCGTTGTGACAGGCCGCGCAGGCTTCCACCTTCGGCTCCAACTTATGGACATCGTGGCAGTCTTTGCACTTGTTGAGCGGGTGGGTGGCATAGAAGCCTACGTAGGTCTTGCCCTCGTATTCATAAGCTCCCTTGACATCCGTGCCGAAGAGGGTCGCACCGGCAGCGAAGTAGTGGATGTTGCGGAAGCGAATGCTCTGATCCACGGTGTTCGGGTCTTTGCCGGCGAGCGCTTTGTTGACGCTGACGGTGGATTCACGACCCTGGTGGCACAGGATGCACAGGTTGGAATCATCTGCGGCGGGCTTGCCTTCTGCATCTTTGCCGAACGAGACGGTGGCTCCTGAGGGGAAGGTGACCGACACAACCTGATAGCGCTCCGGCCAGGCTTCTTCGTTGTGGCAGGTGCTGCATTGGAAGCCATTCGAAGCCGGGTTCGAGATGGTGGTGCCCTCTTTCAGGAATTGCGGCAGGCCGCTGGCAGTGTGGCATTTGGCGCACGTGCCGGGGACGATGCCATTGCCTTCTTCCTCCCCATCCCAGTGGCGGAAGGGTTCGGTGTTGCCAGCAAAGTGACCGGCATCATCACGATGCAGTTTGCTTACATCCCCGCCCAGATCCTGGATGGAATCGTAGAGCAGCTCCACAATGTATTTGTTGCCATGAGCGAAGGCGCCGGGATCTTTCTTGGAGACCTGATAGTTGTAGGCGGCCTTCAGCAAACGCGGCGTCCACTTGTTGTAGGCAACCGGAGCGTTGTTTTGATCCTGATCGGGCTTGCCATCGCCATCGGCATCGGCGAAGAAGTAGGGGTAGGCATTGATATCGTAGGTAATGCCCAAGCCAGCTGTCTCTTTGGCGTACTTTTGAATCTGGGCAAACAGGATTTCCTGCAAGCCCTCGATCTCATAGTACATGCCTTCTTGCACGTTGCCGTCGCCATCATAATCCATCAGCGAAGAAGGCTCGCGGACGTTCTTCAGGTCATCCACGGTCTTGACTTCATTGTGGCAGAAAGCGCATTGTTCTATTTTGACTTCCAGGGTGTGTGGATTGTGGCAGCCGGTGCAGGTGTTGTAGCCGGGCACATGATCGTGCTTGGCGTCGTACATCTTGCCGTCATATTCGTAGCCGCCCTTGACTTCGGTGCCATAGAGGGTAGCCGCTGCCGCAAAGTAGTGAATGTTGCGGAAGCCAAAGCGGACATCTTTTCCCTGGGCGTCTTTGATCGGCGCGATCACGGCATCGGGCGTGTCTTTGGCGTTGAATTGTTCGATCTGCGCGTCAACGCTGATCTTGGATTCGCGGCCCTGATGGCATTCCATACAGCGGGCGTCTGGACCCAGATTTTTGATCTCAATGCCGGATGGGAAGACAACGCTGGTTTTCACCATAGTGGCTGCGTTGTGGCAGGCGACACAGGTAATGCCCGGGTTGCCCTGGGCCGGGACAGCGGCATTCACCTTGCCGACTTCACTGCCATCTGCGCCGAGGAAATCCTGGTAACCGGCTGTGCTGTGGCATTTGGCGCAGGCGACCGGAATCTCAGCAGGATCCGCCTCGTTCCAGTGTACGAAGGCTTCTGCCGTCACATTGGCATGTCCGGAGCTCTGCCAGGCATCTTTGAAGGGAATTTCAAGCGGAATTTCAGTGGGGGTGGGAATGGCGGTTGGCGCCTCGGTCGGCGTGGCCGTGCCGCCGCAGGCAGCCAGGATCGTGGCGAGTACCACCAGGAAACCGAACAAAACGAGCGTGCGTTTTAGGGACATATTAAAGCATTCTCCTTTCTCTCTACATGTTGGGTTTCAGCGACTTTTTTGGTTTGGCCTCTAATCCTCCTTTTGTTTGTTATACAGGGATAGGACATCTACCCCATTTGGGGTGTTCATCTCATAGGATACTTCTTTTGTGACATTAAACACAAGTTAATTCGGGCTTAAAGTTATGTGACTTTTATCACAATGCGATTGGGGCGCTTTCCCCCTCTCACTGGTTTGTTCGTGACAAATGTCACATATTGAGCGTGATTCTGCCTACATGGTATTTCATCGTGCAAGTTGTACAATAAATTTGGGTATTTAAAACTATGCTGAGCCAATCCGCCTGGGCACAGGTTTACTTTTTTGTATTTTTTCTTTACGGTCTGGCCTTTTTTGTCATGGGGGTTGGGATGCTGCTCGAGGCCAACCGCTTGCCAGTAGTGGCTGCAACGCGCTCTCTTCGTTTCCTGGCAGCGTTTGGCCTGATTCATGGCTCGCACGAGTGGCTGGAGGCGCTCCTGTTGCAGGCCCGGCTCTGGGAGATTCCTGTGGATGCAGGGATAGATTGGATACGCCTGGGAATGTTGTTGACCTCTTTCCTGTGCCTGCTGATTTTCGCTATTTCGTTATGGCGTTTTGTCTCGTTTCGCTTCAATCTCTGGCAAGTTTATGGGGGCATTGCTGTTTATGAGGCAGGGATATGGATAAGTGCCTGGTTCGCCTGGCAAAAAAATGTCCTTCCCTGGCTGGATTTTCTGGATGCCTTGGTGCGCTATCAGCTGGCTGTGCCGGCGGCCACCCTTTCGGCCCTGGCTCTGAAGGGTCTTTCCGCACAGGTGGGGCAGCAGGGACGGGTTTCTCTGGCCAAAAACATGACATGGTCTTCAGCAGGGTTTGGGTTGTATGCCATTACCCAACTTTTTGTCCGCTCGTTGCCGCTGTTCCCGGCCAATGTGCTCAATGAGCAGGTCTTTTTGCTGGGAGTGGGGTTTCCCATTCAAGTGGTGCGTACAATTGCCGCGATGGGGATTACGATTGGATTGTTGATGGCGGCTCAAACCATGGATGCGGAAAGAAAGAAGCAATTCATAGCGGCTCAACAGGCCCAACTGGAAGCCCTGCGTGAGCGCGATGCGTTGCGCGGCGATCTTTTGCGTCACATTGTGCAGGCGCAGGAAGAGGAGCGAGCGCGCATTGCGCGCGAGCTGCACGATGAGACGGCACAGGTGCTTTCGGCGTTTACGCTAGAATTGGCTACCCTGCGTGACCTGACGCGACGTCGGCCGGAGGCCCGGCAGGCGATGGAGCGGTTGAACGACCTCAGCCGGCAGATGGCTCAGGCGATTTACCGAATGATTTACGATCTTCGCCCGGCCCAATTGGACGATTTAGGCCTGGTTGCAGCGTTGAAAAGCTATTTTGAGCAGGATTGTGCGGCACAGGGGTTACAGGTGGAGTTCGAAGTGAGCGGTCATTCTCGCCGGCTGGAGCCGCTGGTTGAGACGGTGCTCTTCCGCGTGGCGCAGGAGGCCCTGTGTAACGTTCTCCGCCATTCGGGGGCGAATCAGGCCTGGGTCCGGTTGCGCTACGAAGCGGGGCAGGTTGGTTTGCAAGTTGTGGATCAGGGGTGTGGATTCAATCCAAACGAATCTTTTCATCCACCACGAGGCTGGGGGCTGGCTGGCATGCGCGAACGAGTCGAAGCGGCGGGCGGGACGTTGCGGCTGATCTCCGCACCCGGACAGGGGACAACGGTGGATGTTTGGATTCCTATACCCGAGGAGGAACGAAATGGAACCGATCACGATTATGCTGGTGGATGACCATGAAGTCGTGCGAGCTGGCCTGCGCTCCTTTTTGGAAAAGCAGGAGGGGTTTCAGGTGGTGGCTGAGGCGTGCAATGGCTTGGGGGCGTTGGAGCAGGTGCAAGCGGTGCGGCCGCGAGTCGTTCTGATGGATATTACCATGCCGACGATGGATGGCCTGGAGGCTACCCGTCAGATGAAAAAACTTTGCCCGGATTGTTTGATTGTGGCGCTCACCGTTCATGAAGATAAGCAGTATTTTATGGCCATGCTGGCCGCCGGTGCTTCAGGCTATATTACCAAGCAGGCGGCAGCAGATGAATTGGTGGCGGCGATTCGGGCTGTGGCCGCGGGGAACGTCTATTTGCAACCGGCGCTGGCGCGCTGGTTGTTGGAGGATTATCAACGCCTTGCCCGGCAAGCCCACGGTGGCGCTCACTGGCGAGGGGCGGAAGGGAAAGAAAGTGAAATGGTGGGGTTGGAGATTCTAAGCCCGCGCGAGCGCGAGGTTTTGGAACTGGTGGCGCAGGGATTGAACAATGAGCAAATGGGTAAACGCCTGAGTCTCAGCCCGAAAACCATCGCCCGTCATCGCGAGCGCATCATGAAGAAGCTCAACCTGCATTCACGCACCGAGCTGGTGAAGTTCGCCATTCGCACCGGGCTGGCTTCGCTAGAGTAATACCAGGAAAAAAGGGGGATTTTTTATATGACATCTATCTGTTTTGTTTTCAGGTTGAATTAATCTCGCTGTGTACAATAAAATTACTTCAAATTGGTACAGGAGGCTATCCATGCAACGTTCAAAATTCCTGCTTGGCGGATTACTGATTCTGGCGGCCGTTGTCTATCTTATCGTTTCTTCGACGAAAGCCAGCGCCGAATACTTTATGACGATTGACGAGGTCAAAGCGCAGGAGCAGTCCATTATCGGAAAAAATCTACGACTTTCGGGCGCGGTGATCGGCGATACGATTCAATACGACCCGCAAACGCTGACGCTGACCTTTGAAGTGGCGCATGTGCCCGGTGATAACGCCGAAGTGGAGGCCCAGGGTGGCCTGGCGGCAGTGTTGCACCAGGCAGTGATTGATCCGCAGCGCAATCGTCTCAAAGTCGTTTATGTGGGCCCCAAGCCTGATTTGTTGCGTAACGAGGCGCAAGCGATTATGACTGGTCATTTGGAAGCCGATGGCGTCTTTTATGCCGATGAACTGTTGCTCAAATGCCCCACTCGTTATGAACAAGCCGTGCCGAGTCAGTCGGCAAGCAATTGATCCAATCAGACCTGATGGTATTTCACAGGCCATCAGGTCTATCTTTCTTTAGAGAAGGAGAATCTCATGCTGGCTGATTTTGGATATGGTGTATTGGTTATTGCCTTTATTGTTACACTCTACAGTGTGGTTACGGCGATTGTCGGTGCGCGTCAGAATTCGGCGCGTTTCATCGAAAGTGCCCGACGGGCGATGTTGCTTACCTGGCCATTGATCACGCTCTCGGCGGCCTCGTTGGTCACCCTGCTTGTCACCAATCGTTTTGACGTTTCCTTCGTCTATGAAGTGACCAGCCGCAGTATGCCCACTTATTTGAAGATCACCGCCTGGTGGGGTGGACAAGCTGGCTCGCTGGTCTTCTGGTCGTGGCTGATGTCGGCTTTCGCTTCGTTGGTGACCCTGCGAAAGTGGGATCGCGACCGTGAATTCTTGCCCTGGGTCATTGTCGTCACCCAAATCACCGTAGCCTTTTTCTTGATGCTGGTGATTTTCTTCGAAAATCCTTTCGCGCGCATGTGGTTTGCACCCAATGGCGAGGTGATTAAGGCCATGTTCCAGCCGGCTGGGGCAATTCCCGTTCCACTCCAGGCAGATGGGCGCGGCCTTAACCCGCTTTTGCGTCATCCTGGCATGATCATCCATCCGCCGATGTTGTATCTCGGCTTTGTTTCGTTTGTTATCCCTTATGCCTTCGCCATGGCGGCGCTGATTACCGGTCGCACCGATGACCGCTGGATCCGCATTACTCGCCGCTGGGCTTTGTGGGCCTGGTTGTTCCTCTCTTTTGGCCTGGTCTTGGGTGGCCGCTGGGCCTACGATGTGTTGGGCTGGGGTGGCTATTGGGGCTGGGACCCGGTTGAAATCGCGGCTTTCATGCCCTGGCTGACCGGTACCGCCTTCCTGCACTCGGTGATGATTCAGGAGAAGCGCGGCCTGCTCAAGCATTGGAACATGATCCTGATTATCCTGACCTACGCCCTGGTCATCTTCGGCACGTTCCTGACCCGTTCTGGCGTGCTCTCCTCGGTTCATGCTTTCGCTCAGAGCGCCATCGGTCCCCTGTTTTTTGCCTTCATCGGCCTGACGTTCATTATCTCTACTGCCCTGCTCATCTGGCGTTGGCCGAGTTTGCGCTCTGAGACCGAGATGAAGTCCATGATCTCGCGCGAGGCGCTCTTCCTGTTGAATAACCTGCTCTTCATGAGCGTGCTGATTGTCTGCTTCTGGGGGGTGATCTTCCCGCTCATCTCCGAGCTGGCAACCGGTCAGAAAGTGACCGTCGGCCCGCCGTTTTACGAACGCGCCACCGCCCCGCTCTTTGCCGCGCTGATGCTGCTGATGGGCATCGCCCCTCTCTCTGCCTGGGGACGTTCTACCCTCCAGACTTTGGGGCGGGCTTTGTGGAAGCCCTCCACGGCCTCGGTAGCCATTACCGGCGCGCTGGCGATTACCTATACCCACAATGTCATCGCCCTGATCGGCTTCTTCCTGGTGGCTTTCGTGATGGTGATCACGTTGAATGAATTCTGGCGCGCCATCCGTGCTCGCCAGAAAACCCAAAACGAAAACTTCTTCACCGCCTTATGGCGACTGTTCGGCCGCAACCGCCGTCGGTATGGCGGCTATGTGATCCACCTCAGTATGATGTTGATGGCGATTGGCATTTTGGGCATTGAACTCTTCCAGGTGGAAACCCAGGGAACGGTGGCAGTGGGACAATCGCTCAAATTGGGCGGTTACACGGTTGAATACAAAGAAATTGCTTCCTGGGACGATATGCCAAAAGGCGTCAATTACACTCGGGCTGTGGTCAATGTCTATGACAAAAATGGAAACTTCCTGGGCGAACTTCACCCGCGCAAGGATTTCTATTTCGATACCCAACAGAACATGACCATCCCTGGCTTGCGCTCTACGCTCAAGGATGATCTCTATGTTTTGCTGGTGGACTGGCAGCCGATCTCAGCCAATGGCGCTACCTTCAAAATTTACGTCAACCCCTTGGTCAATTGGCTGTGGATTGGCTCAATCGTCTTCTTCTTTGGCATTCTGATCGCAGCCTGGCCAGAGCGTGAGGCTGAACCGGTGCCAGTGCGCGTTTCCTCTCGTCGCCAGCAACCCAGTGCTACCGATTAAACCCATCACTCGAATGTAAGAGCAAACATGAAGCGTATCATCTACCTCCTCTTTCTCACCATCTTGTTGACTGGCTTGCTGGTCAATGTGGCCAGGGCACAGCAGCCCACCCCCTCCGATGATGAGGTCAATGCCATTGCCAAACAACTCTATTGCCCCGTCTGTGAAAACACCCCGTTGGATGTTTGCCCCACGGAGGCCTGCCGTCAATGGCGCGAACTGATTCGTCAGCAACTGGCTGACGGCTGGACGGAAGATCAGATCAAACAATATTTTGTCGAAAACTACGGGGCGCGCGTCCTGGCTGAACCGCCGCGCACCGGCCTAAACTGGTTGGTGTATCTTTTGCCCCCGGCGGCAATCCTGGCTGGCGCCTTTATCCTCTTCCGTGCTATGCGCGCCTGGACTCGTCCCGCCGCTCCGGCTCAGGCTTCTCCCCAAGTGCCCCCACAGCAGGATGAATACCTGGCAAAACTGGAAGAGGAATTGCGCAAACGCAAGTAACGGCTACTCTCCGGCGGGGAAAATTCACGGCTCTGCTCATGGTAGCCCCCGCTGAAGCAAACCGGCAGTCGGCTCCTGGCCGACTTGCCGGGGCCGGCCGGACGGCGCCTATTTGCCGGCTCCTCATCCAGCCGCCTGGCACCACCTGATGCGGAGAATTTTATTTCCCGTCTGAGAAGAGTGATTACAGCACTTATTTCAACCTCATCAAATGGCTTAGGACAGGGAGAACACCTATGAATGAAACCAATCAAGCAACACCCAAAAGCGGCGTTCCTCTTTGGGCGCAAATTCTCATTTGGGCTTTTCTGGTTGGGTTGCTGGCCCTGGTAGGATTGGGGCTAAAGCGCACCCAACAAGGTACAGTGGTCAAAGGGGATAAAATCCCCGATTTCACGTTGCCTTTGTTCAGTGGCTATGAATATCAGGGGAACAATCAGGTCAAACTATCTGATTTGCGGGGTAAAGTGGTGGTGATCAATTTTTGGGCCTCCTGGTGTAAGCCCTGTGAACAAGAAGCTGCCGAATTGCAACAGGCCTGGGAAATCTATCAGCCGGGCGAGGAAGTCGTCTTCCTGGGCATAGATTATGTGGACACAGAGCCAGAAGCGCGCGCTTATCTGAAAAAGTTTGGCATTACCTTCCCCAATGGCCCCGATATGGGCACGCGCGTCTCGCAACTCTTCCGCATCAAAGGCGTGCCCGAAACCTACATTATCGACCGTCAGGGCGTGCTGCAATACGTAAAGGTCGGCCCTTTTCTCTCTGTGGATGAAATTCGCACGGCCATTGAGACAGTTTTGAACCAATAGGGAATCTTATGGACCTTGCTGCACTCTTTTTCCTCTTAGCCCTGCTCATCCTTGTTGCTCTGTATCTTGCTGCCCCCTTCCTGAGTCGCTCGCGGCGCAGCCAGAGACAAGAAGAGCACGAAATTTCGGCCCTGATGGCGGAGCGCGATCGCGTCATCAACGCCTTGCAAGAGCTGGATTTTGATTTCAACCTCGGCAAAATCCCGGCCGAAGATTACCCCAGCCAGCGCGCCGAATTGCTGAAAAAAGGCGCCGACATCTTGCGCCAGCTAGATGCCCTTACCGCCTCCTCCAATGGAAAGCCGACCCACGCGGCGGAAGATGATGCCGAAGCGCGGCTCGAACAGGCCGTGGCTGCTCGCCGCGCCGATGCGGCAGCTGAGCAAAAACCCGAAATCAGCGACGACGACCTGGAAGCCCTGATTGCTGCCCGCCGTAAACAGCGTGTAGAACGCTCGGCTGGCTTTTGTCCACGTTGCGGCAAAGCCGTCACCGTTGCCGACCGCTTTTGTCCCTCCTGTGGCAAATCTCTGGTATAAATCACTCATTCTCTCAATAAAGGATTTTTCATGAAATTCCGTTCGCTGCTTATTCTCGCGTTTGCCTTGTTGCTTACCGCCTGTAGCTTTTCCCTGGCGGAAGATGTCACCCCACCGCCGGGCTACGTCCCACCAACGCCGGCCCCCACCCTGGGGCCGGTCTTCCCCGCCGTTGCCCCCGACCCGGCCCGTGGGGCTGCTATTTTCGCCGAAAAATGTGCTCCCTGTCACGGCGCCCAGGGCCTGGGTGATGGTCCGCAAGGCAAGCAATTGCCCGTGCCGGTTGCGCCGCTTGGCCTGCCCGAGTTTGCCGCCAAAGCCTCGCCGGCACGCTGGTTTACTGTAGTCACCCAGGGCAATCTGGATCGCTTCATGCCACCTTTTGCCAGCCTGAGCGAACAACAACGGTGGGATGTGGTCGCCTATGCCTTTACCCTGCACACCACTCCTGCCCAACTTGAAGAAGGCAAAGCCCTTTTCGAAGCCAATTGTGCCGGTTGCTCCACCGCTCCGTTCACTTCTCAGGAAAAGATGGCCGCCCTCACCGAAAATGACCTGGCGAACATCGTGCGGCAGGGCGAGGGTGAAATCCCGGCATTTGGAAGTAGCCTGAGCGATGAGCAGGTAGCCGCCGTCGTCGCTTACCTGCGTAGCCTGAGTTTTGCCACTCCCACGCCTCCCACCCCGACGCCTGAGCCGGTTACCGTTACCGTGACGTCTGCCTCTGCTGAGACCACTCCCGCTGCTGTTGAAGGCACAGCGACTGCCCCGGCGGAGGGAACCCCTGCCGCCGAAGGCACGGCAACCGCCTCTGTGGAAGGAACGCCCGTTGCCGCCGCCACCCAGCCCGGGGTCACGAGCGAAGCGCCAAGCAAAGTGGTAGGGACCATCGAGAACAAGAGCGGCGCCGATTTGCCCGCCGATCTCACCGTCCGGCTGCGCGGCTTCGACCATGCTCAAGATGCCAGTGGCCCGCAGGAGACGCTTACCCTCGAAGGCACCGTCCAGCCCGATGGCACGTTCCAATTCGAAAATGTGGAATTGCCCGCAGGCCGCATCTTCATCGCCGAGGTCACCTTCCAGGGAATTACCTTCCAATCGGATTTGGGCGTCGTCAATGCCGGTGATACCCAGGTGAATTTACCCCCGGTGATCCTTTATGCGCCGAGCGAGGATTTTTCGACGCTCTCGTTCACGCAGGTACACATTGGCTTCGATTTCGGCACCGATGGAACGATTCAGGTTTTTGAAATTTACACCTTCACCAACCCAACCGATCGCGCCATTGTGATCAAGACCGATGGAACCAATGTGCCTTTTATCGCCTTGCCGGCTAACGCCCAAAACATAGGCTTTGAAATCGGTCAGGATAGCGCCCCATACTTCGCCGCCGAGGGTGGCTTTGCGTTGTTGCCCAGCGCCCAGCCTTACTCGTTGATCGCTTTCTTCACCTTGCCCTATGATGCCAAGAAAACCGAGATCGTTCAGCCGTTCGTCATTAGCGCAAAGTCGGCTTTGCTCTTTGTGCCAGAAGGAGTCAAGGTCAAGGGAGATTCGTTGACCGATAGCGGCCCGCAGACCATTTCCAACACTACCTATCAAACCTTTAGCGCCAAAGATATTGCCGCCGGTGCCAATCTGACCTTCACCCTCTCGGGCCAACCCAAACAGGGTGGGACAACCCAACCGGCTGCGGCCAGCAACCAACAGACTTTGCTCATCGGCGCCGGTGTGCTGGGTGTGGTGTTGATCCTGGCGGGCGTCTGGCTCTATTGGCGTGACCGCAATCGCTCCGTTGAAGAAGACGAAGAAGAGACCGTTGAAGATGAGGCGGAAGAAGATGAATTTGAAACAAGGGAAGATGTTCTCGACGCGATTGTGGCCCTGGATGATTTGTACCGTGCCGGTAAAATCAACGAAGAAGCCTATCGCAAACGCCGTGAGGAACTGAAGGCAAAACTCAAGGAAGAGTTGTAAGAGCTATGATTCAGGTCAGGAAACTGGTTAAACGCTTTGGCCTGAAAACGGTTTTGCAGGGCATGGACTTTGACGTCCAACCAGGGGAATTTGTGGCCTTGCTTGGCCCAAACGGAGCAGGCAAGACCACTTTCCTGCGCATTCTGGCTTCCCTTTCGCGGCCTTCTTTTGGTGAAGTGCGTGTGGCGGGCTATCGCTTGCCGCAGGAGGCCGCCGCGGTGCGGGCGCGCATGGGTGTTGTCTCACACCTGCCGCTCTTGTATGGCGATCTGACTGCCGAAGAAAATTTGCGCTTTTATGGGCGCATGTATGGTGTGCCCAACCTGGAGGTGCGCCTCACCGAAGTGCTCGAAATGGTTGGCCTGGAGGCTCGCCGGCACGACCTGGTGCGCACTTTCTCACGCGGCATGCAACAGCGCCTGGCCATCGGGCGCGCCGTGTTACACGACCCCGAAGTAGTCCTGTTCGATGAGCCATACACTGGCCTGGATCAGGATGCCTCGGCCATGTTGGACGAAGTCCTCCGCACAGTGGCAGCCCGTGGCCGCACCGTGGTGATGACCTCTCATGATCTGGCGCGTGCCGAAGACCTGGCCACCCGCTTTGACGTCTTGTCGCGAGGCACAATTGTCGCCTCCATTCGCCGCGAAGACCTTGGCGACCGCAACCTGCTTACCTTCTACAAACAGGCACTGGCCGGGTGAATGCTATGGAACAGACACTTTCCGTTCGTACTTCTCCTGGCCGCGATTTCTTGCGCACCGTTTCGGCCGTAGTACAAAAAGACCTGGCCGCCGAACTGCGCTCGCGCGAATTGCTCTCAGCAATGCTGGTCTTTTCACTGTTGGTGATTTTGATCTTCAACTTCGCCCTGGAGCTGGATGTCAAAACGCGTCAATCCGTGACTTCAGGCGTGCTCTGGGCTACTTTTGCCTTTGCTGGCACCCTGGGCCTGAACCGCTCAATGGCCATGGAAAAAGATCGCGGCTGCCTGGATGGCCTGTTGCTCGCGCCAGTGGATCGGGCAGCCATTTACTTTGGCAAAGTAATCAGCAACCTGGCGTTTATGCTGATTGTGGAAGGGATCGTTTTGCCGGTCTATAGTGTTTTATACAATGTCAACCTGTTCCACCCTGGCTTGCTGATGGTGATTTTGCTCGGCTCGATCGGCTACACAGCGATCGGCACCTTGCTCTCGGCCATGTCGGTTCAAACGCGGACGAGAGACATGCTCCTGCCCATTTTGCTCTTCCCCGTCGTTGTGCCGGTCTTGATTGCCTCGGTGAAGGCCAGTGCCGGTTATATCACCGCTGCACCTTTTGCCGAGATCCTTCCCTGGCTCAATTTGTTGATTGCCTATGATGTGATATTCACCTCCATCGCTTTTATGGTGTTCGATTACGTCGTCGAAGAATAAAAAAAACGTAAGTGCTGAATTTCGTGAATGTTCGTTAACGACCTGCCGAATCGTTTCGGGTCGGCGAAGGCCGACCTTGTGGGCAGTAGCCCGAAACTTTAGTTTCCGGGCGACGGCGCCGAGAAGGCAGGCTAGCCAGTGCCAAATCAACGTTTATTTTCCGAAGGAGTCTTATGCAACCCAAACCTCTTCCACTCAAAATTTTAGATTACGCCTCCGTCATTTTGCTGGCAATTGCGACCTACCTGGCGCTGGTCTATGCGCCTACCGAAGCAGTGATGGGCCAGGTGCAGCGCGTCTTTTATTTCCATGTGGCCACTGCCTGGGTGGGCATGTTAGGCTTCATTGCCGCGGGTGTGGCCGGCATCACCTTCCTGCGCTCTCACAACCTTAAATGGGATGTGGTGGAAGTAGCCGCGGTGGAAATCAGCCTGGTCTTTTTCTTCATCGCCATTGTGCTCGGTTCGATCTGGGCGCGCCCGGTGTGGAACACCTGGTGGACCTGGGATCCGCGCCTGACGACAGCCGCAATCACCGAGCTGATTTATCTGGCCTATTTCATGCTCCGCCAGGGTATTGAAGACCCCGACCGGCGCGCTCGCTTTGGAGCAGTTTATACTCTGGTGGGGGCCGTCAGCGTGCCCATTACCTTTATGGCGATTCGCCTGTTCCGCACCATTCACCCGGTGGTGATTGGAACACCCTCCGCCGCTGCCCAGGGCGGTTTCAACATGACCGCCGATATGCGCCTGGCTTTCTTCTTTTCCCTCTTTGCTTTTACCGTAATCTTCATTGATCTATTCTGGAATCGCATTCGCCTGGGGCAACTCCAGGAAAAGGTCGAACAACTCAAATTTCAGGTGATTCAGTAGGAGCTGCCATGTTCTTTCAGGATGTCCCTAATACCACGTCGTATATGATCGGTGGCTATGCCGTCTTTTTTGTGGTGATGGCCATTTATTTTGTCAGCCTGGTTATCCGCTGGCGCAATCTCAACCAGGATTTGCATTTGCTTGAAGACCTGAAAAAAGAAACGAAACGGTAACGAAAAATCTCCGAGTTTTGCTCAAAGTCCGCTATAATGAAAGCGGACTTTGTCTTATCTTATGGCGAGACGCTGGTGGGCCATCTTTTCAATGCTTGTGGTGATTACGGGTCTGGCGCTCACGCCGACGCCGGTGTTGTTTACTGCGCCCAAGCCGCCCCCCGGCCCCGATCGTTTTGCAGTCATTACAGTGGATTACACTGCCTATACCTGGTGGATGGCAGAGTGGGGGACAAACCAGGTAGTTTGCTCGTTAGTGGTTGATCACGAAGGGCTGCCACGCTGGGGGGAAGTGTATCGGGATTGCGGAGAAAAAATTTACGACAAATGGACTAAACAACCTTCTTGCACGAATCGCACCGGCGAAGGCTGCAAGGGATATTATTTGTTCCTGGTAAGCAGTGAACCGGCCAGCAAACAGATCCCGGCTGAATTGCCTGCAGCCACTGCCTGGCTCTCGCTGGAAAACTGCAACCCGGTCCCCAGCGCGGCGACGAATGTTTGTGAGCAATTGCCTGTCTTAGTGGTGAGTGGGCAGGAGCCTTTGCCCAATGAACGGATCATCCGCGTGGAAGGAACACTGAACAATGAGCCTTTTGCCTGTGAAGGGCAGGCGTGCAAAATCCCACTTACACCTACGCCATTAACCGGGGTGCCGATTGAATTCTGGGCTTACTCCAGTTACGGCGATAGTAGTGTGGTATTCAAAGGACAGGTGCGTGTTATTCAGGCAAATTTGGGCGATCCAGATCATGTGTACTGGTATGTGGATGTGCTTTCTCCTCAATGGCAGGGTGCAGCCGTGGCTACTTGTGCCGATAGCTGGGAGGTCTTTCCGCCGGCCGGTGGCTTGCCCACCTGGTTGAGCACACCGCCGACCAGCGCGGAGCTGAGCAGCGATATCCCTTACACCTACCTGGCAGCAAATTTGATTCGCCAGGGGGTGGTAGATGCCAGCTCTTGCCCGGATGGCGGTTTGTTGCCCGATGGGGGAGCTAATCCCTGTGGTCTGGAGGCGGCGCGCCCGGCAGTGACCGAATGGCAGAACCGCTTTGATGGGTTGATTTTCAACACGGCGCGCGAAACAGGCGTTCCGGCGCATCTACTAAAGAATTTGTTTGCCCGCGAGAGCCAATTCTGGCCTGGAATTTCTCGCAACATGGGCGATATTGGCCTGGGACAGTTGACCGAAAACGGCGCCGACACGACCCTGCTGTGGAATCCATCCTTTTATGCCCAATTTTGTCCCCTGGTTTTGCCCAGCGAAACTTGTGGCAAAGGCTATTTGTACTTAAAACCGAAGGAGCAGCAACATCTTCGCCTGGCGCTGATTAGCAGCGTTAATGCGACGTGTGAAAACTGTCCCCTAGGCATTGATTTGAGCCAGGCCGATTTTTCCGTTCGGGTTTTTGCGCATACCCTGCTGGCCAATTGTGAACAGGCCGGGCGGGTGGTGCGCAACCTGACCAAAAAAGCGCCGGGCGTCTCTGCCACGTATGAAGATCTCTGGAAATTTACGCTGGTCAATTACAACGCCGGTCCGGGCTGCCTGGCTGATGCTTTAACCGCGGCCAGCGCCCAGAAAAAGACCTTTACCTGGGAGAATATAGCGCCTTTCCTGCCGCCGGCCTGTCAGGGTGCAGTGGATTATGTCAATGACATTGCAAAGTAAGCCAATTTTTGGGTAGAAGAAGAGACCTCCGAAGTCTGCGAGACTCGGAGGTCTGATATTTAATTCTTCAGGGGGGTTGTATGTTTCAATGGAGTTTGTTTATTGTTGCGGGAAGAAGGCTTCGATTTGCTCCTGAAGCATTTGCAAAGGCATCTTGTCCAACGGTTTGGCGTAGTTCATTTGCCAGAGATCTACCAGTTCCTTCCCCAAAATCCATTTGGCGATTTTCTCTACCTCGGTAGAGGGCTTGCCCTCTTTGGCCGCTGCAACGACTTCGTCAATGTTGCTGATGACCGGGAAGGCTATCTTGAAAGCTTCCTGATAGTTGGCTGGAATGGGCACGACGCCTTTGGTGGGGAAGACGACTTTGCCCTGGGCCTCATCCCACTTGCTGATTACAATGGTGCCAGTTTCCTCATAGGCTTTGACGTTGGCATTCATGTGGCAGGAAGCGCACAGAGCAACTTTTTCATCGCGGGTCTTGGGCTTGCTAATGCTGTGATCGTAGTAAGGAGAGATGGCAACAAAGGTCTTTACTTCGCCAGTGTCAGTCGTCCACATGGCGGTCATCATGTTGCCCAATTCGTATTTGCCTTCTTTGTTGACCAGCAGGAACTTCCAGCCGAAGACGCGCTGATAGGGGAATTCGGGCCCACCGGCGACCACTTCGTTCAGGTGGCAGCCCTGGCAGGAGACGACCGTCTGGGCGTGGCAGGCGGCACAGGTCATGTTTTCGCCATGGATGGTGTGACCCGGCGTCTGGCTCAGTTTCTCTTTGACGTGGCAATCTGTACATTGGGTGTTTGGCGAATCAAAGAGATTGTTATAGGTATTGCCGTCGCCGTGAGTTTGTTCTGTCCCGTGGCAGTTAACACAGGCCAGCCCCTTCCCATTGGGAGATGGGCTGCGGTGCACATCGGTAATGGCAGGCACTTCATACGGAATGCCTTTGACCGGATCTTGCACCGGTTGGCCGTTCTCATCCAGTACAACCGTGGTCTTGGTATATTCAAAGCCCTGGCGACGATGGCAGGAGAGACAGCCCTGGGCGCGACCATCATCCGGGAACTGCGGCAGCTTGACCGAAGCCTGCGGCGGTGCGTATTTGTCGTTGATATGACAGGATTCGCAACGCGGCTGGCCTTTTTTGTCTTCCACCTTATTGTAAAGCGTGTGGCAGCCCTTGCAGGGCAAATCTTTGTACGGAATGCCGGTCAGGTTTTCCATGCCGCCGTTTTCTTTGGCATAGAAGTAGCCCATCCCGCCGGTCGTCCCATGCAAGGAGGTAGGCAGCCATTCCATGGCTTGTTCGGCCGGGCTAGGCCCTTCTACCGGCACTTCTTTGGTGACCTCTACAATGCGGGTCACCTCAATTGTGGCGGGAGGGGGTGGGGTGGCTTGCGTTCCGCAAGCGGCTACGATGAGCCCCAAAACCCCCAGGCCAAGCACGATTAGGGCGATTTTCTTCATAACATTCTCCTTTCTGGTGAACCCTGAAGAATTTGTTGCAATGCGTTGCAGATACGCCTGCAAAATGTGATAAATATCACTAAAAATTATTATCAATTTGCCTTATCATAGCCAGTAACAAACATCACCCCTGCTTATTAGATTAATTGATGATTAATCTTCAGCCTGACTTATCAATTGCGCCCGGCAAAATCGCGGATTTTCTGGCAATTTGTTTTTACCTGAAATTCGTTCAGGTGGAGGCACAATGACCGAGATGCGGCGAGGACTGACTTTGTTGGTAGGATTGCTGGCTTGCTGCGTCTGACGTTGTTGTGATCCATATCCTGCCTCCGCTGTCTGCGGTTTGCTTTAGGAGAAAAATGATCGAAAACTCACAATTGCGCATTTTCCTGGTCGCGGCGGAAGAAGGCAGCTTTAGTCGTGCCGCAGAGCGATTGCACCTTTCGCAATCGGCGGTGAGTCAAAACATCCAGGCGTTGGAGCAGGCGTATGGGGTGCAATTGTTCCTGCGCCGGGGGCGTACGGTGCTGCTCAGCGAAGCCGGGCAGGCCATTTTGCCTTTGGTGCGCGAGGCGCTGAATGCTTCTCGCCTGGTTGAAGAAGCGCTGCTCCATGCCAATCAGCAAATCGGGGGCGTGCTG
>DAOUAN010000136.1:0-10657 GCA_034433385.1 Anaerolineales bacterium | reverse complement strand
TCCAGGTCAGAGTAGACGTTGCCCAGGCCGTTCCAGGGATAGGCGAATTTGGGGTCGAGTTCAATGGCTCGCTGATAGGCTTCGATGGCTTCTTCGTGTTGCCCGGCCAGGGTATATGCCGCGCCCAGGCGATACCAGGCGCCCTGATTCCCCGGCTGCCAGGCGGTGACCTTTTGCAAAATGCGCACAGCATCGGGGTGATGGACGGCGGAGGGCGCATCATCGGGCCACATCAGTTCGCCGGCCAGGGTGTCGAGGGCTTCGGCCAGGCGATGGCGTTCGCCGAGGCGGATGAGGGCTTGCACTACCTGCTCCTGATCCGCCTGCGGCGGGCCGGCGGCTTCCAACTGTCCATCGCGCGGGGTGAGGATGGCTTCGTAGCGTTCCAGGTAGCGCAGGGCGCGCGGCAGGCGCAGCCATTTGACCCATAGCGGGCGGTCTTTCAACAAAGCGCGCCCCAGCGGCAGGAGGGTGAAGCGCGCCAGCGGAAAACCGTACTGACGCAGCAGGGCGGCGGCGTGATAGAGCGCCTGCGCTTCGGGGTAGCGTTCCACGGCGCGGCGGTACCGCTCGGCCCAGGTGCCGCGCAGCGTGTCGCGGAAGGTTTCGGGGGTCAGGGCGGGCAGGCCGCGTTGCGGGTTGGCAGCGCTCTTCAGGTTCTCGATCAGGTTGCGGAAGGTGCCGTCGTTGCGGCGGGCGAGGGTTTCAGCCTGCTCCACGCGGATATCGGCGGCCGCGCCGCGCTCGGTCAGCAGGCGGGCGGCCACTTCTGTGGCGGGTTCGGGCAGGTCGTAGCGGGCGAAGCGCCCCCACAGGGCAGGGTAACGCTCCCAGTCCAGTTTGTCCCACTCGGCGGGTTCGCCTTCGTATTCGGGGGTCGTCTCACTGCGGGTGGTGGCAAGGACCAGCAGGTCGCCCTTGCCGTAGAAGGTCTCCAGGGCTTCGAGGGTCTTGAGCAGGCGCTCCTGAAAGGGCAGGGTGAGCGGCTGGGCGAGCGAATCGGCGCGCGGGTTGACCTCGCGGCGGCCGCTCCCGCAGCGGCGGCTGATGTCGTCCAGGAAGAGCAGGATTTTGTGGTCGGGGACGCCCTCCAGGCGGCGGGCAGGCGGCTCCAGCCAGCGGTCGGGCGGGAGGTACAGCACCGTCCAGCCTTCGGCGCTCAGCATTTGCGCCAGGTGCGCCGCCTCGCGGGTCTTGCCCAGTCCGCTTTTGCCGCAGACCAGCAGGGCGCGCTGCTGACGGAGCAGGTCTTCCATTTCGCGGCGCACGCTGCGCCCCGGCAGGCGCTCCACGTAGGGGATGCGGCGGTCGTTGAGCGGGGAATCGAGCGGGTCGGGCAGGGCGACGGCCAGCACGTCGCCGCCGGGCGGGATGATGGTGAAGGGATGTCCCTCGCCGCCGCGCTTGCGTTCGCGCCGCGTCTCGACGAGCCAGCGGATGAGTTTGTACAATCCGCCGAGCAGCGCGCCCACAATGCCCGTGCCGAAGAGCCAGCCGAGGGTGTCTTTGTGGTCGGTAATCCATTGGAGGAGGGAATCCCAGTCCATCTTGCCCTGCCTTTGAGGTAATTTTACCTCGCTTATGCGAGGCGCAAGCCCACGCGATCCCCGCCTGCCGATACACATCGCCGATGAATCTGGCAACGGCGAGTTTGGGCGGAACGGGGATGGCCAGATGCACATGGCTTCGGTCCCGCCGATAGGATGGACAATGCCACCCATCTGCGCCCTGGCGGCAATGGCGCCGTAGAGTTCCGGTTCAAGCGCCGCTGTGATGAGCGGCAGGGGGTTTTTGGTTCCCCAAACGAGGGGATAGCACAGTTTCCAGCAGGGCATTTCTCCCCCTCTTTTGGGCATTTTCCTACCAGGTCCCCCTGTCCGCTTTCACGTCTCCACCATCCGCGTGGCGGCGCGGGTCAGGCGGTCGAAGATGGCCAGGCCCAGCCCGCTCCTCTCGAACTCGTGGCACAGAATCAGGTCCACCTGTTGATTATCCAGCCAGCGCAGGCCGGTGTACATTCGTTGGGCGATTGTAGGCAGGTCGTTCCCCAGGCGGTACACAATGGCGCCGGCCGCTTCCAGCGCTGCGGCATCTTCGTCCCTGGCCAGGACGCCCACTTTGCGGCCGCGGCTCACCTCTTCGTTCAGAAAAGTGAGCAAGGCCTGGCGAGCCTGTGCACCGGTGAAAAGAATCATTTCGGTATGAGGGGAGTAATGTTTTTTGAGCAGCCCTGGCGAGGGTAGGCCTGGTTCAGCCTGCCGATTTTGTTGGAGTACAACAACCGGCCCGATGGCCTTTTCCAGCCTCTCGCGCGTCACACCACCCGGTCGCAAGATGCGTGGCGGCCTGGTAGAGATGTCCAGCACCGTCGATTCCAGCCCAATCGTGGTCGCGCCGCCATCCAGGATCAGGTCAATGCGGCCGTGCAGATCGTGCCAGACGTGCTGGGCGGTTGTCGGGCTGGTGTGGCCAAAGCGGTTGGCGGAGGGAGCGGCGATGGGCAGGCCGGCGGCCTTCAACAGTGCCAACGCCACCGGGTGATCCGGCACGCGCACGGCGACGGTATCCAGCCCCGACGTGACCAGGTCGGGGATGGCCGCGTTTTTCGGCAGGATCAGAGTCAGCGGCCCCGGCCAGAAGAGTCCGGCCAGCTGGCGGGCGATTTCCGGAACCGAGCGGGCTACCTGGTCAAGATGCGCCGCGTCGCTCAAATGGACGATGAGCGGGTCGGCCGCTGGGCGTCCTTTCGCCACGAAGATGCCTCGCACGGCCTCTTCGTCCAGGGCGTTAGCGCCCAGCCCGTAAACCGTTTCGGTGGGAAACGCCACCAGCCGTCCTTGTTGGATCAACTCAGCGGCATGGGCAATCGCTTCGGGCGTAGCAGGAAGGATCTCAGTCATAGAACCGATTCGGCCTTTTTTGCTGCGGGAATCATTCCAGAAAGTGAGGGCATCGAATTTGGCGAATGGCACAAACCTTTTGGCAAAATTCGGGCAATTCGATGCCAAAAAATGGCAGATTTCCAGATTTCGAAAAAGTTTGAATCACTTCATATTCATGGCACATGATTAACAAGGCAGACTTTCCGCCTGCCCTGCCACTGCTCACTCACGCCTCACGCCTGACTCCTCACGCCTGACGCCTCAACCCCCTCCACACCTTCTCCGGCGTGATGGGATTGGCATCAATGTTCACACCCACCGCGTCCAGCACGGCATTCCCGACCGCCGGTATCGGTATCCGGGTTGACGTGTCCGATGACATAGATAGGATTGGGCATGGCTCTATTTTAGCCGATTTGAGAGAGAGGGGGGAGGTTGGTAGTCTGATAGTCTGATAGTGGCATAGTTCTGCCAGGGCCTGAAGGCGCGGCCGCTTACGTTCCTTTGAGCAGGGGAATCATCTCTTCGATGCCTCGGGCTAGGGGGCGCGTAGGACAAGGTTCAGCCTTATCCTACACGATACATTTGCTGAGGGAGTGCTTGCAACGCAAGCGATCACTTGGCCGGCGGCAGGTGTTCCTCGAAACGCAGGGATTTGTCAAAAGGACCCGTGTAGCCGCATTCGCCCATGCGCGGCGAGTTGACCACCGGCATCAGGCCTTCCTCATCTTTTTCCATGCCGTGTTCCTCGCAATATGGCTCATACGGATATTCATAAACGTACACAACCTCAGCCGGCTCGCCGCAGACCTTGCAGCGCAGGTCGGGAGCGTAGTTGCGCGCCAGGATGCGGATTTTTCCCTTCGGCGCGGGTCCCATCCGCTCGCCGACCACCTTCAATTTGAGTTCGGTGGTCGTGCCGAAATCGTATTCGTGGGAGAAGGCGTCGCCGACCGCGAGGATTTTCTCCAAACGGGCCGATTTCATGGCTTTGGGGCGTTCATCGTAAAAGGAAAAGTCAGCACCTTTGGTGGCGACCTCGTAGCGCCTGCCGTGGATTTCAAAGGCGCTCAGGTGACCGCAGCACTCCAGCCAGATGTCGCGCAGGAAGTTATCCAGTTTTTCCAGCGTAGCCGTGGCGGGAATCTCAAGGTGCAGCCAGTATTCCGGAGCATAGCGGCCCTCTACCAGCAGGTGGAAGAGGCGCACGGGCTGGCCTTTGCCCGCTTCTTCATGCGCGGGCAGGCACTTCGCCAGGTGGCGGCCGACGGCGTTTTTAGCGAGCGTCTCGCCGCAGAGGAAACATTTGCCATATGAGACAGTGCGAGGGGACATGGGGAACTCCTTTGGTAAATTTCGGAAGTCTCAGATTACGGGGGCGTAGGACAAGGCTCAGCCTTGTCCTACCAGTTGTTCAAAGTGCAGGTGGACGCGCAGGGAGCGCAAGTAGCCGTGCACCGACCGTTTAGATCAATCCTTTCAATTTGGCGCGTGTATAGGCAGCAATGGTGAAGCCGTCGGTGATTTCACCATCGGCTATCATACGTTCCAGCTGAGCAACCGATACCCAACGGAAGGTTTCAATGGCTTCTTCTGTTTCCATCCTGCCGATGGAGGTCAGACGCGCCAGAAAAAGATGAATGGGGTTGCCCTCCAGGCCAGTGTTGTTGTAAAGGAGACCAAGGGCGATCAATTCCTCCACCACCCCTCCCACCTCTTCTTTGACTTCGTTTCTGGCCTGTATCTCCGCGCTCACACCTGGCTGACCAAAACCGCGCGGAATTTCCCAATGTCTTGAGCGAGTGGCATGGCGGTAGTGTCGAATCAGCAGGATTTTATCTTCTTTCACCGGCAACACAACAACCCCGGCCGCTCCGTGCTCCAGAAAGGCGCGATTATAGAGACGGACATAACCATTGCGGTAACCGCCGGGAAACTCGACCAGGTCACGCAGGATGAGGAGATTGGGGTCATCGAAGACAACGCCAATTTCGGCCCATGAGGGTGGAAGCGCTTTCTCCTTCAACTCCGCCTGCCTGTGCTGTTGCCATTGGCGAACGGCCTCTTCGTCTTCAACGATGACAATCTTCGCCTTCTCGTTATCAAAGAGATGAGGCGATTTTCGCATCAAGGACCAGTAAGCATTCCAGGCTTCTGTCATTCGTTTACTCTGCCTTTTAGATCACTTGATTGGGGTCGAATTCATTCTTGCTCTGGTCGGCTTCTTTCTCGCTCGTGGCTTCTTCTACGAACTTGAAATGCGCATCGCTTTCCAGTGCGCCTTTGATCTCTCTCCAGACTTCGCGACCATGATTGACCTTGCTGCGCAAGAAGTTGATGCTGATTCCCAGATCCACACGTTTTGTGGCCGCAATTTTTAGATTGAGCGCCACAGGGGCAAACCCCACTGCCACCGGAGCAGAAAGCGTCTCCACCAGAACCCTGGAAGGGTCAGCGGAGTCTAGGGAAAACTTCATCCAAGCGCTGCCTACCGCCAGGACAATGCTCATCCACGGCTGCCAGCGCGCGGCAAATGCCGTCGCCGAAGCATTGCTCTTCTGAATTTTCATCTGAGTAATTCGGCGGTTCAGAGCGGCGAAATCATCCACAAGACGGTCAACGTGGCTCTCGAAGGCCAGAGGGCGGCTCAACAACTCGTTTAAACTGGCAATGTATTTTTCCCATTCATCCGTTTGACGAATTTCCACGACATCGCCCAGGGAAAGCAGATGTAGTCCCCTCAGATATAATCCCTCGTTGATGAGAGCAAAGTGCATTCTCTTGATTGTCTGTATCAAATCCTCGATCTGATTGTCTCGCAGGCAGTTCTCCAACGTAGATTGATTGACATCTCCCAGCATGGTGCGGTCTGGAGATCCTTTAGGGGTGAAGGCATAACGGCCCAAGGCATCGGGCAAGTTTACGGTATATCGAAGGTCAAATATCTCCTTCAACTCTGCGGCAAAAGGTTTGTCAGGGTCATAATAACCTTTATCAATTTCACTTCCATCCCTGCAGACGAATTTTTTGTACAACTCATTTCTGGTCACCGTTTTTCCCTGTGCAGCCACGTCAAAGGCATAGCGCGCTACTTCGATCAACCTTTGTCTGAAAGCTTCGCGGCGACTCTTCGGTATCTGCAATGCGCCGATCAAATGCTCAATACGGTCAGGCATGTTGAGCGTTTGAATGTATTCGTGAAAAACAGATGCCACGTTTCTAAAGTCATCATCCTGACTACCCCAATCGAGGCGCACACAGGCCAGTTCCACATCTCGAATTGCATCCAACCAGCGCTCCCACTTCTCCTTGCTGATGTCGAAGGGAGGCTTCTGATCAGGGGCTTCTTCTGTAAGCAGGTAATCTACAATCACCTGCTTGGCGAGGAGAGTTTGAAAGTGCGGCTTATCCTGGCCTGAGTAGTCGTTCACAACAATGGAATTGTTGAACAATGCTGCCCGGTTGACGATCACCTGGGGGGTGTAGATAAGCGCCCGACGCCACTCACTTAAGACCAGACGTTTACTTTCTTTACTTTTCTGCCACTCCGCCAGAGAAATGCCCTGGCGTATCAAGGTCCTCAGAATCCGGCTGGGCACCCATTGATTATCCAGCGCCTGAGGCACAATGGCGCTTGGTTGCAGTTGAGCGGGCGTAAGTTTTACAAAAGAAACCTGCGACATCTCTGATTCCTCCTGTTTCTAATTTTCAATAGAGGGATAGAAGTTTAGCCAACAAATACGTCCAGAGCGAAAAACTGTCTTGAAGTTGGCCGTTTTTGATCATTTCTTCCAGCATGTGCCTGGGAACCCAGCGATACGTTTGAATCCCTTCGTGTGCATCAGGCATAACCTGTGACCCATCCGGGATTTTGGCCAGGAATGCCGCCGTGCCGCCTCTTCCTTCTCGAAGCATTGTCAGACATGTCAATTCCGCGTGAGAAACGCCAATTTCCTCGCGCAATTCCATGAGAGCGGTTTCTTCCGCAGTTAACCCAGCCTCTCCAAACCCTCGCGGGAATTCCCAACTCCAGGCGCGCACCTCGTGACGGAATTTCCGAATCAACAATACTTTTTCGTCCAGTACACACATCAACACCACATTGAATCCGCCACCTTCTGCGCTCTTTCGATTGATCCAGCGGATATACCCTCCTACCTGACCATCCGGGAACTCAACCATATCGCGCAAGACATAAAACCACTGATCTTCTGCAAGAATGCCAATATCAATCCAATGCGCTGGTTTGCCCTCTTTTTTCAATTGTGATCGAATCTTCCTTTGTTCGGAGCGGATACGTTTTCCATCGGTAATGATTTTTATCTCCCCAGCCTCGCCTGTGTTGGCAAACCATTCGGGGTGTTTTTTCATCAGTTCTAAGTAGGCGCTTATTCCACTCATGATGTCGGCATTCCTATGTTGTAATTTTACTCCTTATCCGACCTTTCCATGTACATCCTTACCCTGTCATTTTTCATTGGTGCTACAAATTTCAGTAAATCACGAATTGACTTTGCTGCAAAAAGGTCAGGTGCACCACAGAGTTCACAGAGATCGCTGAGATTTTTTGAGTTTGTTTGCATATTTTTAAGTTCAGCGACGAAATCTTGAAAAGTTCATCTTCATTTTTTCTCGGCGTACTCTGCGCTCTCGGCGGTGAATTCGTTTTTGCAGTGGAGCCATCTTTATTTTACATACTTCACCCCCTGTATTTCTTGATATATGATTGGTGATATTCTGACGCAAATCTGATACAATCCCCGCCTGCCGATCAACCGCCCTGCTGCTCACGAACGAACGGCTCTCCCGCCTTTAATGGGAAAGAACCTGACCACGAAGGACACAAAGTACACAAAGGAGAAAAAACGTCAACTCATGAGTTTTTTCCTTCGTGACCTTTGTGTCCTTTGTGGTGAAAATGATTTTCCCGTTAAAAACGATAGAACCCGACTAACGACTAACGGCCTCACGCCTCACGCCTGACGCCTCAACCCCCTCCACACCTTCTCCGGCGTGATGGGATTGGCATCAATGTTCACACCCACCGCGTCCAGCACCGCGTTCCCGACCGCCGGGGCGACGCCGTCCATCGGGATTTCGGCCACGGCTTTGACCCCGAAGGGATGGGTCGGCTCGTAGGTCTCGACGAAGATGACCTCCAGTTCGGGCATTTCGTCGGCGCGGAAGATGTGGTAGCGGTCGAAGTCGCGCTGACGGATGAGACCGCGCTCGTCCCAGGTCAGCTCCTCGCAGACGGCGTAGCCGAGGGCCTGGGTCATCCCGCCCTCGATCTGGCCGGAGGCGGTCAGCGGGTTGACGATGACGCCCGAATCCACGGCCATGACCAGTTTGTCCACCGTCACCTGGCCGGTTTCGGTGTCCACGGTCACCTCGGCGAACTGAGCGGCGAAGGGCGGCGGCGAGGACGGCGAGACGTAGGAGGCGGCGCCCATGATCTGTTCCTGTTCGTTGCGGTGGAGCGCGTCCAGGGCGATCTCCTCCAACGTCACGGAGCGGCCGTCGGGAGCGATGGCGCGGCGGTCAGCCAGGCGGATGGCCTCGTGATCGGAGAGTCCCAGCATCTTTGCGGCGCGGATTCGGATGCGCTCGGCGCACTGCTGCGCGGCTTTGACCGCCGCCGTGCCGGAGATGTAGGTGGTGCTGGAGGCGTAGGCGCCCTTGTCGAACGGTGTGAAGTCGGTGTCGGACGAATAGACGATAATATCCTCCAGCGGCACGCCCAGGATTTCGGCGACCATCTGGGCGATGACCGTGTCCGAGCCGGTGCCCAGGTCGGTGGCGCCGATTTGCAGGTTGAACGAGCCGTCGTCGTTCATCTTGATCCACGCGCCGCCCATGTCCAGGTAGGGGATGGCCGTGCCCTGCATCACCAGCGCGACGCCGATTCCTTTTCGGACGGTGGACGATGGACGGTGGACGGTGGACGGTCCACGGTCTACGGTCCATCCTCCTGATCGCCATGCCTCATTCCCGAACTTCTCATCCCAGCCGATGGCCGCCTTACCCTGGCGGACGCACTCCTCCAGCCCGACGGTGTGGATGACCTCCGGACGCGGCTCGCGGCCCTCGTTCCAGGCGGTGCTGAAGGGATGATATTCGCCGGGGCGGATGGCGTTCTTCAGGCGGAATTCGAGCGGGTCGAGGCCCAGGGCGCGGGCGATCTTTTCCATGTGGCGCTCGACCGGCCAGAAGCCCTGCGGCACGCCGTAGCCGCGATAGGCGCCGGCGGGCGGCGTGTTGGTGTACACCACATCGGCATAGAAGCGGATGTTGGGCGACTTGCGGTACGGCCCGTCGCCGACGTAGAGCGCCATGGACTTGTGGCCGGTGTTGCCGGTCACGGTCAGTGCGTGACAGCCGTAGGCGCCGGTATCCGAAAGGACGCGCATCTCATTCGCCGTGATCGTCCCATCGCGCTTGACGCCGGTCTTCATCCAGATTTTCATCGGGTGGCGCGAGCGGGCGGCGTAGAACTCCTCCTCGCGGGTGTACTCATAGAGCACCGGCCGGCCGGTGGCAATGGTCAGGTGGGCGGGGACGTCCTCGATGAGCACTTCCTGCTTGCCGCCGAATCCGCCGCCGATGCGCGGCTTGATAACGCGGATGCGCTTGGGAGGCAAGCCCAGCACCGGAGCGAGTTGACGGCGCACGTGGAACGGGACCTGGGTCGAGGTGCGGATGACGAGACGGTCGTCGGCATCCCAATAGGTCAGGGCGACGTGCGGCTCGATGTGCGCCTGCTGCACCTTGGGCACTTCGTACACGCCCTCGAAGATTTCGTCGGCCTCGGCGAAGCCTTTTTCCACATCGCCGATGTCAATGCGGATTTCGGCGGCCAGGTTGCGCTGCGGATCGCATTCGGCGAAGGGGACGTACTCCGGCTCATCGTGGATGACCGGCGCGCCGGGCTTCATCGCTTCTTCTTTGTCCAGCACAGCGGGCAGCACTTCGTACTCGACCTCGATCAGGCGCAGCGCGGCCTCGGCGATTTCTGGCGTCTCGGCGGCGACGAAGGCGACGCGGTCCCCGACGAAGCGCACCTTGGAATCGAGCGAGAAGGTGTCGAGCGGACCCGGAATCGGGTGGCTCTGTCCGGCGGTCGAATAGACGACGCGCGGGATGTCCTGCCAGGTCAGGACGGCGGCCACGCCGGGCAGGGCGCGGGCACGGCTGGTGTCAATGCGCTTGATGCGGGCATGGGCGTGCGGCGAGCGCAGCACTTTGGCGTAGAGCAGGCCGCGGATGGGGTAATCCACGCCGAGCAGGTCGGCGGCGAAGGCCGGCTTGCCCTGGGCGAGTTTGACCGCGTCCACCTTCTTCTCCGGCTTGCCGACCACCTTCCAGCCATCGGTTTCTGGCGCCACCACCACTTTCGGCATGACGCGCGTTTCGAGTGCGGACGATGGACCGTGGACGGTGGACGATGGTTCAAGTTCATCTTCCTGCGGTCCGCGGTCTGCGGTCAACGCTCCACGGTCTGCGGTCCACGGTCTACTGTCCACCGTCTCCCCCCTCATCACCGCTGCCGCTCTCAGCACCGCCTGCACCGGCTTGACGTACCCCGTGCAGCGGCACAGCACGCCGGAGATGGCCTGGCGCACCTCGGCCTCGGTCGGGTTCGGGTTGCGGTCGAGCAGAGCCTTGGCGGCCAGAATCTGCGCCGGGGTGCAGTAGCCGCATTGAATGGCGCCGGTCTCGATGAAGGCCTGCTGGAGCGGATGCAGGTCTACCCTCACCCCTACCCCCTCTCCCAG
>DAOUAN010000135.1:0-8305 GCA_034433385.1 Anaerolineales bacterium | reverse complement strand
GTGAAGATGGCAAGTGCAAAATCCCGTCCCTGAGGTCGTTTTTCATGCTTTGTCCGCCAATTGCACAAAAGTTAGGCTAGGGAACACCCAAAAATACATCCATAATTTCAGGAGACCTTATGTCAAACGTATTTGCGTCCACACATCCCCTTGTTGCCCACAAATTGACGCGCCTGCGCGACAAGAACACCAACCCCAAAAAATTCCGCGAGCTGGTGCGCGAAATCGCCGCCCTGCTGGCTTACGAAGCCACTGCCGATTTGCAAACCGTTCCGCGCGAGGTCGAAACTCCGCTGGCAACCACCATAGGTGCAGAGTTAAAAGAGAAGATTGGCCTGGTGCCAATCTTGCGCGCCGGGCTGGGCATGGTGGAGGGCATTTGGGAATTGATGCCCACGGCAGAGGTCTGGCATATCGGCCTGTATCGCGATGAGCGCACCTTGAAGCCGGTGGAATACTACAACAAGCTGCCCATCGAGCCAACGGTTTCGGTGTGCCTGATTCTTGATCCTATGCTGGCGACGGGTGGCTCGGCCGTGGCCACCGCCGATATTTTGAAGCGCTGGGGGGTGAAAAAGATTAAATTCGTCGGGCTGATCGGCGCGCCGGAAGGAATCCGCCTGATGCAGGAGCATCATCCCGATGTGCCGATTCATCTGGCTGCGATTGACGATCACCTGAACGAGCATGGCTATATCGTCCCTGGGCTAGGGGATGCCGGCGATCGGCAATTTGGAACAGGGTAAAAAAAGATGAAAGTGATTGCAGAATTTACCGTGATCCCGATTGGGGTAGGCACTTCGCTCTCGGAATACGTGGCCGCGTGCGAGCGCGTCCTATCTGAGAGGGGATTGACTTTTGAGTTACACGCCAACGGCACAAACGTCGAAGGCGAATGGGACGAGGTGATGGAGGCCATCAAAGCCTGCCATGAAACCCTGCACCACATGGGCGTGCCGCGCCTTTCGACACTGGTCAAAATTGGCACCCGCACCGACAAAGATCAGAACATGACGGATAAAGTCCGTAGTGTGCAGGATAGGCTGAGCAAGACACCTTGATTGATGGGAATTACGCTTTTGGGAGGCAACGATGAAAGCCATGCTTTTACGCCAGATTGCACCCCTTTCTCAAAACCCTGCTCCTCTTTCGCTGGAAGAAATCCCTGAGCCGAAAATTGGAGCAGGAGAAGTGCTGATTCGGGTCACGCGCTGCGGGGTTTGCCACACCGAGCTGGATGAAATCGAGGGGCGCACCCCACCAGCAAGTCTGCCGGTGGTGCTGGGTCACCAGGTAGTAGGCGAAATTGTGGAGGTTGGAGCATCTCGCGGGGAAACTCCTCCCACGGTGGGCCAACGCGTTGGCGTGGCCTGGATTTTTTCGGCCTGCGGTGAGTGCGAGTATTGCCGCAGCGGACGGGAGAATCTGTGTCCACAGTTTCGGGCGACGGGACGCGACGCCAACGGTGGTTATGCGCAATACATGGCAGCGCCGGCGGCGTTTGTCCACCCCCTCCCGGCAGGGTTGAGCGATTCAGAAGCCGCGCCCTTGCTCTGTGCCGGAGCCATCGGTTACCGCTCATTGAAATTGAGCAATTTGCAAGACGGGCAAACACTGGGGCTGATGGGCTTTGGCGGGTCGAATCATTTGGTACTCAAAATGGCGCGCTACCGCTATCCGCACAGTCCCATCTTCGTGTTCAGTCGCAATCCGGCGGAGCGTGAATTCGCCCTTTCGCTGGGGGCCGCCTGGGCCGGGGCCATTGACGAGATTCCGCCTGAGGGGGTGGATGCGATCATTGACACGACGCCGGTTTGGGGTCCGGATATGGAGGCGCTGAAACGGCTCAAACCGGGGGGACGGTTGGTGATCAACGCGATCCGCAAAGAGGCCAGCGATCAAGCGATCCTGGCAACGCTAGATTACCCCTCGCAATTATGGCTGGAAAAGGAGATTAAATCGGTGGCCAACGTGACTCGCACCGATGTGCGCGAGTGCCTGGCGCTGGCCGCCGAGGCGGGGATTCGGCCAGAATTTCAGGAATTTGAGCTGAGCGAGGCCAATCGCGCTTTGCTGGAGCTGAAACAGGGGAAAATTCGTGGGGCAAAGGTGTTGCGCATCGGTGCGTAGATCAGGCCACATCTACGCCGGTGAGGCGGGCCAGGAGTTTGTGCAGCAGGACGAGCGGTAAGGCCAGCACAGCATGAATGGCCGCACTCAGCCCGAACACGGTGGCCAGGGAACGGAGAAAGTTGTTCAAGAGCGGGGCCAGGTTTTCCAGGAGCCAGGGGCCAGCGCCAGCCAGCCAGGCCAGGGTAAGCAAGGTGCCAATGAGCAGGCTAAGGGGCAGCCAGGCGTGACGGTCGGAGGAGGAAGGGAGCATGGTGCTGCTCACCGCAAAGGCCAGGTAAAACCAGAGGGGGAAATCGGGCACTTGTGGCAACAAGGAAAGGCCAAGCCAGAACAAGTCCAACTGGCCATGGCGGAAAACTTCCCACAGGGGCAGGAGCCTGAGGCGCTCCATGGCAATGTAGGCCACCACCAAAGCGCCCGTGATCAGCGGAGCAGCGCCGATCAGCGCATCGCGCGGCAGGTCGGTTTTGGCGGTTTCGACGTAACCCAATTGCAAGCGCCCATCTGGCAGGCTTTGGGGAATCAGCGAAAAATCGCCCGTGCGCACTCCCAGCAGTTTGGCCATGAGGAAATGGCTGAGTTCATGCAGGAACACGCCGGGGAAGAATAAAAGCGAAAAAAGCCCCATCGTCAGGGCCGGGTTGCGGGTGAGAATTAAAAAGACGGCCTGAATCTGGCGATGCAACAACCGCTGGAGGGCAACCAGCGGGAGCAACATCAGCACCAGCCAGAACAGGCCGTCGAGGCGAGACCACATCAGGCTAGCGGAGCAGGGGGGAGATTTTGCTCTTTCGCAGCCGTGCCGCGCCAGATCGCTGCGCCGCCAGCGCCCAACGCAGCCGTGAAAGCAACGTTGAACAGGCCAATGCAGAGATTGAGGCCAAGTTGCACAATCCACACGGTTGTGGAGTCTGTAGGGGGCAAGCCGAGCACTCTGTTCAGTTGAAATTGAGGGTTTTGCAATACGGCGGCATTGATAATGGCAGCCAGGATATTGGCCACAACCGCCATGCCACCGGCAATCGCTCCGGCGCCCGCACCGCGTAAGAGCGCCTGCTCGGCCGCGGGTTTTTCAAAGACGCCGGTCAGGTAGCCGGCGAGCAAACCGGTGAGTAGGGGCACACACAGGGCGCACAGCGGCGTAAGGCCAGCCGCGCCGATCAGCACCAGGATGAACATCACTGCGCCAGAGATTAAACCGCTTTTGAGCATGTCTCCTCCTGAAGAACGTGTTTATTTGGCGGCAGCCTGCGTAATGGCGACAAATTCGTCAGCTTTCAGGCTGGCGCCACCGACCAGGGCGCCATCAATTTCGGGTTGGCTAAAGAATTCGGATGCGTTCGCCGCGGTGACCGAGCCGCCATAGAGGACGCGAATCTCCTGGGCGGTTGCCACGCCAAACCGTTCGCTCAAGGCCGGACGAATGACCGCGGCGACCACCCCGTTGGCGTTTTCTCCGCTGGAGGCGCGCCCGGTGCCGATGGCCCACACCGGTTCGTAGGCAATGATCAGGCGGGGGGCAAAGGCGGGGGAGACGTCTGCCAGAGAGGCGCGAATTTGGCGGGAGACCACCTCCGCCGTCTGGCCTGATTCGTATTGTTCCAGCGTTTCGCCGACGCAGACGATGGGGGTCAGGTCAAATTTTTCGGCGGCGCGCACTTTTCGATTCACAATTTCATCGCTTTCGCCAAAGTAGGCGCGACGTTCGGAGTGCCCTAGGATCACGTAACGGCAGAATTCTTTCACCATGAGCGGAGAAATCTCTCCGGTGAAGGCGCCTTTTTCTTCCCAATGCATGTTTTGAGCGCCGAGGCCAATTTGTGTGCCCTGGAGTAGGGCTGAAACGGCCAGCAGGGAGGTGAAGGGTGGACAGAGCACTTTTTCCACGCCGTCAATTTCGCGCAGTTTGAGGCTCATTTTGAAGACCAGGTCGCGGGCTTCGGCGACGGTCTTGTTCATTTTCCAGTTTCCGGCAACGACAGGGATACGCATGTTTTTTCAGCGGGGGTTATTTATCCAGGAGAGCAGCAACGCCGGGGAGAGTCAGGCCCTCGAGCATTTCGAGGGAGGCCCCCCCGCCGGTAGAGATGTGGGTGATTTTGTCGGCGAGGCCCGATTGTTGGACAGCAGCGACCGATTCGCCTCCCCCAACGACGGAGGTGGCCTTCGATTCGGCAATGGCCTGGGCAATGCCAAAGGTGCCTTTGGCAAATTCAGGAAATTCAAATACGCCCATCGGGCCATTCCAGACGACGGTGTGCGCGCCTTTGATGACTTTGCTGTAAGCGGCGACCGTTTCTGGGCCAATATCGAGGATGCGCCAGCCCTCGGGCACCGGGCCAGTAGCCATGACTGTGTGGCTGGCATCGGCAGCGAAGCGATCGGCAATGACAAGATCTACCGGCAGGCGCAATTTGGAGCCGGCCTGAGCGAGCAGCTGACGGGCGGTTTCGAGGGCTTCGTCTTCCACCAGCGAGTCGCCTACGGGGTATCCTTCGGCTTTGAAGAAGGTGTTGGCCATTCCGCCGCCGATCAGAACGGCATCGGCTTTGGTCAGCAGGTTTTTGATGACGCCGATTTTGTCACTGATTTTAGCGCCGCCCAGAATGGCGACGAAGGGTTTTTCGGGGTTGGCAATGACGCCGCCGAGGTATTGGATTTCTTTTTCCATCAGGAAACCGGCTACTGCCGGCAGGAATTTTGCCACGCCCTCCGTGGAGGCATGGGCACGATGAGCCGAGCCAAAAGCGTCATTGACGTAGATATCGGCCAGGGCAGCCAGTTGACGGGCCATTTCGGGGTCGTTTTTCTCTTCTTCGGGGTGGAAGCGGGTGTTTTCCAGCAAAAGGACATCGCCGGGCTTCAGGGCACGAGCAGCCGCTTCGGCCACAGGGCCAATGCAATCTTCGGCAAAAGCGACGGGTTTGCCCATCAATTTGGAGAGGTGCTCGGCGACGGGGCGGAGGGAATATTTGGGGTCAGGTCCGCCTTTGGGTCGGCCGAGATGCGAGCACAGGATGAGCGCCGCACCGTGTTCGAGCAGGTAGTTCAGGGTGGGCATGGCGGCGCGAATGCGGGTGTCATCTCCCACCTGACCATCGCTGATCGGCACGTTGTAATCGACGCGGACAAGGACGCGCTTGCCTTGCACATCAATATCGCGGACGGTTTTCTTGTTCATGGTTTCCTCCGGCAGTCAGATCGTCGTAGCGTTCCTGGTCAAGTCGTCGCGTGGTTGGGTGATCGCAAGGTCCATCAGACTGCCCGACCACCTGACCACTCGACTACTTGACCACCTGACTACTTGACTACCTGATTAAAGACTCCTGGCGATCAGCGCTGCCAGATCCGCTGTGCGGCAGGAATAGCCCCACTCGTTGTCGTACCAGGCCACGACTTTGATGAAGTCGCTTTTCTCCTTGCCCAAGACCTGGGTGAAAGGCAAGTCCACAGAGGAGGAGTGCGGATCGCCCTTGTAATCAATGCTGACCAGGGGTTCATCCACAGCCTGCAAGATGCCCTTCAGGCGCGGGGTTTGAGCCGCCTCGCGGAAGGCCTGACGCAGTTCTTCTGTGGTGGTGGGGATTTCGATTTGGGCAGTAAAGTCAATGATCGAGACGGTAGAAGTCGGGACGCGCAAGGCATAGCCATCGAACTTGCCAGCCAGATCGGGGATGACCAGCTTGAGCGCTTTGGCCGCCCCGGTGGTGGTGGGGATGATGCTCATTGCCGCAGCGCGCGCCCGGCGCAGGTCAGAGTGCGGCAGATCGAGGATTTTCTGGTCGTTAGTGTAGGCATGGACAGTGGTCATGAAGCCGCGCACGATTTTGAATTTATCGTGAACGACCTTGACCGCCGGAGCCAGGCCGTTGGTGGTGCAGGAAGCATTGGAGACGACATGATGGCGAGCCGGGTCGTACATGTCTTCGTTGACGCCGAGGACGATGGTCAGGTCTTCGCCTTCGGCCGGGGCGGAGATGATCACTTTTTTGGCGCCGCCTTTGGTGATGTGGTTGACCGCGCCCTTGACCATTTTGCCCTTCTTGTTCACGCCATCTTCCTTGACGGTGAACAGGCCGGTGCTTTCGATGACGATTTCTACGCCCAGGTCGCCCCAGGGGATGGCTGCCGGGTCGGTTTCTTTAAATGCTTTGACTTTTTTGCCGTCAATCAACAGCCCATCTTCAGCGACTTCTACGGTGCCGTTGAAACGGCCATAGTTCGAGTCGTATTTGAGCAGATGGGCCATGGTTTTCATATCCCCAATATCATTGAAAGCCACAACTTCCAATTCATCGGGATAGCGATCGCGAATCGCTTTCAAGACCTGGCGACCAATGCGGCCAAAGCCATTGATACCAACTTTAACTGTCATGATGAACCTCCTGAAGGTTTATTTGTGATATTTTACACAATCAGATTGTATCACATTTGCTGAATTTACGAGGCAAAGTCTCAAACGCTGGAATTATACCGCTCAAACAGAGCGTTCCTGCAACGGGCCGGTGCGCTCGTAGTACAAATTCATCAGCACTTGAGCCAGCTTGAGCGAATCGTGTCGCCAGGGATGTTCTTCATCCACCAGGTCAGCGCAATAGACACGGGAATCAGAACGGGTGCGCTCATCCACGATGACCCACTGTACCTCCGCAGGCAGGGCTTCGGTGTAATTATCGTTGCAAAGAAGGATATCGAACAGGTCTTCGCCGACATGTTCTTCGAGGGCACGCACATGGTCATAGCAAGTGTAAGCATCGGTTTCGCCGCTTTGGGTGGCGATATTGCACACAAAGACTCTGAGGGCGCGACTGGAGCGCACAGCAGCGAGCAGATCGGGGACCAGCAGGTTGGGCAACAAGCTGGTATAGAGGCTGCCCGGCCCGACGATGATCATATCGGCGGAAAGGATAGCGCGCAGCACGGGGGGGAAAGCCGGCGGGTTGTTCGGCTCCAACCAGACACGACGAATACGCCCGGCCACCTGAGGGATGCGACTTTCGCCGATCACCCGCACCTCGTGTAAGGAATGGGGCAACTGTACATCGGCCACCAGCTTGACATCGTGCAGAGTGGCAGGCAACACACGGCCATGCACCGAAAGCACCCGTCCCGATTCGGCTACGGCTTCCTCGAAACTGCCGGTAATATCACTGAGGGCGGTGATGAACAGATTGCCAAAAGAATGTCCATCCAAGCCGGGCGCGCCGCTGAAGCGGTATTGAAACAATTGGGTGAGCAGTGCCTCGTCATTGGAAAGGGCGGCCAGACAGTTGCGAATATCGCCGGGTGGCAAAATGCCCAGGCTCTCGCGCAGGCGCCCCGATGACCCGCCGTCATCAGCCACAGTGACCACGGCGGTCAGGTTATGGGTGTGTTCCTTCAGGCCACGCAGCAGGGAGGCCAGTCCATGCCCACCGCCAATCGCCACCAGCCGCGGTCCGCGTTGCCGCCGACGGTATTCGGCCACTTCATCTACCATATAGCGCCCTGGGCGCAAAAACGGCTGAATCAGAGTACGGTTCAAGCCCCACAGGCCCATGCCCAGCATTCCCACCCCCAGACCACCAAAGATGAGAATGCGCGCCCAGCGCGGCAAAAAGCGTAAGGAGGCCAGCGAGAGGATATTCAGGAAAAGTTGATTGGTCGATTCGGTGCGATAGAGATCGAGCAAAAACAGGGCCAGCCCAACGCCCAGCAAAGTCACGCCGAACAGCACCAGCAACAGCCAGCGCTTGACGCCCATTCCGGGTGTAAACCAGCGCAGGGTGCGGCGCAAACGCTGTCCGAAAGAATCCAGATTACGTTTGAGTTTCACAAGCAGTGATGATAGCAGCGATTGAGGGAATAGTCAATTAACGTGTGTTGAATGCAGCCATTCCAAATCTAACCTGACGTCCATGCGGGATAAAACCCATCTGAACATTCGCCCGAATTGGGTTGTTATGGCGAGAGGGCGTTCTTCCGTCAAAGCCATCTCCTGGCAGGCCAGGGCGAAAGCAGTTTCACTGCGAAGCGACCGGGAGCACTAAAAGGTGGTGGGTAAGATGGAAAACAGGGAAACGGCTAGTGTCATTGCGAGGGGCGTCAGCCCCGAAGCAATCCATCCATTCCTTGCCGACCAGGAGATTGCTTACCCCTGCGGGGCACAGGTCGCCGCCTTTGGCGGCTCGCA
>DAOUAN010000134.1:0-10444 GCA_034433385.1 Anaerolineales bacterium | reverse complement strand
CCACATGACCCTGCTGGCCGAAGAAGTGACCTCCCCCGACCGCCTGCCCGAAGAACCGCGCATGTACGAGGGCTTCTACACCTTCGATCCCAACTTCGCCCACAAGGTGCTGGACGTCCTCCACATGCTCTACCCGGAGCAAATTCCCCAGCCCGTCCCGCCCGAACTGCTCGGCTGACCATCTGACGCTCCGACTATTCGACCACTCGACTATTTGACTCCTCGACGATAACCATGTCCTCCCTCTGGTGGATTCGCCGCGACCTTCGCCTCAGCGACAACCCGACGCTGCATGCTGCGCTTCGGGCAGGCGCGGTTATTCCGCTTTTCATCCTCGACCCGAAGTTTGACGCCGCTTCTCCCCGGCGGCGGAATTTCCTCTACGCTGGCCTGCGCGCCCTGGATGAAGCCCTGCGCGCTCGCGGCTCGTACCTCCTGCTGCGGCGCGGCGATCCGCTCGACGTGCTGCGCGGCCTCCTGGCCGAGACCGGCGCGACCGCCATCTATGCCGAGGAGGACTACACCCCTTACGCCCGCGCCCGCGATGCGCAGATCGCCCGTCAACTCCCGCTGACCCTCGTCCAGGGGCAGACCGTCCATCACCCCATGGCGGTCCTCAAGCCGGATGGATCGCCTTATACCGTCTTCACTCCCTTCAGCAAAGCCTGGAAGGCGCTGCTGCCCGCCGACCTGCGTCCGCTGCCCGCGCCGCAGCACATCCCAACGCCGCCCGGCCTGCCCTCCGAGCCGCTTCCCCAGGCCAGCCCCGATCCGAACTTCCCGGCGGGGGAAGCCGAAGCCCTGCGCCGACTCGACCAATTTACCAATCTACCAATTACCAATTACCACGATCACCGCAACCGCCTCGACCTTGACGGCACGTCGCGCCTTTCCCCTTATTTCCGCTTCGGGATGATCTCGCTGCGTCAGGCTGTCCACGCTGCGCTCGGCTTGCTTCGCAAGGAAGAGGCCAGTGCCGAGGGCGCACAAACCTGGCTCAACGAACTCATCTGGCGCGAATTCTACATTTCCATCCTCTATCACTTCCCTCACGTGGCAAAGACCGCCTTCAACCCCGCGCTGGCGAACATCCCCTGGCGGAACGAGGCGTCAGAGTTTGAGGCGTGGAAGAGGGGCGAAACAGGCGTCCCTGTGGTAGATGCGGCGATGCGTCAACTGCTTGCCACTGGCTGGATGCACAACCGCGCCCGCATGATCGTCGCCTCGTTCCTCGTCAAAGATTTGCTGATTGACTGGCGTTGGGGCGAAGCCTGGTTCATGGAAAACCTGCTCGACGGCGACCTCGCCGCAAACAACGGCGGCTGGCAATGGACAGCAGGTACAGGCACCGACGCCGCCCCGTACTTCCGCATTTTCAACCCCGTGCTGCAATCCCGCAAATTCGACCCGAACGGCGACTACATCCGCCGCTGGGTTCCCGAACTGCGCGGGCTGAGCGCCGCCGACATCCACGCCCCGTGGGAAAAAGGCATCCAGGTCAAAGGCTATCCCGCCCGCCCCATCATCGAACGCAACAAGGAGCGGACGCTGCGGGCATACAAACAGTCGAAGGTCGAAAGTCAAACGCCATAGCGCGGCGAACCGCAGCAAGGGTGGGAGTTGTCTCCACAGCAATACTATGGTGGGACAACTCAGTGAGTTGTCCCACCTTTCAACATTCACACTATCTAACGATAAGACTATGGACTCTCTAACCCACCACAAATACCTCAACATCGAATCCTATCGCAAGGACGGGACGCCCGTCCGCACGCCAGTCTGGTTCGCCCGCGAGGGCGATACGCTCTACGTCTGGACGCAGTACGATGCAGGCAAGGCGAAACGCATCCGCCGCGAGGGGCGCGTCCGCATCGCTCCCTGCCGCGCCGATGGCTCGCTCCTCGGCGAGTGGCTCGATGCACGCGCCGAGGCTGATGCTTCGCCCGAAGCCCTGGCGCACGTCCAGGCGCTCATGCGCCGCAAGTACGGCCTGGCGTTTGCCTTCTTCCGCTGGATGGGGCGCAAACGCCAATACACCGCATTGAAGATTTTCCCCAAAGGTTGACATGAAACAACGACTCAAACGCATTTTTGGCATCACTGCACTGGCAATACTCACCCTGGTTCTGGTAAGCCCCTTCCTCGTCCCCGTCCCACCGCTGGAAAACACTGTCCCTGTGGAGGAACTCGCCGACCCCGACAGCCGCTTCATAGAAGTCAACGGCATCAACGTCCATTACAAGACCTACGGGCAGGGCGAGCCGACCTTCGTCCTCCTGCACGGCTTCGGCGCCAGCCTGTTCTCGTGGCGCGAGGTGACCGCTCCGCTGGCAGAGTTCGGCACGGTCATCGCCTACGACCGCCCCGCCTTCGGTCTCACCGAACGCCCGCTGACGTGGGAGGGCGAAAATCCCTACAGCCAGGAGGCGCAGGTCGAACTGGTCATCGGCTTGATGGACGCGCTCGGCGTCGAGCGGGCGATCCTCGTCGGCAACTCGGCGGGCGGGACGATTGCCATGCTCACCGCGCTGAAATATCCTCAGCGTGTACAAAGCCTCATTCTGGTGGACCCCGCCGTCTATGCGGGAGGAGGCGCACCCGCGTGGATTCGCCCCCTGCTCCGCACGCCGCAGATGCGTCATCTGGGTCCGCTGGTGTCGCGTCAGATTCAAACACGCGGACCTGAACTCATCGAACTCGCCTGGCACGACCCATCGAAGATCACGCCTGAAATTCTGGAGGGATACCAAAAGCCGCTTCGCATCGCGGACTGGGACAAGGCGCTCTGGGAACTGACCCTCGCCAGCCGCGAAAGCGGACTCGCCGAACGCCTCGGCGAACTGACCCTGCCCACCCTCGTCATCACAGGCGACGACGACCGCATCGTCCCGACCGAACAATCGCTGCGCCTGGCGCAGGAACTACCGAACGCCCAACTCGCCGTCATCCCGCAGGCCGGACATGTTCCGCACGAGGAATGTCCCGCCGAGTTCATGCAAGCGGTGGCGGAATTCCTCCAGCATTTGAACGTTCAAACGTTCCAACGTTCCAGCGTTTCCCAATGAACAAGAACATCACCCCCTCCCTCGGACGCGCCGCCCTGCGCGCCCTCCTCAAAGAACGTTCCCCGCTCGGACCGCTCAAAATTTTGGCGCGGCACGTCGGGCGCTTCTTCCAAATCCCGCTTCCAGGCTTTCGCCCCTACGTCGTCTTCGGTCCCGAAGCGAACCGCAAAGTCCTCGTCACCGAGCGCGGCAAACTCCTCTGGCGCAACACCGACCCCGTCACCGACCTGCTCCGCCGCGGCGTCCTCATCGTGGACGGCGAAGAACACGACCGCTACCGCCGCCTGATGGAGCCTCCGCTTCACCCCTCGCAACTCCCCGCCTACACCGACATGATGATTCGCCAGACCGAGCGCGTCGCTTCCACATGGCAGGACGGTCAAATCGTGGACATGCTCGTCGAGGGCCGCAAGATCGCCCTGCTCATCATCATGCAGGCGCTCTTCAGCCGCGACGCCTGGGACGACCTGCCGCGCATCTGGACGCCCATCCTCAAAGCCATCGAATACATCTCGCCTGGCGCGTGGATTCTCTGGCGCAAGATTCCGCGTCCTGGCTACAAAAAGCATCTGCAGGCGCTTGATGACTACCTCTACCAAATCATCACCGACCGCCGACAACAGACCGCCGACCATCGTCCGTCGTCCGCCGTCCGCGGTCAGGATTTACTCCAACACCTTCTCGACGCGGGACTCACCGACGACCTCATCCGCGACCAGATGCTGACCATGCTCATCGCGGGGCACGACACCTCCACTGCGCTTCTCGCCTGGACCTTTGCCCTGCTCGGCGAGCACCCCGAAGTTTTCTCCACGCTGACAGCGGAAGTGACCGCGCTCGAAAAGTCGCCCCTGCTTGATCAGGTCATCAAGGAAAGTCTGCGCCTCTATCCGCCCATCCACATCGGCAACCGCCGCGTGGCGGAGGAGATTCACTTCGACGAAGGCTCCGTCCCTGCGGGCGAGCGGCTGTTCTACTCCATCTACCTCACCCACCGCGACCCCGAAATTTGGGAGAACGCCGATTCCTTCTGCCCCGAACGTTTCGCCCACGGACGCAAAACCCCGCCGATGAGTTACGTCCCGTTCGGCGGCGGACCGCGGGCGTGCATCGGCGCCGCGTTCGGTCAGGCGGAAGCGCGGGTTGTGCTCACCCACCTGCTCCGCAATTATGAATTTGAATTTATCCATCACCCTATCCACCCCCACATGGGCGCCACGCTCGAACCGCGACCTGGGGTATTCATGAAAGTAAAACGCAGACGATCCTGAACCTGCCCTCCAATGAAACCATCACCCCCAAACCATACGACTATGAGACTATCAGACTAACATGACCTACTTCGGCTTTCTCCTCCGCTTTCTCTTCCTCCCCATCCTCGTCTTCCTTGCCATCGCCCTGTGGGACAACAAGCAGGGCAGACAAATCAACGGCTTCCGCAACGGAAAGGCAGTCTGGATTGCCATCGCCGTGCATGTACTTCTCGCCGTCGCCTACACCACCCCCTGGGACAACTACCTCGTCGCCACAGGCGTCTGGTACTACAACCCCGACCTCGTGACAGGCATCGTCCTCGGTTACGTCCCCATCGAAGAATACACCTTCTTCGTCGTGGAGACCATCCTGGCAGGGTTGTGGTGGTGGTTTTTGGCGCGGCGCATTTCCCCGCCCAAAACGGACTTCAAGGCATCCCTCCCCATCCGCTTGATTACGTTTTCCATTTTATTCCTTGCGTGGGTTGTCTTCGCTGTTCTCTTCTTCTTCGGCGACATGAAATGGACCTATCTCTCCATCACCCTCTTCTGGGCATTGCCTGCCATCTTTCCGCAACTCCTCTTTGGCGCAGACATCCTCTGGCATCACCGCAAACTGGTGTTTTGGGCAATCATGGTTCCTGGAACGTATCTCTCGCTGATGGACATCGTCGCGTTGACCGACACCACCTGGAGCATTTCAAAGGAGCAGACCACAGGCGTCCTCTTCTTCGGCATCCTGCCGTTGGAGGAGGTGGTGTTCTTCTTCATCACAACCACTCTTATCATTTTTGGATTGACATTAATGTCCTCGGAAAGGGGGCGAAAAATCTTAAAAATCTAAAGCCCAGCACTTCTCTAATTTGAGTTCGTGCATCGAAAATTACCATTACACCTGACCAAACGCATTCCATGGTATTGTTTCAGTCCATCAAACTTTACTCCCATCCTACCAGGAGATTGGTGATGGGAGAAACGGGTAATGATTCAAGCAGATAGATATCTCAACTCATATCCGAAGTTCGCCGGGAGCACTAAAAGGTTGTGGGTAAGATGGAGAACAGGGAAACGGCTAGTGTCATTGCGAGGGGCGTCAGCCCCGAAGCAATCCATCCATTCCTTGCCAACCAGGAGATTGCTTCGCCGCCTTTGGCGGCTCGCAATGACACAAAACGGCGTTTTTCGCCCACAGCGTCATCTCTCAAGGCACTGGCCAAATGAGCATCCATCTACCGCTCACACCTGACTAACAACTTTTTAGCGCACCCGTTCGCCAACGGGGCTTGACATGGAACGAATGTTCGAGTATCATTTATAGCACAAATGAGCGATATTCGCTCAGGAGGCGCTTATGATGATGGTCCGAAAAAGAAAAGGCTTGACCGAGCGGCATCGAAAAATCTTAGACTTCTTGCGCGAATATCAAGCCGAAAATAAATATCCCCCCTCTATTCGCGAAATTGGCGAAAAAACAGGCATCTCGTCCACTTCCGTAGTGAATTACTACCTGGATCAGCTGGAACGAGAGGGCCTGATTGAGCGCGATCGCGGCATCTCGCGCGGCGTTCGGTTGGTAACCAAGACTCCCCCGCCGGAAATGTTCCGCGTCCCCATCCTGGGGCGCATCGTCGCCGGTGAACCGATCAACATCCCCGACACCGATTTCAGTCTCTTCGATGCCGAGGCCTCCGTCGAAATTGCCACCTCCCTGCTCCCCCCTCGCGAAAAAGCCAAAGATCTGTTCGCTCTCGAAGTCCAGGGAGACTCGATGATTGATGCCATGGTCAATGATGGTGACATCGTTATCATGAAACCCGTCAAAGAAGTGCACAACGGCGAAATGGTAGCAGTCTGGTTGCCAGAGAAAAGCGAAACCACCCTCAAGTATTTCTACAAGGAAAAAGACGGTTATCGCCTGCAACCCGCCAACCCCACGATGAAACCCATCCTCATCAAGAAAGACGAGCCGTTGGAAATTCGCGGCAAGGTCGTGATGGTCATTCGCAAAGTACATTCTATTGCCGCATAACCTTCCTCCTGGCAAAAAGACAAAAAAGACGACCTTCTGGCCGTCTTTTTTGATTGCACAGAGCAAAAAAGGGCAACCCTACAGGTTGCCCTTTTTCCCAGCAAAAGAAAATCCTTACACGACCTCGATGACCGCGCCGGCTTCTTCGAGCTTCTTCTTGGCGTCCATGGCAACTTCTTTGCCCACGCCGCTCAGGACCTTGCCACCAGCGGTTTCGGCCAGGGTCTTGGCTTCACCCAAGCCCAGGCTGGTCAGCTGGCGGATGACCTTAATGACCTCGATCTTCTTCGGACCGGCATCCTTGATCACCACATCAAATTCGGTCTTCTCCTCGACGGGTTCAGCGGGAGCAGCGCCAGCCGCAGCACCGGCCACAGCCGCCACAGCCACCGGAGCAGCCGCAGAAACGCCCCATTTTTCTTCGAGGGCTTTCACCAATTCAGCTGCTTCCAAAACAGTAAGGGAAGAAAGTTCTTCCACCAATTTATTGAGTTTGTCGGACATTTTTCAAACACTCCTTACAAGTTGAGATAATTTTTTAGTTGAAAGTTTTTGCGAGGTCCCAACATCATGGGTTTCTCGCCAGGATAAGCGGCCTTTACGCCGCTGCGGGGGCCTTTTCGGAATAAGCCCGAACAACGTAGGCCAGTGCACGGGCCGGCTCGGCCAATGTGCGCACCAGTTTGCCTGCCGGAGCTTGCAACACGCCCAAAAGTTGAGCGCGAACGACCGGCAAGGGGGGTAGCTCAGCCAGGGCTTTCACCTGAGCCACATTGAGCACCTGCCCATTCATAAAGCCACCTTTGACTTTAATGAATGCGCTACCCTTCGTGGCTTCGGCCAAAGCCTTTGCCATAGTCACCGGATCAGTAAATGCGAACGAAGCCGCCGTGCTCTGACCCAGCAATTCGGCTGGCAGCGTAGCACCCAGTTCAGAAAAAGCTCGCCGCGCCAGGGTATTCTTGAGCACATGGAATTCGCCACCCGCTTCGCGAACTTTGGCGCGAACGGCATCCAGCTCTTTCATATTCGCGCCGGTGTATTCCACCAAGATCACGGCATGGCTGCGCTGCAACCAATCCTGGTACTGAGCCAGCATTTCCTCTTTGCGTTGCCTTGTAATTGCCAAAGGATCTCACCTCCTTTCTATAAAAAAGTCTTTGCCACTTTTCAGGCAAAGACGAATGCATCCCAAAGGAGGGAAAAGCCTCATCGGCTAAATTTGCACTGTCTTCACCTGAGCAGGAAATTAAGCCCCAGCCTTGCTGAGGCACCCGCCTTCATCGGCGAAGTGGCGCTGGTTTATCGAGTAGAGCTACTCGCGCACCTCAAGAGATTGTGCCTCGTTCGGATCCACCTTAATGCCAGGACCCATGGTCGTCGTAATGGTTACACGCTTAATATAAGCGCCTTTGGCTCCTGCCGGACGCGCCTTCCGAATAGCATCCATCAGAGCAGCAAAGTTGTCGTACAGCTTTTCCAAATCAAACGAGGCTTTGCCAATCGAAACATGGATATTACCGGTCTTATCCAGGCGGAATTCCACGCGGCCGGCTTTGGCCTCCTGAATCGCACGCGGCAAGTCATCCACACTCACCACCGTACCCGCCTTCGGGTTCGGCATCAAACCGCGCGGGCCCAGGATACGGCCCAGGCGTCCTACCTTACTCATTGCATCGGGGGTAGCGATCGCCACATCGAAATCGGTCATGCCGCCTTCGATCTTCTTCAACGTCTCATCATCATCTGCCACCAGGTCAGCGCCAGCCTCACGTGCCCGCATCGCGCCCTCACCCTGAGCAAAGACCAAAACGCGCACCGTCTTGCCCAGGCCATGCGGCAGAACAACTACATCGCGCACTTGCTGGTCAGCCTGACGGGGATCAAGCGCCGTTCGCAAATGTACCTCAACGGTAGAATCAAAACGGGTAGTCGCCGTTTCTTTTGCCAGCGCAAGCGCCTCACGCGAAGTGTACAGCTTTTCGGGGTCAATTTTAGCTACTGCAGCCAGATATTTTTTTCCGTGTTTTGCCATGGATTCCTCCGTGGTGCAAGCGGATTGCCTGAGCAATCCTCCCACAAAATTTAGTCAACCACCGTAATGCCCATTGAACGGGCTGTGCCTTCGATTTGCTTCATCGCCCCTTCGAGATCAATCGCATTCAAGTCTTTCATTTTGATCTCGGCGATCTCGCGAATCTGCGCCCGGGTCACCTTGCCGACCTTGTCCTTGTTCGGCGCAGACGACCCCTTCTCCACCTTAGCTGCCTTGCGCAGCAACACAGCCGCCGGCGGGGTCTTCAGCACGAAAGTGAACGAGCCGTCACTATAAATGCTGATCTCGGCAGGCAACACCTCGCCGGGGCGGTTCGCCGTGCGGGCATTATACTCCTTGCAGAACGCCATAATGTTGATGCCATGACCAGCCAGCGCGGGGCCAACCGGGGGCGCCGGGTTGGCTTTTCCAGCTTCAAGCTGCAAACGAACAACTGCTTTAAGTTTCTTTGCCATTTCTACTCCTTGTATCCACTTCAGGATGGATACTCTGTGGTTTTAACGGGTCACTATGGGGGACCCTCCCACCGCATCAGGCCAGACGTTCGGCCTGCTACCGTCAAATTTATGCTTTCTCCACTTGCAAGAAATCCAACTCCACAGGCGTTTCACGCCCAAAGAACGAGACCATCACCCGCACCTTGGAGCGCTCCATATCAATCTCCGAAACCACACCGCGGAAATCGTTGAACGGCCCATCAATGATCCGCACGCGCTCACCAACCTTGAAACTCACCTTCACCGTTGGCGATTCGGCTTCCATGCGTTTGATGATTTGGGCTACTTCCTCCGGGCGCAATGGGGTTGGCTGATTCCCCATGCCGACAAAGCCAGTCACGCCGGGAGTATTCCGCACCACATACCAGGATTCCTCGGTTAAGATCATGTTGACCAGCACATAACCGGGGAAAATATGGCGCTCTACCGTGCGGCGTTTACCATCGCGCACTTCAATCTCTTCTTGCGTGGGGATGACCACATCAAAAATCTTATCCTTCATCCCCATGGTCTCAATCCGCTGCTCTAGATTATGGCGGACCTTGTTCTCATAACCCGAATAGCAGTGAATCACATACCAGGCCGGCCCCTCTGTGGGCGCTTCGACGGGCGGCAGGTTGGAGGGAATCGAAACTTCGGGCCGCGGCGCTTCCTGCTCGAGGTCCGGCAATGGAACGACCTCCGAATGCGTCAACGGCTCTTCGGTAGGTTCTTCCATCGATTCATTCTCAAATTGATCTTCCGGTTCCTGCACGTCCATCACAACCTCATTTTCTGGCACGGCTTACAATCCCAGCACCAGATTCATCAGACCATGAGCCAGAGCATCAACAATGGCCAGAAACGCTCCCATCACAACCATCACCAGGAGCACCAACACGGTCAAACGGCGGGCCTCAGGCCAGGTAGGCCAGGTAACTTTGCGCAGTTCGCCAACGGTTTCGCGAACAAACATTTGGATGGCGTTCGGTTTCTTGCCTTTTTTCTCTTTCTGAGCCAAGGCCGTTCTCCTTCTTGTTTTTTTACGGCTAAAACGCCGCCCTTAGAAGCGGCGTTGCCAAAGGCAGGCCAGGCAGGACTCGAACCCACAACCGCTCGTTTTGGAGACGAGTGCTCTACCAATTGAGCTACTGGCCTGAGCAGTCTAATCATCCCTGGTCTCATGGCCTTGGCGGCCATGAGACCAGAAGGACAATCAGACTATGTTACTACTTTGTTTCGCGGTGCAATGTATGCTTGCGGCAACGAGGACAATATTTCTTAAACTCGAGCCGGTTTGGGTCATTGCGGCGGTTTTTCTCGGTTGTGTAATTCCGCTCTTTGCAATCACTGCACTGCAGAGTGATTACTGGGCGGATATCTTTCTTCTTAGATGCCATACCAGCTTACCAGCTTTCCAGAAAATTTCTATTCCAGGATCTTGGTGACGACACCAGCGCCGACGGTCAGGCCGCCTTCGCGGATGGCGAACTTCGAGCCCTGTTCCAACGCAACCGGCACGATCAACTCTACCGTCAGGTTCACGTTGTCACCCGGCATCACCA
>DAOUAN010000133.1:0-23522 GCA_034433385.1 Anaerolineales bacterium | reverse complement strand
GTTTGGGAATATAAGCCGATAAATCCACCTACTGGACAGAGATAGCGGCAGAAAGCGCGGCGCTCAAAGACGAGACTCAACCCAAGAGCCAGGAAGAGCATGGTCGCGAGGGTTGTGGCGGTGAGGGTTGGGGTGGTCAGCAGCCTGCTGCTGAAGAGCGCCAGCAGAACAAAGGCGATATTCTGCAGCCAGATGTTGCGGAGGGCTTTCGGCCAGCGCAGGTTAAGCCATTTGGGCCGCCTGTCGGGCGGATTTAAGACCGCGCCGCGCTGCACCCATTCCCCTGCCAGCGGAATCGGACAGACGGCGCACCAGCCGCGCCCAAAGAAGGGGACCGCACCGAGGATCAAGATTGCCCACCAGGCGATCCACACGAAGACAATGCTGAAGTTGTGGCTGCCCACAGGTGTGCCAATCCACCCGGCAAGGATGGCGAAGGTGTATCCGACCAGCATGACGGTAAAGACTGCCAGTTGCGGGTAACGGCTTTTGAGGGTGGTTTTGAGCAGGGGCAGACGGGTGAGTTCCATGGGGAGGTGGGCAGTTGTCAGTAATCAGTTTTCAGTGTTCAGTTGACGATGAGGGAGTGCGAGGATGCCAACTATTGCAAGAAGGGAAAATCCAAGCGAGCGAACAAACCAATCATTTCTTCCAACGGTCAACTTACCGATCATAAACGGGTGCATGGCGCCGCAGGTGACGTTGCAGCGAAAGCGGAAGGAACCGCGTCTATCGGCGACAAAGGTCAGGGTTGCCGATTGTCCTGGGTCGGCCTCGAGGGAAATATCGTAACCATCAATGTAAATGCCGTGCACCACGTCTGTGCTGACGAGTTGGAGGGTGACGGTATCGCCGGGGTTGACGCGCAATTCGGATGGAGAATAGGCGAACTGGCGCGCTTCCACTCGAAACGTCCGCGCTTGAGGCGCAGCAACAGGGAACGGCAAGGGGGCAAAGAGGACCATCCCTGCAGCCAACCCCAGCAAAAGCAACGCCTTTCTCATCGTCATCATCTACCCATACCTGTTACGGGATGTTGGAAGGTCCATACTTCGAGTACGTCGCGTCAATGGCGGTTCTGATCTCCTGCGGACTCTTCCCCTCCCGCGTCAGGCGCATCACATCCTGGGTGATGTCCACGCAGATGGAGCAGCCGAGGGCGTGGTTGTCGAAGGCGATCTGTCCCTGGGCATCCACCGCGGCGACGTAGCAGTCGTAGTTGGAGGTGTGGCCGATGGCGCCGCAGCCGCAGTAGCAGGGAATCTGTTTCATCAGGTCGGGGTTGGCGGCGGCGAATTGATAGGCGGTCTGCACCGTCAGCGGGGCAGCTTGAATATCCATCGGCATTTCTTCCAACGGTGTCATGGCAAGATGGACTTCGTTTGAGGATGCAGAACAGGCGGACGTTGCGGCGCCTGCCAGCGTAACAACAATCAACAGAAAAATAAACTTGCTTGCCTTTGAAAACATATTGAGCCTCCGTGTTCGGATGGCTCAATAGTAGTCTGACAACCGTGCTATCTCCAGCGCAGGATGGCGGGGAAAAGGATGCGCCAAATGGCTTATGATGAATGTCACCACGAGAACTTCGGAAGCCGGCAGGACTTCCGAAGTTTGGTTAATCCTCTTCAATGGGATGTTCCACTTCGCCCGCCATGAAGGCATCGGGGTTCTGCTCGAAGGCGCGCAGGCAGGCGCGGGTGCAAAAGTAGACGCGCTCGCCGCGGTATTCGGCGCTGGGATAGTTGGAGGGGTCTTTGAGTTTGCCGCCACAGGCGGTTTTGTATTCGGGAATGGAAACTTCAGGGGTCATAGCGCTCCTATAAAGTAGTTCGTTTGAGCAACTGGGCATTGAGCGCCACAATGACCGTGCTGAGCGACATGAGCAATGCCCCAACAGCAGGGGTGAACGAGATGCCAAATGGCGCCAGCACGCCCGCTGCCAGTGGCAAAGCCACGATATTATACCCGGCCGCCCACCACAGGTTTTGAATCATCTTGCGATAACTGGATCGGCTCAAGGCGATGACTTTGACGACGTCCAGGGGGTTGCTCTGGACGAGGATGATGCCCGCCGATTCGATGGCGACATCCGTGCCGCCGCCGATGGCGATGCCCACGTCGGCGCGGGTGAGAGCGGGCGCGTCGTTGACGCCATCACCGACCATGGCGACGCGTTTGCCCTGGCGCTGCAACTCGGTGATCTTCTGGTCTTTGTGTTCAGGCAGTACCTCGGCAAAGACGTGATCAATGCCCAGTTCGGCTGCCACGGCCTGCGCCACTGCCTGGCTGTCGCCGGTCAGCATGGCGACCTCGATGCCCATGCGGTGCAGCCGCTGTATGGCCTCGCGGCTTTGTGGACGGATGACATCGGCAACGGCAAAGGCGGCGGCGACGGCTTCGTCGGTGCAGAGGTAGATCACCGTTTGGGCTTTGGCTTCGGCCTGACGGGTGAATGCGGCCAGGTCGTCGGGAAGGGGGATGCGGAGCATTTCCAGCAGGCGCGGACCGCCAACATAGACGGGTTTCCCCTCATGGATGGCGCGCACGCCACGTCCCTTCAGGGCGGAGAAATCGCTAATCGAAGGCAGAGCCAGCCTACGGTCCCGTGCGGCGTGGCGGATAGCCTGGGCAATCAGATGTTCCGAATCGCCTTCGATGGCGGCAGCCAGCGCCAGGGCGCGGTCTGCGTCCCAATCTGCCCGCGTCTGGATGCCCACTACGCCGAATTTGCCCTCGGTCAGTGTGCCGGTTTTGTCGAAGACAACCACGTTAATTTCGCGGGCGGATTCCAGCGCCAGGCGGTCACGAATCAACACGCCGTTGCGGGCGCCAAGCGAGGTGGTGATGGCGACCACCAGCGGCACCGCCAGGCCGAGAGCATGCGGGCAGGCGATGACCAGCACGGTGACGACACGCTTGAGAACATCCACATTGAAACCAACGGCAATCGTCCAGGCAATGGCGGTGAGGGCGGCGACGCCGACAGCGATGTAGAACAGCCAGCCGGCGGCTTTATCCGCCAGGATTTGGGTGCGCGATTTAGAACGCTGTGCCTGCTCGACCAGCCTCATGATGCCTGCCAGGGCAGTTTGCTCGCCCAGGGCGGTGACGCGCACGCGCAGGCTGCCATCGCCATTGATCGTCCCGGCGATGACCTTTGCCCCCGGCGTCTTTTTCACCGGGCGCGATTCGCCCGTCAGCATGGATTCGTTGACCGCTGACTCACCCTCTGTCACTTCGCCGTCGGCGGGAATGCTGGCGCCGGGACGCACCAGAACCAGATCGTTTAGCCGCAGCGCCGAGACGGGGACGGTTTCGGTCGAACCATCGGGGAGGAGGCGTTCGGCGGTATCGGGCATGAGGCGAGCCAGTTCGTTGAGCGCACCAGAAGCCTGGCGCACGGAGCGCATTTCCAGCCAGTGACCGAGCAGCATGATGTCAATCAGCGTCACCAGTTCCCAGAAGAAACTCTCGCCCAGGCCGGTCAGTTGCGCCAGCAGACTATAGACGAATGCCACCGAGATCGCCAGGGAGATGAGCATCATCATGCCTGGCTTGCGCTCTTGGGCTTCCGGGGCGGCCATGCGCAGGAACGGCAGACCGCCGTAGAAGAAGATGACTACCGAGAAGATGAAGGGAATCCACTGGCTGCCGGGGAAGGCTGGAGCGCGAAAGCTCAGCCAGCGTTGCAGCATCTCACTATAGAGCAGCACGGGCAGGGTCAGCAGCAGGCTCCACCAAAAGCGGGTGCGGAACATCTGCTCGTGTCCGCTGTGGTCCACGCCGTGGGCGGCATGACCGGCATGAGTGGCGTGTTCGGCGACTGCGTGGTGCGCGGCATGTTCTGCGGGGGCGGGATGGTGCGCAGCATGCTCGCTATGATTCATGTGTTCATGGTGTTCGTGAGAAGGTTGAGACATAGAACGGACTCCTTGTTATGGCGAATACCCTTTTGATGATAACCGCATGCCGCTCAAAACAAAAGCGCGCTTTGGCGGGAAAGGGATACGCCAAAACGCCTACACCCAAAACACAATCGGCTGACATCACTGTCAGCCGATTGTGTTCTACGAGACAAATCTCGCCTTACTTCAGCCCTACACCGCAGTAGGGACAGTTCTGCCAGTCGGCCTGGACGGGCTTGCCGCAATTGGGGCAGGTTTGAACGGCAGGCGCAGCAGGGGCTTGGCCGGCTGAAGCGCGTCCGCTGACAGCGCCAACCAGCCAGACGACGCCTAGCACGACCAGGGCGAGAAAGCCCAGCGGGATGAGCGCCATGAAGAGCATGCCGAGCCAGCCGAAGGGGGAGAAGCCCCAACCCATCATGCCGGGACCGCCGTGCATGCCCCAGCCGCCGTAATAGCCGCCCCAGCCGCAGCATCCGCCGCCCCATGCCCAGCCGCCAAAAGCGAACCCCAGGACGAACAGAACGGCGAGAATACCGAGAATCCAGAAGAGAGTCTTTTTCATGGTTTACCTTCCTTGTCTAAATTGAGGTTTATGTCATTGCGAGGGCGCAGCCCGAAGCAATCTCATCGCCATCTCGCGGTGACTTCAGCAAATCATTACGCCTTTGCCGTTTCGCCCAGCGGATAGCCGCAATAGGCGCAGGCGTGCCATTCAGCCTTGACCTTTTGCCCGCAGGCGGGACATTTTGCCTGCAAACTCATGCCGCAATGAGGGCAAAAGGCAAAGTCCTCCTGCAGAGGAAAGCCGCAGTGCGCGCACGTCCGCGCCGGCGCAGAGACCGCCGATGCAGGAGCGGACGCGCCTCCACTTTGCGGGGCTGTGTGTTGGTGCCCCTCGTGATTCATCGTGGCGTGCATGAGCATACATCCGCACATGGAAACATCCTCCGTAGGGCGGGAGTTATCCCGCAAATCAAAAGCGACATAAATGTCGCGTTACAAAGTCTGTCCGCAGTAGGGGCAGGTCTTCCAATCCTCCCGCACGGCGCGGTGACAATTGGCGCAGACCCGCGCCGGGGCGGGGCGAAAAGCCTGGAAGATGCGCTCGCCGCCGAGCAAATAGACGAGCAGGAAGACGAACAGCAATGGGAACAGCCACATGAAGAACATCATCGTTACTCCTTTCCAAAGCGGTGTCAATTCCGCAACCATGAATAATCCTACCGCCCCTTTTTAAAGGTTGCGTAAAGAGCAGACGAAAAAAAGATAAAGATTTCGTTGCTCGGTTGCAAACATGTCATTGCGAGTGGCGCCTCGCGCCACGAAGCAATCCCCTCGCAAGTCGGGAGACTGCTCACCCCACGCTATCAGAAAGCCCTCCGCCGATTGCGGGAGGGCTTCCGTGGATCAGTATCTATCCGAGAAATACGTTCTTTGGTGTCATTGCGAGCCCTGGAGGGGCGAAGCAATCTCCCGCGTGCCCAAGAGGAGATTGCTTCGGCGACCTCGTCGCCTCGCAATGACACACCTGTCTTGAATTTTCGGATAGGCTTTTAGTGATGCCCGTGATGCCCGTGATGTTCGTGATGTTCGTGATGTTCGCTGCCCTGCCCCAGGTACTTTTCCGGGTTGGCGTCGAAGGACTTTTTGCAGCCGAGCGAGCAGAAGTAGTAGGTCTGGCCTTTGTATTCGGATTTGCCCGCGGCGGTGGCTGGGTCAATATCCATGTGGCAAACGGGATCATGTACGGTAGTCATCGGTTCCTCTCCTTTTTTTGTTTTGATTATCCTACATTTCGACACCTTGAGCGAGCGTCATATTACGCACTCTCCCACAGGCAATTTGGCGTATTCACACAAAACAGGCGAAATGGCGCATGTCCCACCGCGCAAGGTAACGCATGACAGGCGTCGCAAGAAGCGATATAAACCCTCAAAAAGGAGTTCCCGTGTCGCGCCGAAAGCGTTTCCTGCTTCCTCTGGCAGGTGGACTGAGCGGCTCTCTCTTTCTGACCGCCCTCTACTTTGCCATCGTCTCGTGGGCCGAAAGCCCGCAACATGCTCTCGACTTCTTCTGGCAGGAGCGCTGGATCGTCCTGCCGCTCATCCTGGGCTTTGGCGTTCAGTCTGCCCTGTATGTCATCCTGAAGAAACGCCTCTTCGTGCCGCTCACCTCCACCGGTCCCAGCGGAACGATGATGGGCGCCGGCGGCGCCACCTCCACGCTTGCGATGGTCGCCTGTTGCGCGCATCACGTCACCGATGTTCTGCCCATCCTCGGCCTGACCGCCGCAGCCGCCTTTCTCGCCCGCTATCAGACGCTTTTCATGCTGGTCGGCCTGGGCACCACGCTGAGCGGCATTGGAATCATGCTCGTTATTCTTTTCAGAGAACGACGTAAAGCCCTGGCCTTACTGCAACCCAACCTCTTGGAGACTCGATGAAAATCTTACGTCTGCTCCCGCTTCTTTTCCTGACCTTGATCCTGGTCGCGTGTGGAAAAGCGGCATCCTCTCCCTCGGCTCTTCCCGCTACCGCCGCCCCCGAAAACCAACCTGCCGCGTCAGCCGAACCTGCCGCATCAGTCCGCTGGGACGAAAGGCCGCAAAGCGACAGTCAGGGAGCGGTTATCGTCGAAATCACCCCGCTTAACCTGAATAACCCCGGCGAGACGCTCGAATTTGCGGTCTCGCTCAACACCCATTCCGTGGACCTGAGCATGGACCTGGCTGAACGCGCCACCCTGACCACCGACACGGGGCGCACCGTCCAGGCGTTGAAATGGGATGCCCCACGCGGCGGACACCACGTCAGCGGCACGCTCATTTTCCCTGCCACCTTTGACGGCACCCCTCTGCTCGAAGGCGCGAATGGGCTGACGCTCTCGATCAAGAATGTGGACGCCAGTTTACGGTTGTTCAGTTGGATACGCTCCAGGTAATTTTTGCAGGCATTCCCTCTCAGCGGGTGTTTCTTGTGTGCAAATTTGGTGTCGTTGTTTGATGGCGGAATGAATTCCGTGTTATGGAGGCGCAATGAACAAATCGTCCCCTTCGCTCACTCGGCGTGATTTCATCAAAGCCACAACTACCTTGATCGGCTCGTTCATCGGTCTGCTCAGCGGCCTGCCGGCGATTGCCTATTTGCTTTCACCCGCGCTGCGCGCCGAAGAAGATCAAGGCGCCCCGATCTCGCTTGGCCCCGTGGAATCTTATCCCATCGGTGTACCCACACCGTTCAGCATCACCCGCACGCGAGTCAACGGGTGGGAAAGAACAGCGGTCGAGATCGGCATGTATATCTTGCGCAAGGCAGATGGGCAGGTGCGAGTCTTTTCTGACATTTGCACTCACCTTGGCTGCCGCGTGCGGTGGCATCCTGAGATTCAGGAATACGTCAGCCCTTGCCATGACGGGCATTTTGACATCGAGGGCAACGTCACGAAAGGCCCGCCGCCGCGTCCATTGGACGAATTCCATACCCGAATCGAGGACGGCATCCTGTATGTCACTCTCCCGCCGTTTCGACGCGGTTGATAAAGAGATTGCGATGAACAAGCGTCATTTGTGGATCATGCTGCTTTGCTGCCTGGCGCCGCTCATCGGCCTGGCGGCGGTTTTCCTATTCAAAATTCCAGTGAATACAGTCCTCTATGCCGCTCTGTTGTTGCTATGCCCTCTGCTGCACTTCCTGATGATGGGGCAAATGGGACACGACCACGGCCGCGCGCCACACAATGAACAGAGTCATGTAGAGATAAAAGAGAAGCAATAGATCGTTATTGCTCTCACTCGTAGCCCTGGGCGGCAAGTCTCCTGACAGTTGTCTGCCACAATAGGGGGGCGACCTTTTATCCACTAAAACACATCCCCGCGCCAGCGATACCACAGCCAGCCAAGAGGAACGCCTGCCAAGCCGCCAGCCAGACCAGCCAGCCAATGATAAGGGTGAGGATAGCCGTCCAATGCAACACGGGCAACAACATAACCGAAAAAGCCCAGCCCGATAGCCCAGAAATAAACCACGGCAGGCCATTCTTTTGGTTTCTCGCTCTTCCTGCTTTTCGCTTTTTTCATTTTCACCTTCGATAAGCAAATCACGCGAATTACGCTACAGAATTAATTGCTGCAACTCCCACCCTGACTGGGCGCCTGCGGCAACAACCCGCTGGCTTGCAGGTTTTGATGGACGGCGGCGAAGCCAGAGCCAGATGAAAACTGAGCGCCCGTCACCAGGCGCGCCTCGGCCTCTTGAAAATTTACGCCTTGCTTTGCTTTGAGATACATGGCGATTTCGAGATTCTGTTGAGGGAACCAGAAGGCATTGACATACTTCGCGGCTTCAAACATCTCGTCCACGCTGGCGTTGTGCGAAGCCATCCACTCCAGCAGGCCGAGCATGGCCATGCCATGATTGCAATCGGGGAAGAGGGTGGGATTGTTGCAGCACGGACGGTACACCGCGGCGGCCACTTCCTCCACACGGCGCTGCTGTTCGGGCGTGAGCGGAATCAGATCGAGGCTGGCATACAGTTCGCTAACCGGTTTCGTCGCCAGAGTCCAGCCGCCCGTTGAAGCGAAGCGTTCCACCCGTCCATCGCTGTATTGCATCATCATCCCATCGGTGAGAATCGGATTCCTGTTCGCCAGGCCGACTGCCCAGAAGAAATTCAGCAGAAAACGGGCATTCTCGCGGTTGATGACAATGGGGTCCTCGCTGCCCTTCTTCAGGAGGTCAATTTGTTGGTTGTTGATGGCGTCGCCGCTGGTGGACATCACCCTCAAAAAGGCGTCATAGTCTATCACGCCCGCTTCGATTAAACGAGGTCCGAGGTCGCCATACGAGATGGGCAGGGCGTAGCCGTCCTGTGGGTTGACCTGCTCGTAGAGTTGGGTCAATTCCTGCTGTCGTTTTGCCGCGGCGGTCTCATCCTGCCCCCATTTCAGATAGCCGCTTCCCAGGCCGAGCAGGAATGTGACAACGACAATGACGACGGACAGAGCAATTTGCCGAATGCGCTTGTTCACAGCGAGATGTTCTTCAACGACCTCCGTGTCTGGTTCCATTTGTTCGGCCATGTTTTTTTTCCTTTTACCTTGCAGGGCAAGGGCTTATTCAGATTCTGTCTCTTCGCTCTTCAGATATTTCTCAGGCTCACGTTCGAAGAGCGACTTGCATAACAGCGAGCAAAAATAATAGGTGTGCCCTTTGTATTGAATACTCGCGGCGGCGTGTTGCGGGTTGACCGTCATTCCGCAGACGGGGTCTTTGACCATGTTCGAGCCTCCTGGCAAGATGAATTCCGCATCAGGGTTGTATTTCATATCCTGCCCGCTCCCACTCCACCATGCCGCCCTTGAGATTCCAGATATTGGTATAACCCAGCGAGATAAGCGTCTCGGCGGCGATGGCGCTCATGCGCCCGCTGCGGCAGTAGAGGACGATTTTGGCGCTTTTATCGGCGGGCAATTGGGCAAGGTTCTCGGGGGCGCCGATCTGGTCATAAGGGATGGACAGGTCGGTGCCAGGGATGTTTCCCTCGAAGGGGATATGCACGTTGATGAAGACAAAGTCCTTGTTCTGCAGCATCGTCTTCAATTCGGCAGGGCTGACGTTGGTGTACGAGCCGCCCGGCACGCTGACGGTCTCGCCGCTCACGCTCGCAGGTTGAGATTGACAGGCGGTCAGGAGCACAATGATGGGGATGAGAAAGAAGAGAAAGCGTTTCATGGGAATTTTTCCTTTGACGAAATGAATTCCGCCTTACGGCAGAGTCTTCAAATATGCGAACAAATCTGCCAGGTCTTCATCGCTGAGCGCCCAGCGCGGCATATCGGGGCTGAGTGGTTCGCCATCGGGATGCTGACCGAGGACAACGGCCTGGCGAAACATCTCCAAATCGTATTCCATCGCTCCGCCTTCGTGCTCGTCTTGCGCCAGCGCCGAATAGCGAATGTCGGGGGCGTCCATCTGCTGCATGTGCATCCAGTGCAGACCGCCGCGCCCATCCACACCATGACAGGAAACACAAGCCAGCCGCCCGCCCATCATGCCGCCATAGCGCGGTCCGCCCGTGTATGAAATGGGTTCGCCTTTGGCATTGACAGCGGTGAAGTAAATCTGTTCGCCGTTGGAGGCGAATGAGGCGCTCCACGGGGCAGGGCCGCCTTTTGAGGAAATAGCCATTCCGCACGCGGAAAGGCCAATTGCCGCCAAAGCAATCGTCAGCCAGGGACGCAAGCGCATAGGAACATCTCCTTGTTTGCCCTCATCTCTTGAGAGAGCGCGGAGGGTAAATCACTTTTCTACCTGAGCGTATGTCCGCTCAGATAACCGAGATAGGCAGGCACAAGCGGAAGAACACAAGGCGAGAGGAAGGATAACAACCCTGCAACGATGGCGGTGAAATACGTTGGAGCGGCGGAGAAGAGCGCAAACTTCTCAATATAGAGTCCGTTCTTGAACGCCCAGATGGCAATCAGGCTCATGGTATTGGTCAAAAGCAAGACGCCAATGGCGATGATGAACACCCCGCTGGCAATGCGAAAATATTTTTGATACGGCCTCATGCGCTTGAGCCACCCCGAAGCGCGTTCGAGCCCCAATGCCAATGCCAGAAATGGGATTCCCAAGCCGAGCGAATAGCCCGAAGCCAGCCACATCGCCTGACCCACCGTTTGCTGACTCAGCCCCATCGTCAGGATTGCCCCGAGTGTAGCGCCGATGCACGGACTCCAGCCCGCAGCGAAGAAAACGCCCATCAACGCCGACCCGCCATAGGTCCCGCGCTGAAGCGTATATTGGGGGCGTGTATCCGCGTAAAACCAGGAGAATCGGATGACATCCAGTGTCGCCAATCCAAACAGGATCACAATCACGCCGCCGATTTGCGCAATTGTTCTTTTATATTCGCCAAACAGTTGACCGAGCGCCGTCACCGATCCGCCCCAACCGATGACAAAGACAAGCGAGAACCCCAGCACGAACAAAAGAGCGTGCAGAAATATTTTCAATCGTTCTGTAGGAGATGGGACGGGCAAAGTTTCGGTTGCCATAAGCCTGCCTGAAATGAGGTGAGACAATGATAAACAAAACCCCGCCCCTGCACGAGCGCAGAATGGCGGGATTGTGGATAGGCAAAATGGCGGATGACCGTTCAGCGCTTCACAGCCGGACCCGCAGCCGGGTGCCGTTTCCCGGAGCGGATTCCACCTCCAGCCGTGCCCCAATCAGGTTGGCGCGCTCGTACATCCCCAGCAGGCCGAAATGCCCGTTGGGAGCGAAGTCGGTGGGACTTTGCGGCACGACGAAGCCCACGCCGTCATCGCTCACCTTCAGGGTGACGTGTTCGGCATCAAAAGAAAGGCGCACCTCGGCGCGGCTGGCTTGTGAATGACGCACCACGTTGTTCAGCGCCTCCTGCGCAATGCGGTAGAGCGCCAGTTCCACCTCGGGCGGCAGGCGCTGCTCTCTGCCAGTCTTTTGAAACACAACGTCAATGCCGCTGTTTTGCGCCGTTTCGCGCGCCAGCACATCGAGCGCCGCAGCCAACCCCAGGTCTTCGAGATAAATCGGGCGCAGGGCGCGCGTCATGCGCCGCAGGTTTTCGATGGTCTGCTCCGAGAGCGTTTCCAGTTCTGCCAGTGTTCGCCGCGTGGACGCATCGCGCACCGCCTGCTGCGCCAGTTGGACCCGCTGCTTCAGGGCGATGACTGCCTGGATGGTATCGTCGTGCAGTTCGCGCGCCAGCCGCAGACGTTCCTCCTCCTGCGCGGCAGTGATGGCGCCGATGTAGTCGCGCAGTCCCTCCTGGGCGGAGCGCACTTTGCGCGCCATTTCAGCCAGTTCCTTTTGCAGGCGCTGCACTTCAGCAATCCCGCCGACCGCTTCGCGGATGGCGTCGAAATCGCCCCAGGCAAGCGCCGCAGACTGGGCTTCAAGTTTTTGCAGCGGCTGGATGATCTGCCGATGGGCAAACCACAAAGCCGCCAGCGAAAACAACAACGGCGGGATGAGCGCCAGCGGAGCAACCAGGGTCAACTCCAGGGTGGGGTCAGTGACAGCCTGCCAATCTCCAGCGGCGGCGTGGGCGCGCATTTCCTGCTGATGCAGAAACACACTGCCGACGGCGATGACCATCGAGAGCAGCGTCAACGGCAGGATCACGGTGAGAATCAGCCGCAGGGTCAGTCCGCGGCTGGAAGAGGATTTGCGGGTGGGGTTCATGGGAAAATTGTATACTAAAATGAAAAATAATGTGGAAGATCAGGAGAAAAGCATCATGAACTTGCTCGACCGAATTACCACTCAGCATGGCCTGATGGGAGGCAAACCGACTATTCGCGGTATGCGTGTTACTGTAGGGACCATCCTCGGTCTTTTGGCAGCGGGTCACAGTGTTGAGGAGATTCTGCAGGCTTATCCTTATCTGGAAGAAGACGATATACGCGCCGCTCTCCAATATGCCGCCTGGCGCGTCGAAGAAATCGAGCTTCCCTTAGGCGGATGAAAATCCTGCTTGACATGAATCTCCCCCCTCGCTGGGTTGAAGCGCTTCAACATGGCGGATGGGAAGCAATACACTGGTCACAAGTCGGCGATCCGCGTGCAGCCGATGAGGTTATTATGGAATGGGCACGCCAGTATGGTTTTGTGATCTTTACCCATGATCTTGACTACGGCAAAAACTCACCCTGTAGGCGCAGAAATTGCTTACATCTTACTGAGGAACAATTTTGGATAGTTCTTCAATCAGAATTGGAAGATCATTTTGCACTGTCTCCCACACCTGTTGTATATCTACTACGTCATACTCATGAATGACCAGATTCCGCATACTGGCCATTTCACGCCAGGGCAGATGAGGATAAGCCTCACGAGTCATCTGTGAAACGCGGCGCGCTGCCTCGCCAATAATTTCAAGGCGGCGAATAACTGCGTCCTGACATTGAATATCCTCGTAAAACTCGTCCCAATCCTTACCTAGCACGTAGCTCAACGCGATTTTTGCTGATTCAAGAATATCCAGCAAATAGGCTTCATCGCGCTGCATAGATAACCCCCGCCGATTCCAGAATCTGTTTTTTTCGAAGATAGTTACGGCTGGATTCCACTGCGCGTTTACTGATCAAATCCACTTCACGCCCGAAAATTTCTTTCAACTCTTCCTGCATCCGAACCATATCCAATAAGGTAACATGCGCTTGGGGAGCAAACGATACAAGCAGATCCACATCGCTGTCAGGGCGAAAATCATCTCGCAACGCTGACCCAAAAACGGCCAATTCGGAAATGTTCCAGCGCTGACAGAACGTAGTCAATTTTGTCTTTGGAACTTTAATCTTTAACTGTTGCATATTTCAATTATAGCAAACTTCAATTGGCGTAGAGTTGCATCCTGTTTGACTTCCCCTTGGTAAAACTTCAATCCCTGACCGACAACCTCCTGGCTGTTCGACTACTCAACGATCTGGCTATCCTCTGCCTGAATCAACCCCATGGAAACGGCGCGCATGACCGCCTCGGTGCGGCTGGAGGCCTGTAACTTGGCGAAAATGTGCGCCAGGTGTCCCTGCACGGTGCGGTCGCTGATGCCCAGTTGTACGCCGATGGCCTTGTTGGTGAATCCCTTCGCCGCCAGGCGTAGCACTTCCAGTTCACGGTCGGTGAGCGGCTCGATAGGGGTCTTCTCGGAGCGGCGGAACAGCGCCGACATCAATTTACGGGTCACTGCGGCATCCAGCGCGGACTTGCCCTCATGCACATCGCGCACGGCCTGAATCAACTCTTCCGTTCTGGCGGTCTTCAACACATAGCCGTTGGCGCCCGCCTGCAGCACAGCCATCACATACGGGTCGTCATCGTAAGCGGTGAGGATCAGCACGCCCACTTCGGGCAGGTGAGCGCGCACCCAGCGCGTGACCTCGATGCCACTGGCTTTGGGCATTTGAATATCCAGCACCGCCACGTCGGGTTGGTGCTGCTGGATGAGCGCCTGGGCTTCGAGTCCATCCCCCGCCTCGGCGATGACCTGAATATCAGCCGCGCTTTCCAGCAACTGGCGAATCCCGGCGCGGACGATATGGTGGTCATCCGCTAAAAGGACGCGAATCCTGCTCTTTGAGTTTTTCGATGACTTTGGCATAGCTCACTTCATCCAATTGCCGATTATACGCCTCGGTTTGAAAAACAATGGGAAAGAGCAGCCAGACGAGACCGAATCCGGCCAGAGGTCCGCTGATGAGGCGCATGAGGGAGTTGAAGGAGCCGAGGGCGTCGCCGGCGTAAAAGGTCGCGGGAAAGGCATCCCGTGTCAGAATCCGCAGCCATTCGTTGGTATCGCGGAATCCCTGCCCGATGCCGGCCAGGTCGCTGATCATGTGCGTCCCGCCATCCAGAGCCAGGGGAAGGAGAAGCAGGGCAAAGCCCCACCACCTCAGCGGGCGGATGCGGCGGCGCAGTGGATACCAGAGGGCGGCAAACAGCCAGATGCTGGTGTAGAACGAAATCATGCGATCTGACCAGGCGACCTTCCAGCCCATCGCTTCGTTGCCGATGAATTGACGCAAGATGAGCGGGTTGTTTGTGTTTTGCCAGGCAGCCTGGATTTCGGTCAGCGAGTACATGGGTTTTGCGCCGAAGAAGAAGAAAGAGCGTTCGGGTAGTTGGTGGCAGAAGAACGAGTAGATGAAATAAACAACCTTCCCCGCACCCGTCCAGCCGAGGCGCATGAAGACGGGGGCGAGGAAGGGGGTGAAGACCCACAAGCCGTAGCCGATGAGGAAGAGGGCAAACCAGTGGCTGCCGAGCCAGCGGGCGGGGTTAGGCTTTGAGCGGGCTGTTGAAAGGAGAGCGGACATTGATTTACTGAACAGGAAAATCCATCTCTTCCTTGTAATCCAGCCCATCCTTGCGGACGTAGACTGTGAGTTTCCAGTTGCCGCTCATGCTGAAATTGGCTTTAATGGAATACTTCCCTGCGCCCTGCTCGGTGGCGACTCCGCTCATTCCCATCCCAGTCATGTCGGTATGGTCGGCGGCCACGTCCACTTTGGCGCCTTCGATGGGATTGCCGCCGGCGTCGGTGATGGTGAAGACGATTTCCACATCGCCCACCGCGGCGGGATTTGGATTTGTGCTGACGGCAATGTTCACCGCCCTGGCAGACTGATCCGCGGCTGGCGCAGTTGTTCCTCCGCAAGCCGCCAGTAAAACAGACAATCCAACAAGCAAACCGACAAAGAACCACTTTTTCATTTTGTACTCTCTCCTTTGACGAATAAATTGGTCACTGATGTTAAGCAGTTTGTTCGCAGCACAAGATTGATGTCGCTTGGAAATGCGAGATCACCCCCCTGCGGGGACGATGTCTCGCGCTGCCGCTGAAAGGCGAGATAAATCTCGCCCTACGGCGTTACTCAACCACATTGATCATCATCATCAAGCCGCCAGGCTCGACGTTATCGTTGGTGGTGTGGTGCAGGATGTGACAGTGCAGCATCCACTGCCCAGCCTCTGTGGCGACAAACTCAATATCGTAGCGTTCGCCAGGCGCAACACTGACGGTGTCTTTGACAAGCCGCGCGCCTTCAGGCACAGGATGTCCATCGGTCGCCACAATTTCAAAGGGAAAACCGTGCAAGTGCATGGGGTGGATAAACTGCCCGATGGCGATGAAGCGCAGGCGCACACGGTCGCCCTTTTTGACCGTGATCGTTTCGGTGGCGGGGAACGCCTTGCCGTTGATGGTGAAATAATTGGGTTCCATTCCAGCCATTGGCATGGCGGCATAGGTCTGTCCGCCGCGCACCAGCCACTCGGAAATCATCAGGGTCTTGTCCAGCGCAGGCGGGTTGACTTCAGGTTCCTTCGGGTCAATGATGAATGGAGCGTATAAGCCAGCCATCACCTGCACATCGCCCTCATAATGCGAGTGATACATAAAGGTTCCTGCTGGCTTGGCGGTGAATTCGTAGGTAAAGGTCTCGCCCGGTTGGATCGGATCCTGAGTGACGCCCGGTACACCATCCATTGCGTTGGGAACTTCGACTCCATGCCAGTGGATCGTGGTTGGAACAGGCAACTCGTTCTTCACGATGATCCGCACCTGGTCGCCCTCGGTGACGCGGATCATCGGTCCGGGCACGGTTCCGTTATAGGTGTAGGCGGTGACGGTTACGCCGTCCAGGATGGTCCATTGCACGGCTTTGGTCGTCAGTTCAAAGACTTTCATGCCGTCTTCCAGACGGTATTCCAGGGGCTGACCGCCTTCGGTCGCGGGGGCAGGCTGGACGTTCGGCGCGCTGATCGGCTCCATCATGTGTGCGGCTTCGGGATTATCCGCCATCATGCTGCCGGGGGTGGGCGTCGCTCCCATCATGCCTCCTGGCTGGTTATTCCCATTCATTGGCATGTTGCTGTTGTCGTTATTCGGCATTCCGCCGGCAGGAGTGGCGCCAGCGTTTGGCGCGCAAGCCGATAAAATCAATGCCAGTCCGACCACTGAAAATACCCATATTCTCTTCATGAGTTGTCTCCTCTCAAAAGTTGGATAGCGTCTGACTATAAGGAATTCCCCTCATCACAGCCAGCGCAATTTGACGCGGTGAAAGATAGGCAATTTAGCCTATGCACTTTGCGGAACAGAACCAGGCGCATCCAGCGCATGTTTGATTTCCGCCAGCAAAGTTGGGTCCACGCGTTGATTCGGCTCATCCGCAGTTGAGAGCCACGTTTGCCCGTCATTACCGTGCAAAATCAGTGTGACGGGTTCCCCCCTCTCGCCATAAACCAGCAGCACCGCCATCTGACAATCGCACTCCGCCGTGCCGTGATGCGGGCAGGAACAATCGCCGGGGGCATGGCGCACCGATTGCAGGTCGAAGGTTTGCATGGTGCGCAAGCCAGCCTGTGCCAGATGTTCTTTTGTCCAGCGCAGGGCAGCATCGCAGGAACAATTCAAAAGCAACAAAGAGTTCATAGCTGTTCAGATGTGATCATTGTATGACAATCCAGAGTTGCACAGAAGCGCCGCCTGGCGGAGGGGGGGATAGGCAAAATGGCCTGTTTGGATGGGTTGTCTGGGGAAAATGTCCTTTACCCTTCTGTACTTTGTGGTAAAATCCTCCCGCCTCGGAGGGATGGCCGAGTGGCCTAAGGCGCTTGTCTTGAAAACAAGTTGGGGTCACACCCACGTGGGTTCGAATCCCACTCCCTCCGCACAATTGACGATTTGCGATTTTGGTTTTATATTGCAATCGTCAATTTAAAAATCGCAAATCGCCTGGGGAGGTGCCAGAGTGGTCGAATGGGGCCGCCTGCTAAGCGGTTACCGGGGCGAAATCCTCGGTCGCAGGTTCGAATCCTGTCCTCCCCGCCAGAAAAGGGATCTCACCCAAACCCCAAAGACACACAGCGACTGCCATTTGGCAGTCGCTGTGTGTTTGTGCAGAACGGTGTATGGCCGTTGTAGACTTCCGAAGTTCGCAAGATTTCGGAGGCCTTTAGATGTTTTTGTTGGTAAACCGACCGCGTACCAGCAGGGCGATGAATTCCATGATGATTTTCAAGGCAGCGAAGACAGTGGCTTCGGAAGGGTCGAGGGGTGGGGCAACTTCGACAACATCCAGGCCGACCAGGGGCAGGCCTTGCAAGGTTTTGAGCAGGGTGAGTACTTCACGCGTGCTCAGACCACCGGCCTCTGGAATCCCTGTGCCGGGGGCAAAGGCGGGGTCGAGACAGTCAATATCGAGTGAGATGTGAATGGCATCGCAGCGGCTTAGAATTTTGCGTATATCGGTTGCAACCGATTTCAGGCCCAGCTCAGTTACATCGGCAGCGGTGAAAACATGCATGCCGCCGTTTTCGATCAGGCCGATTTCCTGGTCTTCCCATGAGCGCAGGCCTACCAGGCAGACGTCCTGAGGTTGAATGCCGGCTTCCAGGCCACGGCGCAAAACACAGGCGTGAGAGAGACTGGAGTCAGTAAAGACATCGCACAGATCGGGGTGGGCATCCAGCCAGAGCAGACCGAGGCGTTTGCCAGAGTAGCGTTGACGCTGGCCTTGCAGGATGGGGATGGTGACGGAGTGGTCACCGCCGAGCAGGATCGGTACATTGGGCAGATCGGCCACGAGGCGGCGAATCCGCTCAAAGTCCCGCGCTTGATTCGTGACGGGGAGGTCGCCCAGGTCGCAGATGCGGACATCCGCCAAACGGGTGCGGTCTTCGCTAAAGGGAGTCAGGTGCTGGCTCCAGAAGCGGAGGCGCTCCGGAGCCTGGGCGGCGCCTTTTCGGGCACAGACGGCGCCATCGTAGGGGATGCCGAGAACGGTGAAGTCTGCCTCGGCGGGTGAAAGGTTGGGGCGGGCCAGGTCGGCCCAAAGTCCATGGGTGGGGCGTGGGTCCATCGTTTGCCTCTTAGATTTCAGCCGGTAAGTAACACAGTCCGGTAGTTCCAGGGCCGGTGTGAACCATCAGCGCGGGTGAGAGCTCGGCGATAAGCGATTCGACGACTTCAATTTTTTGTTCTACCCGTTCTTTGAGTTTTTCCACTTCGCGTCGTGCCCCAGCGTGGACATAGGCGATGCGGGCTTTTCCTTTGCCGATGGCCTCGGCCACCATGTTGGCCATCATCTCATAGGCCTGGCCGCGACTATGGGCTTTGCCCAGGGGAACGATGACGCCGTCTTCCATGCCAATCAACGGTTTAATGTTGAGCAAGCTGCCGACCAGGTGCTGGGCTTTGCCGATGCGGCCACCCAGGTAGAGGTATTTGAGGGTGTCGGCGGTCTGAATCATGTGGGTGACGGGGATCATGCGTTTGAGGCGGGTAAGGATGTCGGCGAGGGAGGCGCCTGCCAGGGCAGCGCGAGCCGCTTCGATGACCATCCAGCCCTGACAGAGGGAGACGTTGAGGGTGTCAACGACCTCGATGTGCACTGCGGGCCATTTTTCTTTCATCATCGTTTGGGCCACTGTTGCTGCCTGGTAGGCTCCACTGCCTTTGGAGGTCATGTGAATGCTGACGATTTCGCGGGCGCCGGCCTCGGCCAGTTGCTGATAGGCTTGCAGGTAATCACCAGGGCCGGGGCTGGCGGTGGTCGGTAATTCGCGGGCAGTCATTAGCCAGCGCAGGAATTCGGGGCGTTGTATGGTCACCAGATCGCGCAGGACTTCTTGCCCGCGATGGATGTAATAGGCAACCGTGTGAATGTTCAGTTTCTCCAGCAGGTCTTCGGGGATGCTGGCGCAAGAATCTGTGAGCACAGCCACATTTGGCATGGTACCTCCTCTGATTTGATTTTACCTCTTTCATCTGGCTTTTTCCCGAAATTGGTAACGATTTGGTTTGCCTCGCCCGGAAACTGAAGTTTCGGGCTACGGCACACCAGGTCGGCCTTCGCCGACCGGGGAGCCGCCAGGGATGATTTCTTTCGTTCCCATTCGGTGGCCTTTGGGCTGCCTTGCAGTGAGGCGGCCCGGTATTTGCCATAAAGCAGCCGAATGGAGCCATTGGGGGAAGCATTGACCCGAAGTTTGTTTCCTCTTACAATACTAACATGTTTCCCGTGAGCGAGAAATTCGATAAATTGCTCCCTTATTTTGGGGGGTTCTTCCGACCCGATCACGATCCTCCAGCGCGCCTTTTAGAATTCGTGCTCCTTTCTCACTCTCTTTAACTAAACTATTTTGGAGGAAAAAACATGCCTACTCCCCTTCTCTCAAAACGTGCTCCTATTTATGCCGAGGTACCGGATGAACAATGGAACGATTGGCGCTGGCAATTGAGCCATCGTTTGAACAGTGCTGAGGAAATCGAAAAAGTTATTCCGCTGACCGAATCGGAGCGCCGGGCGTTGAATTCCAGCGGCTTGTTCCGTGTGGATGTGACCCCTTATTTCATCTCTTTGATTGATCCCAACGATCCCAATGACCCGATTCGCAAGCAGGTGATCCCGACCGATGCGGAGATGGTACCTTTTACTGCGATGATGGAAGATTCGCTGGCGGAGGACCGCCATTCGCCGGTGCCCGGGCTGGTTCACCGCTACCCCGACCGGGTGCTGATGCTGGTGACGACCCAATGTGCTTCGTATTGCCGTTACTGCACCCGCTCGCGCATCGTTGGTGACCCTGGGCAGACCTTCAATCGCCAGGAATTCGAGATGCAGATCGAATACCTGAAGCGCACGCCGCAGGTACGCGATGTGCTTCTTTCCGGTGGTGATCCGCTGGTGCTGGCGCCGAAAATTTTGGAGGAGCTGCTCACTCGTCTGCGCGAAATTCCGCATATTGAGATCATTCGCATCGGCTCGCGCGTGCCAGTGTTCTTGCCCATGCGCGTCACGCAGGAACTGGCCGACATGCTGCAAAAGTTCCATCCCTTGTGGATGAATATTCATGTCAATCATCCCAATGAAATCACGCAGGAACTCGCGCAGGCCTGTGATCGTCTTACTCGTGCCGGCATTCCGCTGGGCAATCAGTCGGTTTTGCTGGCCGGCGTGAACGATTGTGTCCACATCCAGCGAGAATTAGTGCAAAAGTTGACCCGTATTCGTGTCCGCCCCTATTATCTTTATCAGTGCGATCTGGTCGAGGGCGCTGGTCATTTCCGCACGCCAGTGGCCAAAGGGATCGAAATCATTGAAGGGTTGCGCGGCCACACTTCCGGTTATGCCGTGCCACAATACATTGTGGATGCTCCCGGCGGCGGTGGGAAGATTCCGATCATGCCGAATTACCTGATCAGTATGTCGGATCACAAGGTCATCGTGCGGAACTACGAGGGCTTCATCACCACCTACGAAGAACCGACCGAGTATCGGCCGCATGATCCGAAGACCTGCTGGTATTGCCAGCACAAGCGCCCCGAACCCGGGCAAACCGGTATCACCGGTTTACTGGATGGCGAAGATATGTTCATCAAGCCGGTTGCTTTTGACGAAGTGCATGACCGTGGCGGAATTCAACATCGCTTGAAAGATTCAAAGAAGTGGGTGCCGCTTGGTATTGGCTCAGGCACAACCCCGCCGCCCGAAGAACAATAATCGCGCAGGAGAAAAAAATGACATCCAAAATTCTGTATCCCCTTTTGGCGCTGAGCCTGTTGTTAGCGGCCTGTGCCCCGGCGCAGCCTGTCACCCCGAACCCGCAGGAAGTGCAGCAACAAGCTGCTACGCTGGTCGCCTTGACGATGGCCGCTCAAAACGCCGCCGAAACAGCCCAGGCGCCGGCCTCCGCTTCACAGGAAGCCGCTTCCACCCCTCAACCCACCGAAGCGCCTACTTCGACGCCGCTGCCGGTTCCGACTTCTACACCCTTGCCCACCGCCACTCCCTTTGTGGTTGTTCCGCCGACCAGTACCAGCAGTGGCGGCGGCGGGGGAAGCGTGCCGACCGCTAAACCCCAGCAATATGCCTGTGCGGTGGTTGCCCAAAAACCGGAAGATGGCGCGAAATTCAAGCCGGGTGATTCCTTCGATGTGGAATGGGTTATCAAGAATACCGGTACCAAAACCTGGGAAGCGGGCTATACCTTTGCCTATTTCAAAGGTGAGGCCATGTCCACTACGCCCGCCTCTACCCTGGGTGTGCCGGTGAAGCCCGGTGAGACGATTACCAAGCGCATCGAGGTCACTGCTCCCAATGTGAGCGGGCGCGATGCGGTGATCTTCGTTATGTGGTGGGCGATCACCGGCGAAGGCGCCAAATTCTGCACCCCCTATATCGCCATCAGCGTGCAACGTCCAGGGTAATCGTTCCATTCCGGCTCAGGTGAGCAAGAAAGGAGAATGTTTATGAAAGAGAAAGTGAGAGTTCTCGTCGGCCTTTTGGCGATCACGGCGATTTTGCTTGCCTGTTCGCCGGTTCTGGCAACGCCCTTCCCTACCCTGCCGCCCGAAGTGCTCAACACCATTGTGGCGATGACCTACTCCGCCGCCTCCAGCCAGACGGCGGCAGCCCTGCCCACTTCGACCAACACGCCGCTTTCTCCGACCCCGACTCGCACGCCGACCGAGACGCCGCTCCCTACGGCGACGATTATCTTCCGGCTCTCTTCTCCTACTCCCTCCCGCACGCCGACCTCACTGACGCCAACGTTGCCGACTCCTTCGGAAAATTACGCCTGTAAGGTGCTCTCCCAAAAGCCAGTGATCGGCGCTGTGCTGGCGCCGCGTACCGATTTCGACGCACGCTGGACGGTTCAAAACACCGGCAAAAAGAGTTGGGACGGCGGTAGTACCGATTATCTCTACGTAAGCGGCGATAAATTCCACAAGCAAGATATTTATGACCTGAACAAAACCGTTGCCCCTGGCCAGCAGGTGGATATTATTGTGGATATGATCGCTCCCAAGAAGCCAGGCACCTATACCACCACCTGGAATTTGCGCATCGGTAGCAATCAGTTCTGCACGATGCAAATGGTGATTGTGGTGCGGTAAAAGGTCATTCGCAAAAAAAACAGGAGACCCAAACGGTCTCCTGTTTTTTTTGTTGTGACAGGCGCAGGCTCAAGAGGCGGGAGGAATCGGCTCTTCGCTCCTTGCCTCGACAGCCTGCGGTTTTTTGCGCAGGGTGAGCACGCCTACGGCTACGGGGATGGCGATGAACACCACTGACAGGCACAGCGAGATCCATCCCATCATCATGGCTGAGACTGGATCGTTGCTGCCGAAGACGTCAATCTGCGCTCCAGGGATCATCCCTGCGGCAACAGAGATCAGCCCAAAGCACAGACCGAACAAACCCGGACAGCCACAGAGCAATGCTGTGGCAATGGTTGCGATCAGACCGGTATTTTTATTCATGAAGGCTCTCCTCTTTGAGTTGGTAGTTGTTACTCATTATAGGAATAAAACAAACGGGGCGCAACACTTTGCTGCGCCCCGTTTGTCCTATTTTCTTAAGACTGCGCCGATTTCCTGTTCCAGCCGCCGGATGATTTTGTTGCGGATGGCAGCTGCCTCGGCATCGGTGAGGGTACGGTCGGGTGCCTGGTAGGTGAGACTGTATGCCAGTGATTTTTTCCCGGCCCCAATTTTTTCGCCGCGATAGACATCGAACAGGCGCACTTCGCTCACGTTTTTACCCCCGGTCTGGCGGATGAGCGCCTCGACGCGCGCTGCGGGGATGGCCTCGTCCACGATGAGGGCGATGTCTTCGTACACGGGTGGATATTCTGGCACGGGCCGCACAGCATACGTCGGTTGAATGGAACGCAGGGCGGTCAGGTCAAATTCGGCGACGAGCAGGGGAGCCGCGCCGGCTTCGTATTTTTCGCGCACCAGGGGGTGTAGTTCGCCAAAGACGCCTACCACCTGCCCGTTGACGCGTACCTCGGCGGCTTTGCCGGGGTGGAGGTAGTTAACGGTATCGGTGGGGGTGTAGGAAACGTCGCTATAACGGAGGCCGGCCAACAGGAGTTCGATCCGCCCTTTGAGGTCGTAAAAATCGAGGGCGGGGGGTTCCTTCACATCCCAGGAAGTCGCCTGGCGCAGGCCGGTCATGACCAGGGCCAATTTGGGGAGCTCGAGGGGTAATTCGCCGGGGCGTGGCTCAAAGATCGGGCCGATCTCGAAGAAGGCCAGGGTGTCGCTCAAGCGAAT
>DAOUAN010000132.1:0-3234 GCA_034433385.1 Anaerolineales bacterium | reverse complement strand
TACCATCGCCCCCGATACGGCCCCGATCCTGTATTACGCCCAAAGTGGCGATAGCCTCTCTGCTCTGGCAAAACGCTTCAACGTTGCCCCTAACGAAATCAGCGCTTCTCAACCCCTGCCCGAAAAAGGTCTGATCGACCCCGGCACCCTGCTGGTCATCCCCAACCGCATCGGCGAGGCCACTACCCCCAACGTTCAGCTGCTGCCCGATAGCGAAATCGTCTTTTCGGCAACCTCCGCTGGCTTCGACCTCGCCGGTTATATCCAGAAAAGCGGCGGCTACCTGAAGACGTATCGCGAATATCTCAGCACCGGCGGTTGGACCAACAGCCCAGACATCATCGCCCGTCTGGCCTACGAAAACTCCATCAACCCGCGCCTGCTGCTGGCTGTGCTGGAATACGAAAGCCACTGGGTGCGTGGCCAACCTGTGGACGACCTGCATGTGGATTTTCCCCTGGGGTTTCAGGATTACCGCTACAAAAACCTGTTCATGCAAATGGTGTGGGCCGTCAATCAAATTTCAACCGCGTACTACGGCTGGCGAAGCGGCAGCCTGACCGAACTAACTTTCAACGACGGCACGCATCTACGCATCGAACCCCAATTGAATGCCGGCACCGTCGCCATCCAATATCTCTTCTCCCGCCTGCATAGCCAGGCGCAATGGGCACGCATCATTGACCCGACCAGTGGCTTCCCGGCCCTCTACGCCGAAATGTTCGGCGACCCCTGGACGCGCGCCGACCGCGTCACCCAAATCTTCCCCGCCGGCATCCGCCAGCCTCCTCTCTCGCTCCCCTTCGACCTCAAAACCCCCTGGAGCTACACCGGCGGCCCACATGGCGCCTGGGAGCACGACGGCGCCCTGGCAGCCATTGACTTTGCCCCTTCCAGTGACCGCACCGGCTGCGTGGAAAGCAACGCCTGGGTCACCGCTGCGGCCGCCGGGCTGGTGGTACGCTCCGAAAACGGCGTCGTCGTCCTCGACCTGGACGGTGACAACCACGAAGAAACCGGCTGGAACCTGCTCTACCTGCACATCGCCAGCAAAGATCGCGTTCAAAAGGGCGTATGGGTCGAAGCCAACGAGCCAATCGGCCACCCCTCCTGCGAAGGCGGTGTGGCAACCGGCACCCATGTACACTTTGCCCGCAAATACAACGGCGAGTGGGTCATTGCCGATGGCCCGCTGCCCTTTAACCTGAGCGGCTGGACGGTTGTGGCCGGCGAGAAGCCGTATGAAGGCTTGCTGGTCAAAGGCGATCGCACCATTATCGCTGATCCGTTAGGGCGCGCCTGGTCTGTCATTATCCGTGAAGCTGATGGAACTCCCACCCCTGCCCGCCCCTAAAAAACGGTGGAATTTGTTGCTCCTCACGGCACTGCTGCTCAGCGCCTGTGCCACCGCGCCCCGCGCGCAAATTGATCCGCCCCCTGCCCCCGTCGCAGAGAGCGGATCGGCTGGCCAGCCGACCCTCCCCACTCCCCTGCCCACCCGTCCCACCTACTCGCCCGGCGAACTGGTAGATTACACCGCCCAAACCGGCGATACCCTCCCCGCTCTGGCAGCGCGCTTCAACACCACCCTTGCCGAAATTCGCGCCGCCAACCCCATCATCCCGGCCGACGCTACCACCCTGCCGCCCGGCCTGCCGATGAAAATCCCCATTTACTACCGGGCATTGTGGGGCACTCCTTACCAGATCATCCCCGACCTGGCCTTTGTCAATGGGCCGGCCCAAATCGGCTTCAACACCGCGGCATTTGTCGCCGCGCACGATGGCTGGCTGAAAGACTATCACGCCTACGCTGGCGGCGCCGATCGCAGTGGCGCCGGCCTGGTGGATTACGTCGCCCAAAACTTCAGCATCAGCCCCAAACTGTTGCTCGCCATTCTGGAATATCAAGGCGGAGCGCTCTCCAACCCCCAGATGCCCGATACTCCCTACCTGCTCGGCCATCGCGAAACATATTATGAAAGCGTTTACCTGCAACTGGTCTGGGCAGCCAACACCCTCAACAACGGCTATTACGGCTGGCGCGCCGGCACATTGATTGAGTTTGACCTGGCCGATGGCTCCCTTTTCCGCCCCGACCCCTGGCAAAACGCGGCCACTGCCGCCCTGGAATATTACTTTGCTCAGGTGTATTCCGGGCAAAAATTTACGCTCGCCATCGGGCCGACCGGCCTGGCGCAAACCTACCAAGACCTTTTCGGCGATCCCTGGCAGGATTCGCGGATTCTCATCCCCGGCAGCTTGCAACAACCCCCGTTGACTCTTCCCTTCCCGGCGGGTCAAACCTGGACCTTTACCGGGGGGCCCCACACCGGCTGGGGCAGCGGTGCCCCCTTCGCTGCCCTCGACTTTGCGCCTCCCTCAGAGAGTGCGGGCTGTTTCAGCGTTGCCCGCGAAAACTACGCTACGGCCGTAGCCGATGGCCTGGTCATTCGCTCAGATGCCGACGGAACGGTGCTCGACCTGGACAAGGACGGCGACGAGCGCACCGGCTGGGTGATCTACTACCTGCATTTGGCCAATGAGGGACGCGTACCCGCGGGTAAGGAGCTGCGCGCTGGCGATCCGATTGGCTATCCTTCCTGTGAGGGAGGGCACGCCACCGGCACTCACGTCCACATCGCCCGCAAATTCAACGGCGAATGGATTCTGGCCGATGGAGCCGTGCCCTTCAACCTGGAGGGCTGGGTGGCGCATAACGGAAGCCGGGCTTACCAGGGCACACTGAGGCGAGGCAACCTGACGGTGAGCGCCTGCGAATGCTCGGATGTACAAAGCAAAATCAAAGCGGAAGGAAAACCCTGAAACATGCGAAACTCTGTCATTCTCCCCTGGTTCGTCACCTTACTCACACCTGTAGTGCTTTTGGGCCTGGCGCTGCGCTTGCTGCTCACGCCAATTTTTCTGCGCCTGGAATACAACCTGCCCTATTTCCCGGCGGATGAGTATGGTTTTACCCAGGAAGAACGAATCTACTGGGCCACACTTGCCTCGAATTATTTGATCAACGACCAGGGTATTTCCTTTCTGGCAGATTTGAAATTCGGCGATGGCACACCGTTGTTCAATGAGCGCGAGCTGAAGCACATGGAAGATGTGAAAAAAGTGACCCAGGGCGCCTTGAAGGTGTGGTATGCGTCCCTGGCAGGGTTGATCCTGCTTGGGGGGTGGGCAGGGTTCAATCAACGGTGGCAGGCGTATCGTCTTGGTTTGA
>DAOUAN010000131.1:0-21373 GCA_034433385.1 Anaerolineales bacterium | reverse complement strand
GCACAGGTCGCCGCCTTTGGCGGCTCGCAATGACACAAAACGGCGTTTTTCGCCCACAGCGTCATCTCTCAAGGCACTGGCGAAATGAGCATCCATCCACCGCTCACACCTGACTAACAACTTTTTCGCGCACCCTTCCAAAGCCAGTAACATTTCAGCGGCACAGCCAGTCTATGCTGTGCCGCTGTTTGATATAATCTTTATTCGAGGTGACTTATGTTTTCATTTGAAGGTCCAGACCGACGCAAACAAGAGGAGCAAATTCGCAAAGAAGGCCGCTTGCCGCCGGGGCAAGCGCTTACCGTCAAATTCCCGGTCTTGCACTATGGCCCAGTACCGCCCTTTAACCCGGCCACCTGGGATTTCCGCATTTGGGGAGAAGTCGAAGAAGAAAAACGCTGGACGTGGGAAGAATTCAATCAATTACCACGCACCAAAATTCAAATGGACATTCACTGCGTGACACGTTGGAGCAAATTTGACACCGTTTGGGAAGGCGTCTCCGTCAAAACCCTGGTCGAGAACGGCATCATCAAAATCAAACCGAGCGCTACCCACGTGATGCAGCACGCCGAATACGGCTTCACCGTCAACCTGCCGCTGGAAGTCGTCTTGCAAGATAACTTTTTGCTGGCCACCCACTTCAACGGCGAGCCGCTGACACCCGATCACGGCTACCCGTTGCGCGGCGTGGTGGGCTACATCCCCGGCCGGGAAGACCTGATGACCCCTTACTTCTGGAAAGGGGCCAAATGGCTGCGTGCCCTCGAGTTCATGTCCCACGACCGCCCCGGCTTTTGGGAACAGGCCGGTTACCACAACCGCGCCGACATTTGGCGCGAGGAGCGCTTCGGCTAAATCAGCGCCAGGCGGTGAGTATGAACCAGGTATTGACTTCCCGCCAACTCGCCGGTGGACAGGAAATCGCCCTGGTACAGGGGGATATTACCGAAGAGACCACGGAGGCCATCGTCAACGCCGCTAATTCATACCTGCAACACGGGGCGGGGGTCGCCGGAGCGATCAGTCGCCGCGGCGGCCCCCGCATCCAGCAAGAATCGGATCGCTGGGTGCGCGAGCACGGTCCCGTCTCTCATGCGCGTCCTGCCTGGACTTCGGGCGGGCAGCTGCCAGCGAAATATGTGATCCACGCTGTGGGGCCGATCTGGGGAGATGGACAGGAAGATGAAAAACTGGCTGCGGCCGTTCGCGGCGCTTTAAGCGTCGCCGAGGAACTCAAAGTAACTTCCCTTTCTCTACCCGCCATTTCCACCGGAATCTTCGGCTTTCCCAAACGACGGGCAGCGCACATCATCCTGCGCAGCATCGAAAGCTACTTCGCCAGGCATTCCCAAAGCGGAATTCGCCAGGTGCGCATCGTGCTGCTGGATGCCGAGACAATCGAGGCATTTTTGAAAACCTGGGAAGAAACAGCAAAGTGATCACCTCCGCGCAGAATCCAAAAATCAAACTGGTGCGCGCCCTGGCCGGTCGCCCTCGCCAACGGCGCGAGGTGGGCGCCTTCGTCGTGGAGGGAGTCCGCCTGGTGGAGGAAGCCGGCCGAAGTCAGTGGCCGATTCGCTTTGTCTTGTACGAGGAAACGCTGAGTCGGCGCGGCATCGAACTGGTTGAGCAATTCCGCGCCCGCCAGATCGAATGCGAAGCGATTTCCCCGGCCTTGCTGAAATCCCTGAGCGAGACCGAAACCCCGCAAGGCATCCTGGCGGTGGTGGAATGGCGCCCCTTGCCCCTTCCTGCCTCCCCCACCTTTGTGCTCATCCCCGATCAAATTCGCGACCCCGGCAACCTGGGTACATTGTTACGCTCAGCCGCCGCAGCAGGCGTGGAAGCCGTGTTGCTCCCCCCCGAAACGACCGATGCCTTCGCCCCCAAGGTGCTGCGCGCCGGCATGGGAGCACATTTTCGCCTGCCCATTCAGGCCCTTCCCTGGGACGAGATCGGCAAACGGACGCGCGGCCTGCAAATCTACCTGGCTGAGATGGATGGCATCCCTTGCTGGCAGGCCGATCTGCGCCCTCCACTGGCACTGATTGTGGGTGGCGAGGCCGAGGGCGCCAGTCAGGCGGCGCGTCAACTGGCCACGCATAAAATTTCCATCCCCATGCGCGCCCAGGTGGAGTCGCTGAATGCCGGCGTGGCAGGATCGGTGTTGATGTTCGAGGTCATGCGGCAACGCTTCGTCGCTTGACGTTCACTCTCCCCGAGGCGATATGAAAATTCGTTCTATCACTTATTTTTGCAACCCTGGCTTTCCTCTCGCCGAAAATGTCTTACAGGCTGCTGGCGATTTCCTGGCGCAGGCCAAAGCCGCCTATCAAGCCGCCGGTTACGAGGTGCAAACCACCCGTCTGGCCAGCGTGCCCTTTGCCCAAATCCTGGGAGCAGAAAACCTGTACATGCTCCCTCATTATGCCGAACAACTGGCGCAGGCCCTCCCCTCTTTTGGCCTCTCTTATGCCGCCCTCGGCCCGGCGCTGCCCGATCTGCCGCGCAGCTATCAGGTCATCCCCGAAGCCATTGCCAGCAGCGAAAATGTCTTCTTCAGCGGCCTGATGACCAGGGATAGCGTCATTTATCCGGCCGCGGTGCGCTCCTGCGCCCAAGCGATTGTAAACATTGCCCCGCTTGAACCCAACGGCTTTGCCAACCTGCGCTTTGCCGCGTTGGCCAACGTGCCAGCCGGCTCGCCTTTTTTCCCGGCCGCCTATCACAATTCCGACGAGCCCGCCTTTGCCATTGCCTGTGAGGCCGCCGACCTGGCCGTGACCGCCTTCAGCGAAGGGAAAACACTCGCCGAGGCGCGAAATTCCCTGAGCGCGGCCATCCAGCGACATGGGCGCACCCTGGGCGAAATTGCCAACACGCGCCTGTGGCATGTCAACTTCCTCGGCATTGATTTTTCGCTGGCACCTTTTCCTGACGATGCCCACTCTCTGGGGCAGGCCGTGGAAAAGATGGGAATCCCCCACATAGGCCACCACGGCTCCCTGGCCGCCGCGGCGCTGCTGACCGAGGCGGTGGATCGCGCCGATTTTCTGCGCCTCGGCTTTAGCGGATTCATGCAACCGGTCCTTGAAGATTCGGTCCTCGCCCGTCGCGCCGCCCAGGGCCTGCTGACCATCAAGGATTTGCTGCTCTACTCCGCCGTGTGCGGCACCGGCCTGGATACCGTTCCGCTACCGGGCGACACCACCGCCGAAGAAATCACCCCTCTCCTGCTCGATCTCTCGGCCCTTGCCCTGCGCCTGGACAAGCCCCTCACCGCGCGCCTGATGCCCATCCCTGGCAAAAAGGCCGGCGAGGCCACCCAATTTGATTTTGGCTTCTTCGCTAACAGCCGGGTGATGCGCCTGGAGGCAGCCCCACTGGGAGGCCTTTTCCAAACAGATGAACCTGTTCCCCTTCAGCACTTCCAAATCTGAGTCCACTGCAAAAGCGAATTCACCGCAGAGAGCGCAAAGTGCGCAGAGAAAAACCGAAAGTACACCTCAAGAATTCAAGATTTTGCGGCGCAATTTACAGACTGACGTTATGCAGTTCATTCGTGCCGCGACATTCATGTCGCCTGAAACCACGAGATAAATCTCGCGCCACTGCGTAAGGTGACTTACAGAATCTGAAAACAAACTTCAAAAATCTCAGCGTTCTCTGCGAACTCCGCGGGGCATCGGACCTTTTTGCAGGAGAGTCAAACCTGTTTTTTGGAGTCATTGCGAGCTGCTGAAGGCGGCGAAGCGATCTCCGCACTCATCCAGGGGGCTGCTTGTCACAGGCACGCGGCGCGGTCGGCGGCCTTTCTGACCGCCTCGCCGTGACACAGCAACGTGTTGGCCAAATCTCTTCACGGAGGTCGTTGTTCATACTTTGTCCGTCCGTTGCATAAAGGCCAGGCTAGCCTAAGCTTTGTGCAATCAGGAGCGATTTAATGAAAGACGCTTCGAAAGTGAAAATTTTCAGCGGTTGGGTTACAGGTTGCCTCCATCCGCTTTCGTGGGAGTGAGGCAGAGGGGCTCTTGTCCGTCTGGTGCTTCAAACACCCCATCCCCCCGCCCCCTTCCCCGCAGACTGGCGACGCGTACGGCACATGCCTTTTGCGGGGAAGGGGGATGGAGGCTGCGGAGGGAAGGGGCGCATAGCGCCCCTTCCCTCCGCAGGGCTTTCCCCTCCCCCGTTCGAGAGATGAACGTTGCGCTCATGGGTTCACGGACGGGGGAGGGGCAGGGGTGGGGGCGGGCCGTGAAGATGGTACGTGCCAAATCTCGTCCCTGAGGTCGTTGTTCATGCTTTGTCCGCCAATTGCACAAAAGTCAGGCTAGCCTGCCGGGAGATGGCTTCGCCGGAAGAACGCCGTCTCACCATGACAACCCAATTCGGGCCAATTTTCAGATGGGTTTTATCCCGAATGGACGTCAGGTTAGATTTGGAATGGCTGGTTCCCCTTCAACCGCATGGAAAAATAAGCGTATAATTCGAGCGTACGTACCCCAAATCCAATCTTTGGAGGTGTTCCTGTGACCGTTGAAAGTCACGCGTTCTTTGAAGGGAAAATTGTTCCCTTTTCAGAGGCAAAAATCAGCATTGCAACACACGCTTTTCTCTATGGGACGGCCGTTTTCGGCGGGATTCGAGCATATTGGAACGAAGAGCAAAAAAGGCTCTTCGTTTTTCGTCCTTATGACCACTATCGCCGCTTGCTACACTCCGCCCGCATGATGTGCATGGACGTAGCCTACGATGAAGAAGCCCTGATTCAACTCACCCTCGACCTCATTCATGCCGATGGCTGGCAACGCGATATTTACATCCGTCCAACAATCTATAAGGCCGATTTGGGCATTGGCGTTCGCCTGCACGACCTGCGCGATGAGTTGTGCATCTTCATCATCCCCTTCGACAAATACGTCAAAAACGATACCAACGCCCACGTGACGATCTCATCCTGGCGACGTATTGACGATAACGTCATTCCGGCACGCGGCAAAGTATCTGGCGCATACGCCAACTCGGCCCTGATCAAAACCGATGCCGTCCGCGCTGGCTTTGATGAGGCGCTGGTACTGGATCAAAACGGCCATATTTCCGAAGGTTCCGCCATGAATATCTTCATGCTGCGCAACGGCACGCTGATCACGCCGCCTGTCACCGATAACATTCTGGAGGGCATCACCCGCCGCTCGGTGATTGAACTGGCACGCAACGAGTTGGGCCTGGAGGTCATCGAGCGCTCCATTGACCGCACCGAGGTGTTCATCGCCGATGAATTGTTCCTCACCGGCACGGCTGCCCAAATCACCGCTGTCACCAAAGTGGATCATCGCCCGGTGGGCAAAGGCGAAATGGGACCAGTGACCAGCAAATTGCGCGCCTTATTTGAAGACATCGTGCGCGGCAAAAACCCCAAATATGCCCACTGGAATGTGGCAGCATAACAAAAAACAGGGCGAGGTCTCTCGCCCTGTTTTTTTATCGGTTCTTTCTGAACCTCACCAGAACCAGGTTTTTCTTACAATCATTGAACGTATCGAGGTAAACCTTATCGGAAAGCGGCAAACCGGCCTGATCGAGCAATTGCACATACAACAAATCGTTGGAAGCAATGGGCACAGTGCCTAAGGTAAACTCAAACCCCGAACGGCCATAGTCCGGGCTGACGCCACTGACAGTGGTATATTGCACCACTTTGCCGTTATAGGATCCCATCAGCCGAACCACAATGCCAATGATCGGGGTGTTATTGGAATCATCTACCGTCCCGCCTACGCCTTGCCAGTTGCAGGCGAAACCCTGCAAATGAGGGATAATCACACTCTCAACGGCATTGACCGTAGCCGAGAAAGGCGCTTTGGGGGTCTTAGTCACCGTCGGCGTGGAAGTAGGCGGCAAGAGCGAGAAAGGCGTAGGCGTCGCCAGCGGCGTGAAAGTCGGCGCGAGGGTGCTCGTCATGGTCGGCTCAATGGTCGGGCTGGCCGTCCAGGTAGGAGGCAGGCTCAAAGGGGTAATCGTAGCAGTGGGGAATTGAAACGGAGTTGGGGGAGGCGGAAGCAGATTGAGCGGCGTGTAGGGATTGAGGAAGATAAACGCAAAATATCCCACCAGGCACACCGTCACCAACAAGGTCAGGATGGTCAAAATATCCCACACCTGCAAGGGAGAAGCGGAACGTCGGGGTGAATTGAAGTTATCCATTGCATCGCTCCAGAGAAGAACCTCAGGGGGTAAGCATGATCTGGCTTTGGGCACGCTGTTGCTTAAGCCAGTCTTGCAAGGCCTGCTCCTGCAACGTCAAGAGCGCATCGGGCGAAAGAGGGCGATTGGCCTCACGCTCCAACACCCGCAGGATATGAAAACCAGCCAGGGTGGCAATGACATCACTGAACTCGCCGGGGTGGAGACTAAAGGCCGCCTGCTCGATCTGCGGGTCGAGCAAATAGCCGCGCGGGACCCAGCCCAATTCGCCATGTGTGAGCGGGTCAACGCGGGCAGCCAGTTCGTTGAAATCGGCGCCGTTTTTCAATTGCTCCAACATTTGCTTGGCTGTAGTTTCATTATAGACGAGGATTTGTTGCAGATGAACCTGCTCGGCGGTTGCAGGCACGGCGGCGATGATTTGATCGCGCATCCAGGCGGCCTCGGCAGCGCGCTTGAGAGCCAGGCGGAAGGATGCTTCGCTATAGCCATGAGCCGATTGCCAGCGAGCGAGGGCTTCGCCTCCCCCCAGCCGAGCGGCCAGCGCATCCAGGCGGGACTGTAAGTCGGATTCCGTTATCTCGAAGCCCGCGGCCCGAGCGGCCTGCGCCAGCAACACCTGGGCAATGAGATCCTCCAGCACCGTAGCGCGTGCCTGTTCTTCCGAGGTCGTTTTGCCCAGTTCCTTTTGAGCGGCCAGGTAACGTTGGACTTCCGCCTGAAATTCCTCCAGGGGGATGATTTCGCCGTTGACTACCGCCGCCGCTGGCGGCGGGGTGGCTGTTGGCGGCACGGGGGTAGGGGTCGGCTCAAGGGGAGTGGGCGAGGCCGGGGTCCCAGAAAGCGAGGCGCAGGCAGAAAGGCCCAGGGCAAGGGAAAGGATGAGTTGGGTTAGAAAAAATCGAAAGCGGGGATGCATCGTCCCGATTATACCAATGAAAAATTCAGACCTCCGAGGTCGGTATGGCCCGGAGGTCTGCGTTTGGAAGGAGGAGACTAGAGGAGGTTTAGTACTCCGGCATAGGCGGAGTGGCGGGTTTTTCTTTTTCGGGGATGTCGGTGATCAGCACATCGGTGGTGAGGATCATGGCGGCGATGGAAGCGGCGTTTTCGAGAGCGCCACGCACCACTTTGACGGGGTCAATGATGCCGGCTTTGATCATGTCCACGTATTCGCCCGTCAGGACGTTGTAGCCGATGTTCTTGTTCTTCTGTTTGGTGGCTTCGCGGCGGACGGTGTCGATGATCACGGAGCCATCCTGACCGGCGTTGGCAGCCAGTTTGCGAATGGGCACTTCGAGGGCTTTGCGGACGATGTTGATGCCGACTTTGGTTTCTTCGTCTTCGGCGTTGAGGCCATCGAGGGCAGAAGCGGCGTTGATGAGGGAGATTTCACCACCGGGGACGATGCCTTCTTCCACTGCGGCGCGAGCGGCGCTGAGGGCGTCTTCGACGCGGTGCTTCTTTTCTTTCAGTTCGGTTTCAGTGGCCGCGCCCACGCGGATGATGGCCACACCACCGGCCAGTTTGGCCAGGCGTTCCTGGAGTTTCTCGCGGTCGTAGTCGCTGGTGCTCTTTTCGATTTCGGCGCGGATTTCTTTGATGCGGGCCTGGATGCGATCCGGATCGCCCTTGCCGCCGACGATGGTGGTGTTCTCTTTATCGGCCACGACTTTATCGGCGCGACCGAGATCGGCCAGGGTAGCCGTCTCCAGCTTGCGACCGGTTTCTTCGGAGATAACGGTACCGCCGGTGAGGATGGCAATGTCTTGCAGCATGGCTTTGCGGCGATCACCGAAGCCAGGCGCTTTGACCGCCAGGACGTTGAGCATGCCGCGCAGTTTGTTCAACACGAGGGTGGCCAGGGCTTCGCCATCAACATCTTCGGCGATAATGACCAGTTCGCGCTTGCCCGTTTGCACCAACTTTTCGAGCAGGGGGACGATGTCTTGCGCGGCGGAGATTTTCTTTTCGTGAATCAGGATGTAGGGTTCGTTGACGACCGCTTCCATGTGCTCGGTGTCGGTGATGAAGTAGGCCGAGATGTAGCCGCGGTCGAATTGCATACCTTCGACGTATTCGGTTTCGAATTGCAGGGTCTTGGATTCTTCAACAGTAATGACGCCGTCTTTGCCGACTTTGTCCATCACTTCGGCGATCAGTTTGCCGATTTCAGGATCAGCGGCGGAGTTGGTGGCCACAGAGCCGATTTCTTCTTTGGTGTCGATCTTGACTGCCATCTTGCGCAGTTCATCCACGACCTTTTCGGTGGCCAGTTCGATGCCGCGCTTGATGAGCATGGGGTTGTAACCGGCTTCGATGGCCTTCAGGCCTTCGTTGACAATGGCATGAGCCAGCACGGTGGAGGTGGTGGTGCCATCGCCAGCGATGTCATTGGTCTTGGTGGCGGCCTCTTTCAACAGCTGGGCGCCCATGTTCTCGAAGGGGTCTTCGAGTTCGATCTCTTTGGCCACCGAAACACCATCGTGGGTAATGGTGGGGGAGCCAAATTTGCGGTCAATCGCTACGTTGCGCCCTTTGGGGCCAAGCGTGGCGCCGACGGCAGTGGCAATGATGTTCATGCCGTTCTTGAGTTTACGACGAGCGTCTTCGGAGAAAACGAGTTGCTTTGCAGCCATAGTTCACTTCCCTTTCATGATGAGATTAGGTTGAAATTAGGTTTAATCGAGAATACCGAGGAGGTCGCTTTCGCGCAGGATGAGCATTTTCTTGCCATCCATTTTGACTTCAGTGCCAGCATATTTGGCAAAAAGCACCTTGTCACCCACTTTTACGTCCATGGGGATGCGATTGCCTTTGTCGTCACGGTCACCAGGACCGACGGCCAGGACGGTGCCCTGTTGGGGTTTTTCTTTGGCGGTTTCAGGCAGGACGATGCCCGCGGGGGTCACCTCTTCTTGCTCAATCGGTTCAACCAGCACGCGTGCGCCGAGCGGTTTGAAAGATAGTTTCATAACTAGCCTCCTAAAGTCTCATGGATTGGTGATAAGCAGCAAATTAGCACTCTTTCTTTTTGAGTGCTAATTGGATAATACCGTAAAATAGCAGGCACCGTCAAGAGGGAAGTTGAGTTTCTAACAAAACTCTGATATTCGCCCCCAATTTTGGAGGGACTCAACGATTGGCTGGTGTGGGTGTGGCCAGTGGCGTGGGCGTTGGGGTGGGTGTCATGGCTCCGCTGGTAGAGGGGGATGTCTCTTCGGCCAGCGAGGCGCAGATCGCCTCACCGGCGCGGACGATGCCGGCAATATCGGGGTCACTGCCAAACTGTGCCTTGACCTGGGCAAAAATCTCCAGCGCCTCCGGGCAATAATTCTGCTGGGGGCGGCTGAGGGCGGCCAACACAGAGCCATAGGTGTAATAATAAAGCACTGTGCTGGGTGAAAGCGGTAGGCCGGTCACCGCCGCGGGGGTATCGTTGGGGCCACAACCACCGCGGCCTTCGCAGGATTCTTCCGCGGTACAGCCGCGAATAGCACATTTCAACGCCGGAATCGAGCCTTCGTAGTTGCGCGACTTGAAGTAGATCACGCCCAATTGCCCATACACATCAGGATTGGAGGGCTGAAATTCCAGGGCTTTTTGAACGTTGCGAGCAGCGATGAAAAACTCACCCATTTGGGAGTAAGTGCGCGCAATGGAAAGATAAGGAATCGGGTCTTTGATGCCCAGCTGCTCGTTAATACGCGCCGCGGCCGCAAAATATTCCAACGATTTTTCGTAGAGTTCGCGCTGAGTCTCTTCATTGGGGCTGGCAAACCCCAGGCGACGATAATTGGCGCCAGCTCGCAGGTAAAGAAACGTTAAATTGGGAGCCAGCTCGATGGCCTTTTGATAAGATTCGATAGCCAGGGTGTATTGACCCAGTGACTCGAGCACATAGGCATTGACACGATGCACATCCATCAGGCCGGGGTCACGCTCCAGGGCCTGCTTGATGTATTGTTCGGCCTGGGACCATTTTTGTTGATCGACCAAGATTTCGGCATAAAAAGCCAGGGCAAGGGTATTGGTATTGTCCAGTTGCAAGGCGCGCACGGCTTCCTGCTCGGCCTGGGTCAGGTAAGCCTGAGCCTGCTTTTCGCCGATCAGGGCGGGGTTGGCGTTCCAATCCAGCACAAAGGCGTAAATGGCATGGACGGTGCTATCGTCAGGGGCAAGGGCAGCCGCCTGTTCCGCGGCCTGAAGCGCCTCTTTCAAGCGCGCCAAGCGTTCAGGATCCGTCGTCAACAAGGCGGAGGAATAAGCCTGGATGCGCGCCAGTTCCGCCCAAATTTTGGCGTTGTTCGGCTCAATTTCCGTTGCCCGGCGATAGGCCTGAATGGCGGCATCCAGGTTGCCGGCCACAAATTGCGCCTCACCCTCCAGGGCATACGAGTTCGCTGTGCGCGTGGGGGTAGGAGGAGCCTCATACAATGACCTGAGTTCACCCATCTGGATTTCGCGAAGCAACCAGATGCCGCCTAAAATCAACACCACCCACAAAAAGATGCGGTAAATGTTCGGTTGTGAGCGGCGGTGGAAAAGAGATCGTCTGACGGGAACGTTCATGGGGTGCCTGTAGGAGTGATCGCCGGCACAGCCAGGGTGGGCGTGGGCGTCACCTGCAAATTCTGGCGACAGATTTCCACAATTTTGCCGGCATTGTCCATGGCAATCTCATCGGAGGGGATGCGATCCGTGATTGTCTGGGCGATCTTCAGCGCCTCGCCACAGCGATTCAAACGCGCCAACGCCAGGCCATACGTGAAATAATACTCGGCCAGGCGCACGTCATTGGGCACCAGATTCATCGGCTTGAACGTATAACCATCCTCGCTCTGCCCGCCGTTAATCACCAGGCCCAATTCACGCACTGCCTCTGGCCAGAGCAAGTTACGGTAATACATCACACCCAAATTTCCGCGCAAATTTGGATCAGCCGGATTGTCCTTTACTGCCGTCTCGGCATATTGCATAGCCTTAGCATATTCACCAATAGTGGCATAGGTACGCGAAATGAACAAGTCCGGCGTGGGATCGGCTGGGTTGAGCGCATTGGCGCGGGTAAACTCCTCCACCGCCTTATCGTACACGCCCAGGCGGCGGTAGTTACGTCCTAATGCCAGATGCAAGTCTGGAATGTTCTCGTTATAAGAAATCGCCGTTTGAAATTCAGCGATCGCCTGCTCGTAATTTTCGGTCGCCTCCAGGATGTAGCCGCGGGCACGGTGCGCCTCGATGGTATCCGGCGCCAGCGCAAGCGCCACGCGCGATTCTTCAATGGCCGTGTTGAGGTTATCAAAGCCAGCCGTGCCAGCCAGGTAAGAATCGATCAGAATTTCCACATAAATGGCGTGAGCGATGCCGTTATTCGGGTCTTGCTGCAAAGCCTCTTTAATCGCTGCTTCGGCGCCCAGGTAATCTCCCTGAAAATCCAGCGCCCAGGCGCGCATGGCATGAGCCATCGAATTATTCGGGCTAAGCAAGAGGGCATTCTCCGCACTGGCCTGAGCGTCTTTATACTTGCCAGCATAAATTTGCACCCGTGCCAGCGCCAGATAATACGTCGGCTCCGAAGGGCGCGCCAGGATGGCCTGCTGATACGTCTCGATCGATTGGAGTAACTTCCCCTGTTTGAACAGATCTTCCGCTTCGGTAATGAACGATTCGGGGGCGCGCGTCGCCGTTGGGGTTGGCACAAAAGGGGAAGGCGTTACCGCCACCACAAAGCGATCCACATACGCCCCGGCGATAATCAAAATCGAAATCAAAATCAGGCGGAACCAATTCGGTCGCTTCCGCCGGCGATTCATGCTCCATTTACTTCCACGTAAATACATATTTTCATCTTACCATTCCCAATTCTCGCCCGTCAAGCCGCCTAGAACGTCTCTAATTTCCCTCTTATATGCTAAAATCTTTCTATGCGCTTCGAGGTCTTCACCCTTTTGCCTGAAGTTTTTTCGCCCTATCTCGAAACCAGCATTCTCAAGCGCGCCCGCCAGCGGGGATTGATTGAGGTGCGCCTACACAACATCCGCGAGTACACCCACGACCGTCATCACACCACAGATGACACCCCCTACGGCGGCGGCGGCGGGATGGTCATGAAGCCCGAACCCGTTTTCGAAGCCGTCGAATCCGTGCTCGGACCCCAAGCCGGGTGCCCGGTCATTTTGCTCACCCCCCAGGGACGGCTTTTCACCCAAAGCGTGGCCCAGGAACTGGCCACTCACCCCCAACTTGCCCTGATCTGCGGCCGCTATGAGGGAGTGGATGAACGCATCCGCGAGCATTTGGTCACCGATGAAATCTCCATCGGCGATTACGTGCTGACCGGCGGCGAACTGCCCGCCCTCATCCTGATCGACGCCGTCTCCCGGCTCATCCCCGGCGTCCTCGGCGACCCCGACGGCGCCTTCGACGATTCCCATGCCAGCGGCTTGCTGGAATATCCGCATTACACCCGCCCGCCGGAATTTCGCGGCTGGAAAGTACCCGAAGTGCTTCTCTCCGGGGATCACGCCCGTATTGCCCGCTGGCGCCGACAGCAATCCCTGTTGCGCACGCTGGAGCGACGCCCCGACCTGCTGGACAAAGCCCCCCTCAGCGAAGAAGATCGCAAATTCCTGGAAGATGCCCAACGCAACGTATAGCGCCATCTCCCCCAACCGCTTCGAACGGTTGACCTCGCATCTATCGAACAAGTCGCAACTGTTCCAAACTTCTCTCAACAAAGGAGTACCTGTCCATGACCCCTCGCTTCTCCTATGCGCGCATCTTCGTGCTCGGCTTTGGCTTTTTTGGCGTGAGCGTCATTTGGGGCGTTTACAATGCTTTCGTGCCCATCTTCCTGGCCGATAAATTTAAACTCGCCCCAGCCTTCATCGGTTTCTTCATGACACTGGACAACATCGCCGCCTTGTTCATTCAACCGCCCGTAGGCGCCTGGTCCGATCGCCTGCGAACCCCCATCGGGCGGCGGATGCCGTTTATCCTGGTCGGCGCGCCGATAGGAGCGTTAGCCTTCGGCCTGATCCCCGTAGCCGCCGTCTTACCCCTTTTTGTGGCCTGCACCAGCACCCTGCTGCTGAGTATGGCCTTCTGGCGCACGCCGGTAGTGGCGCTCATGCCCGATATTACCCCCTCGCCCTATCGCTCACAAGCCAACGGGATCATCAATTTCATGGGTGGCGTCGGGGCGATCATTTCTTTCCTGGGCGGCAGCGTACTCTATAAAATGAACCCCGCTTTTCCCTTCTGGATGGGATCGGCGCTGGTCATCCTGGCTGCCGTGCTCGTCTTGATCTTCATCAAAGAGCCAAAAGAATACGAACAAAGTGAAGCCCAACCGGGGATGTTGGAAAGCCTGCGCGAAGTGATCAACGACACCGACAAATCTGCCCTGCGCATCTTGCTGGCAATCTTCTTCTGGTTCCTGGCCTTCACCGCGATTGAAGCCTTCTTCACCCTGTATGCTCGCAACCACCTGCACCTGCCTGAAGCCGATGGCTCGCGCCTGCTGGGACACCTTTCGCTCTTCTTCGTGCTCTCAGCCCTGGTGGCGGGCTACATTGGTGGAAAAATCGGACGGCGGGTCACCATTTCGACAGGCATTATCTTGCTGGCCCTGGTCATTGCCACCATTTACGTTTTGCCTCCCGCTACTCTGACGACCGTCCTCACCAAAGCGCCGGTGCTGGGTGAAATCCCCGTGCTCAGCGTGCTGCTGATGGTGGCCGGCATCGCCTGGGCGCTGATTAATATCAACTCCCTGCCCATGGTCGTTGATATGACCAGTGCGGCCCGCACCGGCACCTACACCGGTCTATACTATCTCTTTTCCACCCTCTCAGCCATCGCCGGCCCGAACGTCAACGGCTGGCTTGTCCAATTGACCGGCAACAATTACAACATGATCATGCTCATATCGCCGATCTTCCTGCTTATTGCCCTCTTCTTGATGCTCGGCGTGCGGCGCGGCGAGGCTCAGGCTGCCTCTGCCTGAAAGCACAATGACCCTTTTGCCCTCCCCTTTGAAGCAAGCCGGAAGGCTGATTCTCCTCTCGGCCCTGTTGGCACTCAGCATCTTCGGCTGCGCGCCTGTGCCCGATTGCGCTCGTCCTTCCGTAATTTGCGTGGGGCTGGTCACCGACCTCGCCGGCCTACAAGATGGCAGCCTGAGCCAGACGGCCTGGGAGGGCATTCAACGCGCTCGCCGCGAGGGGCTGATCGCTCACGCCGCATACATTGAAACGAACGAAAGCCGCGATTACGACCGCAACATCGCCTATTTTGCCCGTCGGCATTACGATGTGATCCTCACCAGCGGGCATGCGCTCCAGGATGATACGCTTCACTACGCCGACCAGTATGCGGATACCGTTTTCATCGGGTTGGATCAACCCCTACAAGCGGCTCCGCCAAACGTCATTTTCATCACCGTTTCCGAGGATCAGATAGGCTTTTTGGCCGGTGCCCTGGCCGCCCAGCTGACCCAAACTGGCATAGTCGCTGCCGTTTGCGAAACCAAGGAAATTGTAGAGAACTGGCGCATCTGCGAAGGGTTTCGGGTTGGCGCTCTTTACATGAATCGAGAGGTCAAGGTTTTGCTTTCCTTTCATGAGGCCAGCCATCGCGAGACGCTTTACGCCGATCCGCAATGGGGCAGGGAGGCGGCCCAAAAATTGATCGCCCAGGGAGCAGATGTGCTCTTTGCCAGCGGAGGCGGTACCGGCCAGGGAGCCATCCTCGGAGCAGCAGAGGTCGGGGTGTTGGCCATCGGCGCGGAGCAGGACCAGTTCTACGTCACGCCCGAAGCGAGCGATGTGTTGCTCACCTCCGTAGTGAAAAACGCCGATTCGGCGGTCTATACCTTGCTTCGCCAGATGCACAACGGCGAGACTCTTCCCCAGGAAATGCCCGGCACCGTGACATTGGCACCCTATCACAACCGCGCCGGTTTTATCCCAGAGACCGTGCAGCGCAAGATGCTGGAATTGGAACAGGCTCTCGCCAGCGGCGCATTGCAAACCGGCGTGCCTCGCCAGCCCCCGCCCTAACCCTCAGTCGTTCAGGCTTGCACAATGCCTAAAGAGGATTTATACTTGCGCCGCGGGAAAAAAATGACTTTTTTCACGTTTGGACGGAGGTGATTGCGCGAAAAAATATTTGGTCTTGAAAGAAAAACTGTATCCAACCTTTCATCTCAATCCTTATTGACTCTAACGAGGAGAAGAATCACATGAAGAAGCTGTACGCTGTTTTGGCAATGTTGCTCATTGCCACCATTGTATTGAGCGCCTGCGCTCCGAAGCCGACCCCCACTCAGCCTCCGGCCACCGAACCCCCAGCGACTGAGGCTCCCACCGAACCCCCGACGGTAGCCCCCACTGAAGCGCCGGCTGTTTTCAAAGTCGGTCAGGTGACTGACCTGGGCGGTATTGATGATAAGTCCTTCAATGCCAGCGCCTGGGCTGGTGTTGAACAAGCCATGGCTGACTTTGGCGTCGAAGGCAAATATCTGGAATCCCAGAATCAATCCGATTACGCCAAGAACATTCAGCAGTTCCTGGATGAGAAGTCCAACCTGATCATCACCGTAGGCTTCCTGCTGGGCGTGGATACGGCTACCGCCGCCAAGGCCAACCCCGACACCATGTTCGCCATCGTGGACTACACCTACCCCGACTGCTTCCCCGGCGCCGAGGTGGGCAAGAACTGCGGTTCTGAGACCGAGATCCCCAACGTGCGCGGCCTGACCTTCCAGACCGATGAAGCTGCCATGCTGGCCGGTTATCTCGCCGCTGGCATGACCAAGACCGGCAAGGTCGCCACCTATGGCGGTCTGCCCATCCCCACTGTGACTATCTTCATGAAGGGGTTTGAAGCCGGCGTGAAGTATTACAACATGCAGAAGGGCACCAACGTCCAGGTTTTGGGTTGGAACAGCGCCACTGGCGAAGGCACCTTCACCAACAACTTCGAATCCACCGATGATGGTCGCCGCGTGGCCGAATCCTTCATCCAGGAAGGCGCCGACATCATCCTGCCGGTAGCCGGCCCGGTTGGCCTGGGTTCTGCTGCCGTCTGCAAAGAGACCGGCTCCTGCCTGATCATCGGCGTGGATGCCGACTGGTACGACACCGCTCCTGAATACCGCGATGTCGAGCTGACCAGCGTCCTGAAGAAGATCAACGTGGCAGTGTACAACACCATCAAAGACGCCCTCGAGGGGAAATTCAGCGGCGGTACCGCCGTATACGCCCTCAAGGATGGTGGTGTGGACATCGCCCCCTATCACAACTTCGAGGACAAAGTCCCGGCTGATCTGAAGGCTGAGATCGAAAAACTGAAGGCCGACATCATCAGCGGCGCCGTGACCGTCAATGGCGTTTTGGGCCAGTAAGATTTAATCAACACAAGAGGGCCGGGGGCTTTTCCCCGGCCCTTTTCTACCCGCAAGAGACCAATGCCGTGAGTGTATGAGCAGAAGACAGGTAGAAAGACCTGTCTCATATTCATACCTTCACGCCATTTGTCTTATTTTAGAAATTGTGGAGAAGTCTAAAATTTAAGTCAGGCGAAGACATCCAAAGCCCATGAGGCCGTAGATGTCTAGCCGTTCATGCTGAAATACAGGAGAACGCTTTATGACAAACGTATTGGAACTGCGTGGGATCACAAAAGCCTTCCCCGGTGTGCTGGCCAATGACCACATTGATTTAACCCTGCAAGAGGGTGAAATCCATGCCTTGCTGGGGGAAAATGGTGCCGGCAAGACCACATTGATGAATATCTTATATGGGCTGTACCAACCGGATGAAGGCGAAATCTGGATCCGTGGCGAGAAAGTGGATATTCATGACCCTAACGACGCGATTCAACGCGGTATTGGCATGGTCCACCAGCATTTTATGCTCGTGCCCGTGATGACGGTCACCGAGAACGTCATGCTGGGCATCGAGGAAAAGCGTAACGGCATCTTTCTGGATCGGGCAACGGTCGCCAAACGCATTCGAGAAATTTCGGAACAGTATGGCCTGGATGTGGATCCTGATGCCTACATCAAAGACCTGCCGGTTGGGGCGCAACAACGGGTGGAAATCATCAAAGTTCTTTACCGTCAGGCAGATATTCTCATCATGGATGAGCCAACCGCGGTGCTTACCCCTCAAGAGGTCGAGGGGTTGTTCAAAGTGTTGCGTTCGCTGGTGGAAAAGGGGAAATCGCTCATCTTCATCACCCATAAGCTCAAAGAGGTGATGGCCCTTTCCAACCGCATTACCGTGCTGCGCGCCGGGCGAACGGTGGGAACGGTTACGCCGCAGGAGGTCACCCCGGAAAAATTGGCCGCCATGATGGTCGGCCGGGAAGTGAACCTGGTGGTCCCCAAGAAAGTTGCCACCCCTCAAGAACCCGCGCTGGTGGTCAAAAACCTGTATGTGGAGGACGAGCGCCATCACCCGGCAGTGCGCGGCGTCTCCTTCGATGTGCGAAAAGGGGAAGTGCTGGGCATTGCTGGCGTCCAGGGAAACGGACAGACCGAACTGGTCTATGCGCTGACCGGTCTACTCCCTTACCAGAGCGGCGAGATCGAAATCCTCGGCCAGCCCTTGCATCACGCTTCGCCGCGCAAAATCCTGGAGCGCGGGGTAGCCCACATCCCGGAAGATCGTCAGCGACACGGGTTGCTGCTCTCCTTCCCTATTCATGACAACATGGTGCTCTGTACGTATTATCAGCCTCCTTTTGCCAAAGGGATTGTCCTGCAAGAAAAGGTCATTTACGAAAACGCTGAAAGGCTGGTCAAAGAATACGATGTTCGCACTCCCAGCATTTTCGTGAATGCTTCGACGCTTTCGGGCGGCAACCAGCAAAAGGTGATCGTCGCCCGCGAATTCTCTCGCCCCATTCAATTACTCATCGCCTCGCAACCGACACGCGGCCTGGACGTCGGTTCTATCGAGTACATTCACAGCCGCATCATCCAAAAACGAGACGAAGGCACGGCGGTGTTGTTGGTCTCTTCTGAGCTGGATGAAATCCTGGCCCTCTCTGACCGCATCGCGGTCATGTATCGGGGGCAAATTGTGGATATTGTCCCGGCGCTGGATGTCAGCAAGGAATATCTGGGGTTGCTCATGGCCGGCGTCCGCCCGGAGGAAGCGGCTAAAATCTCTCCCCAGAAACGGGGCACGGCCGAAGTCGAGCGAGTCTTCTAGGAGAATCCCATGTCAGCCAAAAAAGAAAAACAGATAACGGAATCCCGCCCAAAGTCCGAGGTGAAGCGCAGCGGGAGCTTTTGGGAGACCTTGCTCGTCCCGTTGCTTTCCGTCTTCACCGGTCTGGTCATCGGGGGAATCGTCATCGCCATTACCGATGCGAAAGCCGTCGCCGCCTTTGGAAATTTCTTCCAGGCACCGGGGGCAGCATTGGCGGCGGCCTGGCAAGCCGTGGCTACCGCCTATGGGGCCTTGTTCTCTGGCGCTCTGGGCAATCCACGGGAAATGATCGAGGCCTTCCGCATTTATCAAAGTACGGGCGATAGTGCCGCCCTGTTGAAGGCTTTTTACCCGCTCACCGAAAGCCTGGTTACGGCTACGCCATATATGTTTGCTGGACTGGCTGTTGCCCTTGGTTTCCGCGCTGGCTTGTTCAATATTGGCGCCGAGGGACAGTTCTACCTGGGCGCTTTAGGGGCGGCATTCATCGGTTACAGCATCAAGGGACTGCCCGCCTATATTCACCTGCCGTTGGCTATTTTTGGGGGGGCGGCAGCGGGCGCTCTGTGGGGAGCCATCCCTGGTTACCTGAAGGCACGGTTTGGGGCGCACGAGGTGGTCAACACGATCATGATGAACTGGATCGCCTTCCGCCTGAGCGATTGGTTGTTGACCGGCCCAATGAAGGCCTCCGGTTTCCGCCCGGTGACGCCAAACATCGAAGCCACTGCCGAATTGCCCCGCCTGTTCCCTGCCCCGTTGCGTTTCAACTGGGGTTTCTTCCTGGCCCTGGGCGTGGCCTGGCTGGTGTACTGGTTCCTGTTTAAGACCACCCTCGGCTTTGAAATCCGCGCCGTGGGTGCCAACCCCGACGCGGCCAAATACGCCGGGATGAACATCGTCCGCAACATTGTATTGGTCATGGTTATTTCCGGTGGGCTGGCTGGCCTTTCGGGTGCCAGCCAGGTGTTGGGGGTTGACCACTGGGTGGGGCAGGGCTTCTCAGCCGGCTATGGGTTTGACTCGATCGCCGTGGCCCTGCTGGGGAAGAGCCACCCGTTTGGCGTTGTGCTGGCCGCCTTGCTCTTTGGCATCTTGCGCGGCGGAGCAACCCGCATGCAATCCATGGCCGGCATTCCTATTGACATTATTTCCATCATCCAGGGTCTGGTCATCGTCTTCGTGGCCGCCCCGGCCATCATCCGCGCCATTTACCGCATCAAGATCAGCCGCGCTGAAGCCACCGTCCTGACTCGCGGCTGGGGTCGTTAATCGTGAGGTCGCATGAGCACTCCAACCCTTGAACAACTTGCCCAAACTGCCACTCGCAAACGCGTCACCAGCGGAATCCTGCTGATCGTACTGGGGCTGGTCATGTACCTGCTCTTTGCCCGCGGCACGCAGCCTGGCCAGGTAGCCAAATTTGGGATGAACCTGGCCAGTTCCAACGCCATCCCCATCCCCGACCTGGTCGTGCCGGTACAACCCAGCCTGTATCTGCTCATCCTCCTCGTCGTCTTCCTGGGCGCCTGGCAGGCCGCCCGTGGGGTACGCTCCACCGGCCTGATTGTGGGCATCATCGGCTTCACCTTCGTCGCCGCCTTCCTCATCTGGGCCACCCAAGACAAATCCTTCAACCTGGTAGGCATGTTGAGCAGCTCCCTGGTGCGCGCCACACCCATTGCCCTGGCTGCCCTGTGCGGCGTCATCAGCGAACGCGCCGCGGTAGTCAACATCGGCATCGAAGGGATCATGTTACTCGCCGCACAAACCGCCGTCATCAGCGCCACATTGACCAAAAACCTGTACCTGGGCATCCTGGTCGCCATCTTCACCGGCGCCCTGGTAGCCGCCATCCATGCCGTTCTGGTCATCCGCTTCAAAGTTGATCAAATTGTCAGCGGCGTCGCCATCAACATCTTCGGCACCGGCGCCACCTCGTTCATCTCCTCGCGTTTCCTCGAGCGCAATACCGACCTGCTCAACAACTCCGGCACCTTGCAGGTCATCCGCATCCCCCTGCTCTCCAAAATCCCCATCCTTGGCCCCATCTTCTTTGAAAACGGCCTGATCGTCTACCTCATGCTGGCGCTGGTGGTCATCTTGCACATCGTGCTCTACTACACCCCCTGGGGCCTGCGCACCCGCGCCGTTGGCGAACACCCCAAAGCGGCCGACACCCTGGGCATCAACGTCTATTTCGTCCGCTACGTCAACGTTATCCTGGGCGGCATGATCGCCGGCCTGGGCGGCGCCTACTTCACCCTCGGCTCGGTGGGCCGCTTCGACGAAATCATGACCGCCGGCAAAGGCTTCATCGGCCTGGCAGCAATGATCTTCGGTAACTGGAACCCGATTGGCGCATTCACCTCCTCGCTGATCTTTGGCTTTGCCGACTCCTTGCAAATCAAAATGCAAATCCTGCAAGTTCCCATCCCCTCCTCCTTCCTGGCCATGGCGCCCTATCTGGTGACGATGATCGTCCTGACCGGCGTCGTCGGACGGGCAGTCCCACCCGCTGCCGATGGCCAACCCTACGAAAAATAGCGCCTCGCAGCGGGACCCAAGCCGGATACCGTCAAACAGGAGCCATCCCCGGCTCCTGTTTTTTTCCGTTAAACCGGCGCGCCAGCCGGAACTTTCCCCCCTGCCAAACGTCTCATCTGCGCTGAAAAACAGATGCAGTAAAATAAACAATGCGTATGCAAAAAGAGGAGAAAAATCCCATGAAATCACCGATTCGACTGACAACTTTCTTACTGGTCATCTTGCTGATCCTGACCGCCTGCAATTTGCCCTCAAAGGCCCCTCCCACGCTGGAGCCGGCCACCATTGCGACGATAGCCGCGCAGACGGTAGAAGCGCAATTGACCCAAATTGCCCTGCAAAATTCACCTACCCCCTGGCCGACCCTTTTCATCCCCACCCACACCCCGGCC